>JAFRZB010000039.1 GCA_017442785.1 Bacillota bacterium
GGATTGAGGATGTCGATCAGCCTCTTGTGGGTCCTCTGCTCGAACTGCTCTCTGCTGTCCTTGTACTTGTGCACCGCCCTGAGGATGGTGACTACTTCCTTTTCGGTGGGAAGTGGGATAGGACCGGAGACCTCTGCGCCGGTCTTCTTGGCAGCGTCCACTATCTTAGCGGCGCTCTGGTCGAGAGCTGTGTGATCGTAGGCCTTGAGCCTGATCCTGATCTTCTGACTGCTCATGTTTTGTTTTTCCTCCTTGCTTGTCTTTCGTCCTTTGGTATTTCGGCACATTTTCGCTATCTCTGTGCCGGGCGGCTCTCTTGAACACGCATTCTTGCGTTTCATCAGTCTCCCCTCAAAAGAAGACCGCGAGAACCCCTCGCCGGCCTCGAAGGGCCGACAATTCTCTGCAGAAATTCCCTGATAGCGCAGCAACTTCCTGCGTCTTTGCCGGGCGAAAAAGCGCATTTTTCAATGGTTTTGGGCATACTGAGCCCCTTTTTCCGCCTTAAGCAAGCCCTAATAATATACAACCGACGAATATAAAATGCAAGCACTTTTTTTAAAAAAACCGCATTTTTTTAATCTTTTTTTTAACGCTCAAAACTCAGTATTTTCAAGGGTTTCCGGACAAGGCGCATCCCGATTTGAAACGCGTTCATTGCACACCGTGCCGTGCGTTCCATTTCGGATCAAAATATATGGCCCGCAGGCGATGCGGGCCACAATATGTTGGTGATATCAACGTTTTTCGGCTTTTATGGATAATTACGAATCTAATCCCCGTAGCTCCCGAGGAGCCTTTCCTTTATATTTGCGGCGTATTCGCGGACCACGTAATGCGGCACCAGCACCTTAAGGCCGGTGGCGCCCAGGTACTCCGCGTTGTAATATCCGGCAGCGGCTGCCAGCTTGGACACCCTGTAGAGGTGGAAGCCCGAGGATACTATCAGGACCTTGTCCTGCATGCTGCCGCCGTTGGCAAGGATTATCTCCTTTGCGAACTCCAGGTTCTCGACGGTGGTGGTGCTCTTGTCCTCTATCAGGAGCCGTATCCACGGTATGCCGTGGGCGTTCAGCTCCCTGGCGCTTACGAAGCCCTCGGCCGCGCCCTCGTCCTCTCCCTTGCCTCCGGTGGTTATTATCCTGAGGCCGTGGTCGAAGCTGCTCTTGTTAATTATCTCTACGCCCACGCGCGGCGCGGCGTATTCGGCCGCCTTCTCTATGCGGGCGGAGAACTCGGTGGAGGGCTGGTCCCCGTTGACCTTGGCGCCCAGGACTATCAGCCAGTCCGCGTTCTCCGGCGGCTCCCTGAAGGCGTAGTCCGCCACCCTGTACACGTAGATGCCGAAATTGACGAGTACGGCAAGGATGATGAGCCCGAGAATCCACTTTACCACGGACGGCAGTCCGGCGCTTCCGGAGAACAGGAAGCTGAAGATCAGCAGCAGCGCGCCCACGATGAACCATATGTAGTTGAACCAATTCTGCGAGCGGAAGTACTGGAGGACTATTATCCCGTAAGCTATGCAGATCATGGCTATAAGCAGCAGTATGATGCTTATCGGGCCTGCTCCCCTCTTATGCTTCTTTGCGCTTTTTCCTGCCATCAGAGACCTCCTACGCGTCTTTACTAATATAATAATATATCATAAAAATGACGCTTATGTGACTGTTAATACGGAGCTGCCCACGAAATAGTGCGGAATTATCATCAGTTTGCGCCCCGCAAAGCCTGCCTTTCGGACACGCTCCCGCTTGCAGGGGGCCATCCCAGCGGTCCAGCAGCCGTGATCATATAAGATCCTGAGAAGTGCTACTGAGCCTGCCGGTGTTAACGGGGCTCCGCAGGTGGTATCACGCTGCCGGATCTGAGCTGCTGACGAAGTCCGCGGCGGGCCGGTCCGCCGCAGCGTCACCTCCGAGGACCCAGCCCCGGATAATACCGGCAGGTTAAGTCGTCGGCTGTGCTGAGGATCTCATATTACAAAAGGCGCGCCGTTTTGCAGCGCGCCCTTATGGTCTTTTTTCCCTTCCGGGATCATCCTACCTTTACTACAGGCTTTGCCTGCGGCTTGGGGTACATCTTGATGACCTTCTTGGGGCATGCCTTTGCGCAAAGGCCGCAGTTCTTGCACTTGTCGATGTCTATCACGGCGTGGTTGTTCTCCACGTGGACGGCGTCGAACTTGCAGGCCTTCTCGCAGAGCTTGCAGCCTATGCAGCCCGCGGAGCAGAGCTTGTTGGTGACGGCTCCCTTGTCGGCGGAGCTGCACGCAACGTACACGCGCTTTACGTCCGGGATGATGTCTATGATGTGCTGGGGACAGGTCCTGGCGCACATGCCGCAGCCTACGCACTTTTCTCTGTCGACCTTGGCAAGACCGTTGCAGACCTGGATGGCTCCGTAGGGGCAGGCCCTCTCGCAGTCTCCGAAGCCTATGCATCCGTACTTGCAGGAGCCGGGACCTCCGAACAGGCCCTTGGCTGCTGCACAGGTCTTGAGACCCTGATAGTCCATCTCGGGCTTGGTGACGTCGCACAGACCGGAGCAGCGCACGTTGGCTACCTGCTCTATCACGTCCTCCGCGTCCTGGCCGAGTATGGCGGCTATGGCGGCCGCCACAGCGTCCGCGCCGGGAACACACAGGTTGGTCTTTACATCTCCGCCTTCGGCAAGAGCGGCGGCGTAATCGTCGCAGCCTGCGAATCCGCAGGCTCCGCAGTTTGCACCGGGAAGCTCGGCCCTGATGGCGGCCTGAGTCTCGTTAACGGGTACGGCCATGAACTTGGCCGCAAGCGACAGGAGCAGCGCAGCTATGAGCGCTATAGCGACTGCCGCAGCTATCGGAATTATAAATGCCTGCATATCTGTCACCTACATTCCGAAAATGTTCTCCAGCATGCCGGAGAAGCCCAGGAAGCAAAGGCTTGTTATGGATGCCGCTATCAGCGTGGAAGCGACGCCCTTAAAGGCCTCGGGATAATCGTTGGTCTCGATCTTGCTGCGGACGCCCGCAAACAGGAACATGGCCAGAAGGAATCCGACACCGGATCCGAACGAGTTGAGCATGGACTGAAGGAAACCGTATCCGTTGTCTATGTTCAGCACGCATACGCCCAGGATGGCGCAGTTGGTGGTGATCAGCGGGAGGTATATTCCCAGGGACTTGTGCAGAGCCGGGATGTACTTCTTGAGGAAGATCTCTATCATCTGCACCAGCGCGGCTATCACGAGTATGAATATGATAGTCTGCATGTATCCCATGCCGTGCTTATCCAGAAGGTAGGTCTGGATGGGCCAGGTGACCGCCGTGGCTATTACCATTACGAATATTACCGCAACAGACATGCCCATGGCGCTGTCGAGCTTCTTGGAAACGCCCAGGAACGGGCAGATGCCGAGGAACTTGGCCAGTACGTAGTTGTTGGTGATTATAGCGCTCAGCACTATGTAGAAGACTGCAGATAAGCTCATGCTTCCTCGCCTCCTTCCTTCTGTACCTCAGAGCAGAACGCGGCTCCGGGGCAGCCGAGGCACTTGTTCTGGCACTTCTCGGCCACCTTGCCCTTAGTCAGCTTGTTTACCACGGCTATCAGGACTCCGAACACGAAGAATCCGCCGGGAGCCATGATCATGATGGTGAACGGTGTGATGGTGCCTGCGGTAATGACCTTGCCGAATATGGTGCCGTTTCCGAGCAGCTCTCTGATGCAGGCCATCACGGTGGCGGTGAGCATGTAGCCAAGGCCCATTCCTATGCCGTCCAGCATGGAGTCCACCACGCTGTTCTTGCTGGCAAAGGCTTCAGCTCTTCCTAGTATGATGCAGTTTACTACGATCAGCGGTATGTAGACGCCCAGGGCCTTGTCCAGGGCCGGCACGAAGGCCTTCAGCACCAGCTGGACCATGGTAACGAAGGTGGCTATTACCACTATGTAGCAGGGTATCCTTACGGTATCGGGGATTATCCTCTTAAGGGCGGATATCATGATGTTGGAGCAGGTGAGCACCACCAGCACGGATATGCCCATGCCCAGACCGTTTATTGCCTGGGTGGATATCGCCAGAGTGGGGCAGGTACCGAGCACCAGCACCAGCACCGGGTTCTCTCTGATGATACCGTTGGTAAGTATCTTCAGCTTATTGTTCTTCATTTGGCGCCTCCTTCCGCAGGCTTAAAGACCTTGCGCCTCGTGAGCCTGTCGATGTGAGGAGTAAGTATGTTCATAAGGAGTATGGCGAAGGATACACCTTCCGGATAGGAAGCGTACACCCTTATCAGCATGGTGAAGATGCCGCAGCCTATTCCGAAGATTATCCTTCCCGGAGTAGTTATCGGGGAGGTGACGTAGTCAGTTGCCATGAAGATGGCTCCCAGCATTACGCCGCCCGCGCAGAGCTGGAATATCGGATCCAGCCCGAACACCAGGGACAGCACGGCTACCGTTCCGAGGAATGCCACCGGGATGGCCGGGGAGATGACCTTCCTTACTATTAGATATATGCCGCCGAGCAGCAGAGCCGCGGCGCTTATCTCACCCATGGAGCCGTTTATGAGTCCCAGGAACATCTCCAGGTTGGTGGGCACCGTTCCTCCCGCGGCGCTTATGGCCAGCGGGGTGGCTCCCGTTATGGCGTCCTGCTCGGCAACGGAGAGTATCGCCTGGCTCATCCTGGGGGTTATGGCCCAATTGGCCATGGGACCGGCAAAGCCTATGAACAGCGCTATCCTTCCGACTATCGCGGGGTTGGCGAAGTTCTGGCCGAGGCCTCCGAAGAGCTGCTTAACGACTACTATCGCTATGAAGCAGCCTATGACAGCCATCCACAGAGGAATGCCCACCGGGAGGTTGAAGGCCAGTATCACGCCAGTCACCACGGCGCTCCAGTCGCCTATGGTGTTGCTGCGCTTGAGGATCTTTCTTGTCACCCACTCGAAGAATACGCTGAATACGGCGCATACTGCGGTGAGCAGCAGGGCCCTCGCTCCGAATACATATGTCGATACGGCAAGTGCGGGGATAAGCGCTATGACCACGTCCCTCATTATCCTCGCGGTATCCGCGGGCGCCACTACGTGAGGCGCGGACGCAACGATTAGATCAGTATGTCTGTCTGCCATTACTTCTTAGCCTCCATTACCAGCGCCTTCGCCTGCTTTATCTCAAAGTTGAGCTGCTTTCTTGCGGGGCAGGAATAGCTGCAGCTTCCGCAGTCCATGCAGTAGAGGACGTTGAGCTCCTTAAGAGCTTCTATGTCCTTATCCTTGAATGCCCTGGAGATCTTGGCCGGCATAAGTCCCATCGGGCAGCCTGCTACGCAGCGCCCGCAGTTGATGCACGCCGTCTCCTTCCTCTGCTGCGCGAAGGCCTCGTTGAAGCAGAGTATGGCGTTGTTGGCTTTTACTATAGCGAAATCGTCCCTGGGGACGGCACGTCCCATCATGGGCCCGCCGAGGAGTATCTTCTTCGGTTCCTCCTTAAGGCCGCAGAATTCCAGAACGTCGCTTATGGGAGTTCCGATCGGAACGTCCACGTTCTGCGGGTGGAGCACCACGTTGCCGTCCACCGTCATGCACCTGGATACCATCGGAAGCCCTGTCCGGAGGAAATGCTGGAGCTTCATCACGGACGTTACGTTCATGACTATGCAGCCCACGTTCCAGGGGATCATGCCGTAGGAGACTATCCTTCCTGTGGTCTCGTAGATTATGACCCTCTCGGCGCCCTGCGGGTAGATCTGCCTTAAGGTGTGGACCTTTATGGCCGGGTCCCCTGCCAGAAGCTCGTTGAACCTGGCTATGGCGTCCGGCTTGTTGCTCTCTATGCCTATGTGGCACTGGGGTATCTCAAGCCATTTCATGACAGCGCGTATGCCGTCTATGATGTCCTGAGTGTAGCTGAGCATTACGGCGTGGTCTACCGTAATGTAGGGCTCGCACTCGGCGCCGTTAATTACGAGGACATCCACCTCGCCCGGCTTGATGTTGACCTTGCCGGACATAGGGAAGCCCGCGCCGCCGAGACCTACGATGCCGGAGTTCCTTACCGCTTTGACGAAATCCTCAAGACTGTTGATCTCCGGCGGGAGGACTGTGTCGAGCAGCTCCTGCTTGCCGTCGGACTTGATGACGACGCTGGTATCGACTCTGCCGTACTGCGTCATTCCCTGCGTTATCGCCTCTACCGTGCCGGAAACGCTGCTGTGAACAGGCGCGCTTATGCGCTGATCGGAATTGCCTATAAGCTGTCCGACCTTTACAGTGTCTCCTACCTTTACCACAGGCGTGCAGGGCGCACCGATATGCTGCACCATGGGTATGTATACCCTTTCAGGTACAGGCATGGGGATGATAGGCATCCCCGCGGTGTTCTTGCTGTGTTTTACATGCACCCCTTTAAGGTGCCTGGAAAGACCCATCGCTTCTCCTTTTTTAATAAATGATATAAAAATGACAGATTTTCATCAACTGTTTACTTTACTATAAGTTGACAAAAAAGTAAAGCCCGCTTTTACATGTATATATTTAGAAGGCAATTTTTATGCGCTACGCGAAATCTTCATTATTTTATGCTATAATACCGTAACGCTGCCGCCAAAGCCGGCGGAAAGAAGCAATTGCAGCACACGGAGAAAGACCATGAAAAAGATAACTCTCCTCGACGGAGCCTCCGGCACCATGCTTTGGAACATGGCCGCTGCCGAAGGGACAGAAAAGATGCCTGTATGGAAATACAACGTCGCCGCGCCCCGGCTGGTGGAAAGACTGGCCCTGGAATACCTGGCTGCAGGTTCGGAGATAATCTATTCCAACACCTTCTGCGCAAACCCGCCCGCTGCAAAGGCGGAGGGCTGCAGCTTCGAAGAGATAATAGACGCGGGCGTATCCATTGCAAAGGACGCCGCAAGAGGCTTCTGCACTAAGGTGGCCCTGGACTTCGGCCCCCTCACGGAGGCTCTGGAGCCTTTCGGCGGGATCACCGAGGAGGAATACAGGGACTGCTTCAGGAGGATGTGCAGAAGAGGCGCCGCGGCAGGCGCCGACCTCATAGTCCTGGAGACCTTCATGGACGGAAGATCCCTTAAGATAGCGGCAGAAGAAGCCGCGGAGACAGGTCTTCCTCTCATGTGCTCCCTGAGCTTTGCCAAGAACAACCGGACCTTCTTCGGAACAGGCATAGACGAGATCCTGGAGGGGATAAGCGGCCTCGGCCCCATGGCAATAGGCCTTAACTGCTCCTTCGGACCGCTGGACGCTCAGCCCGTCATAGAGGAGTTTTCGCAGAAGACGGACATACCGCTCCTGCTTAAGCCGAACACCGCGGATATGGGGCCGGAAGAATTCGCTAAGGCCGCAGAGCCTTCCCTTCCCAAGGTGAGCTTCCTGGGAGCCTGCTGCGGATCCGACCCGTCGTATATCCGAGCCTTGCGGCAGACGGTACTTGATGGTAAAATAATCTAATATGAAAAAAACGCTTTTAAGAACCATATCCTGCCTGCTGACCCTCACGCTTTTGCTGTGCGGGCTTTCGTCATGCACGGCGTGGGATAATTTCTACAACGCGTTCATACACAAGAAGCCTCAGGAGGACAAGCTCATAAGGATAGCGGTCTTTGAGCCCCTTACCGGAGAGTATGCTTCTGCGGCAGCGGACGAGATAGCCGGAATAGAGCTGGCGCAGAAGCTCTTCCCCACCGTCCTGGACTCCACCGTGGAACTGGTATACTTCGACAACAAGTCCAACCCCGACACCGCAAAGCAGCTGGCCGAGGAGATCGCCGGAGATGAGACAATAAAGCTGGTGCTGGGAAGCTACGGCAACACCATGACCGTGGCTGCGGGAGATATATTCGAGGAGGCAGGGCTTCCGGCGATAGCCATCACCTGCACCAACCCCCTCATAACCAATACCAATACCAATTACGCAAGAGTCTCTCCGGTGGACAGCTTCGAGGCATTGGGAGCCGCGGAGTTCCTTGCAGTCAACCTCGGGATAACGAACGCCTGCGCCCTGTATCAGGCAGGAAACGACCTTTCGAGGACGAGAGCGGAAGCCTTCGTATCTGCCTTCTCGAAATACAAGGGAAACGAGACACCGTCCCTGTACGCGATAAGCTTTGCCGAAGGCGAGAGCTATGACGCTCTGTTCGAGGAGATAGAAGCCGCCGGCGCAAAGGCCATATACTTCCCGTCGGATCCGGAGCTTGCGAAGGGGCTTATAGCCGAGACTCAGTCCCTGGGCTTTTCCTTCGAATGGGTAGGTAGCAGCCTCTGGGCAAGATCAGGCATACAGAACTCGTACTACACCATAGACTACGACCCGTACGAGACGCTCTCCTCCATGACGCAGACCTTCCTCAGGTCCTACAGGGAGAAGTACGGAAGGGACGAGACACCGTCCTACGAAACGGCGCTCGGCTTTGACGCCTATCTGCTTGCGCTTGCGGCGATACGCGAGGCCGAGAGCGCGGATGACAGAGCAGCCGTACTGAGCTCGCTCTACGCTATCAACGGACTCTCCGGAGCCACGGGCACAATAACGATGAGCCCCAGCGGAGACCCGATAAAAAGCATATTGATAGAATCGATAACAGGAAGCGTGGAAGCGCCCATAGCGTCGGTGCTTCCGGGCAGCGGTAAATAAAGGAGAAAGAACATGAAAGAACAGATCATAAGCGTACTTGAGCAGATCAGACCCTTCCTTCAGAGAGACGGAGGAGACGTTGAATTCGTAGATTACAGCGACGACGACAAGATAGTCTTCGTAAAGCTCCAGGGACACTGCGCGGGCTGCCCGCACGCTCAGGCCACCGTTAAGGGCGGAATAGAGTCCATACTCAGAGAGCAGTTCCCCGACGGCGTATCCGCAGTAGAGGCAATAAACTAAAGAAGGAGCGCGGCACAGACCGCCGGGACCATGAGATCTTCAAGAAGAAAGAAGAAAGTAAGGATCAAATGGGGAAGGTTCATCCTTTCCCTGTTCGTGCTGTGCGCGGTAGTGCTTGCCGGGCTGCTGTTCTGGCCGCTGCCGGATAAGCCGGCTGAAAACACCAATACTGCAGAGCCGCCGGAAAACACCGTGCCCGAGCCCCCTGTGCAGACGGAATTCTCCTTAAGGTTCCGCTGCGTGGGAGACATTATGGCGCACGAGAGGAACTACATAGCCGCCAGACAGGCGGACGGATCCTACAGCTTCGCCGACACTTACGTATACGTTGAAAAATATCTGAAGAACGCCGATATGACCCTCGGAAACTTCGAGACCACCTTCAGCGGATCCACCAAGTATTCCAGCTTCCCGCGCTTTAACTCGCCGGAGGCTCTGGCTACAGACTCCCGCGCCGCAGGCATCAACATTGCCCTGTTCGCAAACAACCACATGCTGGACACAGGCGTGGCGGGAGCCAGGAACACTGTTAAGGTGCTCAGGGAGAACGGCTTCGACGCCGTGGTAGGAGCGCGCGCCGAGACCACCGAGGACCGCTCCGCGGTAGTTGACGTCAAGGGCGTAAAGGTAGGCATAGTCTCCTTCGGCTACGAGACCCGCATAGTAAACGGCCACAGGACCATGAATGGTTCCACCATGGCCGCGGACGCGCCGGACTACATCAACTGCTTCCGCTACGACAACGGCCACGTTTACAAGGAGCACCTGGACAACATCCTCAATGAGATAAAGTGGTGCAAGGACAACGGCGCCGAGCTGGTGATATGCTACTTCCACTGGGGCACCGAGTACAAGAGCACTCCGGACAACGCCGACAAGGAGCTGGCAAGGCTCTGCGCGGAGGCCGGAGCGGACATGATATTCGCGTCCCACCCGCATATCATGCAGGCAATAGACGTAATAGAGGTGGAGGTCCCCTACCCGGCCGAGCCGGAACCTCAGCCCGCTGCTGAGCCCGAACCTCAGCCCGAGCCTGCAAAGGAAGAGGAAAAGGAAAGCTGGATAATCCGCCTGCGCAAGGCCTTCGGCCTTATTAAGGAAGAAGCTCAGCCTGAGCCGCAGCCCGAACCTGAACCTGAGCCGCAGCCCGAACCCGAGCCCAAGCCCACCAGCTGGACCAAGACCGTCCCGGTGTTCTACTCCATGGGCAACTTCATCTCCAACCAGAGGTACGAGACCCTGCGCGGAGGAAGCGCCGCGGAGAGCAGAGCTGCGCGCTGGACGGAGCGCGGAATGATAGCCAATGTGGACCTGGTGTACAACAGACAGACCGGAGAGGTCACCTACACCGACATCAGCTGCATCCCAACCTATGTGGACAGGGACGATCTCCACGGAACGCCCTACAAGTTCGCGATAATCCCGCTGCTGGACGATCTGCCGAACAATCCGATGCTCAAGCGCACGGGCAGAGTCCAGAGGGCACAGGATGCTCTCAAGGCCATCACCGAGTTCCTCGGAGAGCAGTACATCTTCAAGGGAACGACATAGGGGACGGTTCTCTATATCACCATGCCGCCGTTGACGCCGAGGATCTGGCCTGTTATGAAGGAGGCCTTATCAGACGCCAGGAAGGCCACCGCATTGGCAATGTCCTCCGGTGTGCCGTTGCGCCCAAGAGCGCTCTGCTCCGCAAGGGCATCGAGGTCCTCCTCGGAATACTCCGCGCACATGTCGGTAAGTATGCATCCCGGAGAGACCGCGTTGACGCGTATACCGGATGGTCCCAGCTCCTTGGCAAGAGCCTTGGTGAAGGCGTCCACGCCGCCCTTGCTGGCGGAATATACGGACTCGAAGGACGCACCTGTCTGCCCCCACATGGAGGAGATGTTGACTATGCAGCCGCTCTTGCGCTCCACCATCCCGGGGACTATCTCCCTGCACAGGTTGAACATCCCCTTGAGGTTGGCGCCCATCAGGGCGTCCCAGTCGGCGTCGGTCATATCCTGCACCAGCCCGCTGATGCTTACGCCCGCGTTGTTGACGAGGATGTCTGGGACACCTATGTCCTTTATTATCTTCTCGCAGCCCGCACGCACGGAAGCAGGGTCGGAGACGTCGAAGCGGCAGAGCCAAGTCTTTCTTCCCAGCACGCCTATCCGGGACTCCGTCCTCTCCGCGGCGGTCCTGTCGCTCTTAAAGTTTATTATTATGTCGCAGCCCTCTTTGGCAAGAGCCAGAGCGCAGGCCGCTCCTATCCCGCGGCTTGCGCCGCTTATAAGTGCAAGCATCTCAGCCTCCCGCGCTACAGAATGTTCCTGCAGTACTCGGCGTACACGGCCTCAAGAGCCTGTACCCTTTCCACGGTCTGCAGCTGCAGATCCGATGCCGCCTGATAATCCTTGTCCTCAAGGGCTCTTGAGAGCCTTGTGAGCAGAGACGGGGAGTCAGCGCTGTCACGCGCTATCTCCTCCTGCATTATCCTGATGGCGCTGTACCTTGCAGCGTCCAGATCCGTGCAGTCGGCATCCGAGTGCCTCTTTTTGCACCTGCGGACCCTGTCCCTGAGCTCCGGGACTATGCGGTCGTGGAGCTCCATCACCCAGCTGTCCAGAGCGGCGGCCCTGAAGGATGCCAGGTCCAGAGCGGAGAAGACCATGTCGCTTTCCAGGACCTTCACCTTCTCCGGGAACACATCCAGCGCGTGGATGTTCTCCCAGGCAGTGGCGGGAGTCCTGCCGAACAGTCTGTCTCTTTCTTCCTTGGTATAGTCCTCGAATATGTTCTGCTCCGTGCGGTAAACGCGCCCGGTCTCAAGGTAGAAGTCTTCGTCCTCAGCGCTCTTGGAAAGGGAGGCCAGAAGCTCGTCCGGGTCCTTTCCCGCGGCCAGCACGGCCTTTATTCCGTCCAGCATGGCCATCATGCAGGCGGCCAGCACCATGTAGGTGTTGCTCTTGGGGTTGGGCGAACGAAGCTCGAACCTCGTTGCAAGAGGCTTCTCCGGATCCCTTATGACGCAGGCCAGAACGCTCCTGTTCCTCGAAGGCGTAAGCACATCCGGTCCGAGGCTGGTGACTATGCTCACCGGCGCCTCGTAGCCGGGCTTGAGCCTGTTTATGGCGTCCGTGGTGGGGTTGGCTATCGGGTTTATTATCTCGTAATTCTTAAGAAGGCCCATGAGGGCGCCGAAGCCTATGGGGCTTAAGTATGCGCTCAGAGGATCCGCGGCGGCGAAAAGGCTCACCACCCTGCCGTCCTTAAGCCTTGCGGCGGCGCCCAGGTGGGTGTGCTTTCCGGAGCCCGCCACTCCCTCCACGGGCTTAGCCATGAAAGTCACGTCCAGACCGTACTGTCTGAAAACGTCCTTTATGAAGTAGCGTATGACGAAATCGTTGTCCGCGGCCTGCATGGGATCCGAGAAGCGCCAGTCTATCTCCAGCTGCTCCATGATATGCTGGTAGTCTCCGCCCTCAGTCATCTCCGGATTAACTCCGCCGACCTCCTTATGGCCCATCTCAACGCCGAAGCCGTACTTGTCGAGCAGCAGAAGCGTCTGCTCCATGGCGGTGCGGACCGGACCTACCGTACGCTTCCAGTACTGCTCCTTGAGCTCCTGTGAGGTGTGCAGCCTTTCCTTGTCGGCCACCTCGTGAGGCGTCATTACGTAGAACTCCATCTCGGTAGCAGAGGTAAGGATGATGTCCTCTATCTCGTCCGCGCTGTCTATCGGAAGATATTCCATTACGTAGGGGTACTGCTCAAGAAGCCTTTTAAGCTCCCTCTTGAAGCACTCCGACGCGTTCTTGAGTATGGCCCTCGAGCCCACCTCAAGGGTCTCGTTGTGCATAAGCGTAGCCGGTATGCGCAGCGTTCCGAGCGGCATGGAGCCGCCCATGTCGTCCGCGTAGGCATCAAGGTTGTGGTCTACGTACCAGTTCACCGAAGTGTCCGGGACGAAGGTCACCTTGGCGTTGGCTATGTCCGCTATAAGAGGCAGCTGCACGGAGGAGCCGTCAGTCTGAACGCCTCCGGCAAGGAAGCTTTTGATATCGTTCAGGAAAAGGCGGACAGGTATCTTCTCGTCGGTATCGTTTCCGTTGATGTCCACCCCGACGAGCGAAACAAAAGCTACCTCGGGGTGTTCCCCGAGGATAGCCTTCAGACTTTCTTCATCGTGTTTTTCAGGAGGGATGCAGTACAGAAGCTGCCTACTCATTGGTCTCTCCTTCCGCGTTCTGCGGTCCGGCAAGCTGTGTAAGTATGTCGGAGAGCTGCTGCATGTACTGGCCGTAGCCCGCCCAGTCGAGGTTCTTAAGAGCCTCCTGAGCCTTATCGTAGGCCTCCTGGGCCATGATCACGAGCTCTTCGATCGTATGCTCGCCCGGATCCACCGGATCTACCGGCTGCGGACCGGGTTCGGGCTCCTGACCCTTCTTCTCGATCTCGTCCGCCATCTCCATGCCCGTGATTATCGGGTAGGGAGTAAGCAGCGGATCGCCGGCGCCCTTGCCGAACAGCATGTCCAGGGCCTCAGCCAGCGTGGCGGCATAAGCGAGCTTCTCGTTGTAGAATACGATCACCCTCTTTACCTCAGGAAGGCTGGCGGTGGATGCCTCCAGATATACCGGCTCAACGTAGAGCAGCGAATCCTCGATCGGTATTACGAACATCTCGCCCCTGGAGTACTTGGAACCGCTTCCGTTCCACAGCGAGAACTCCTTGGAGATCTCGGGATCCTGGTCTATCTTGGACTCTACCTGCAGCGGTCCGTATATCAGCTTGCCCTTGGGCATCTGGTACAGCATTATGTCGCCGTAATGGTCTCCGTCGGAGCGCGCCACCAGTATTCCCGTGAGGTTGTTCTTTCCGGCAGGAGTATAGGAAACGTTGCTTACGAACTCTGTCTCCTTCTCTCCGGGCAGCTTCATTATGAAGAAGTTGGCGGTCATCGTGGTCTCTGACTGATCGTAGATGTTCTTGGAAATCTGCCATGCGTCCTCGTTCTGGTAGAACACCGCCACGTCTGTCATGTGATACCTTGCGTATACTCCCGCCTGGATGTTGAACATCGCGTTGGGGTACTGCAGGTGGGCCTTGAAGCTCTCGGGCATCTGCTCCATTCCCTTGAAGAGCTTGGGATAGATCTTGGCGAGCGTCTGGATCATCGGATCCTCGGGATCGCAGATGTAGAAGTTAACGTCTCCGTTGTAGGCATCGATTATGATCTTTACCGAGTTGCGGACGTAGTTGGTCTTGTACATCTTGTCGTAGGGCTCAGAGTACGGATAGAGAGTGCTCTGGGTGTAGGCGTCAACTATCCAGTAGATCTTCCCGTCTACAGTCACCACGTAGGGATCGTCGTCGTAGGTGAGGAACGGAGCTATCTTCTGGACCCTCTTCATGATGTTGCGGTATATCATTATCCTGGACTCGCTCGTGATGTTGGTGGATACCAGCATCTTGAGGCTCTTCTCCCTTATGGAGAACAGGATGCGGTTGGCAAGCCCGAGCTTTATTCCGCCGGTGCCCTCATAGGTGGTGTACACGTTGGAGTCTCCGGACGGGTAGTCGAACTCGGTCTCACCGGTCTTGACGATTATGTAATCGCTGTTCATCTCTCCGTAGTAGATCTCGGGCCTTGTTATCTGGACCTCCGGGATCTGGGATATGGGCGGTATGTTCTGGATGAGCATCTCGGGCTGGCCGCTGCTTGTGATGCGGTCTACCCTGGAGAGCGTGAGCCCGTAGCCGTGGGTATACTTCAGGTGCCTTATGAGCCAGGAATCGTCCACGTTGGAGGAATCGATCTCTCTGGCGGACAGGAACACCTGGGTGTATTCGTCGTTTATGTTGTAGCGGTCTACGTCTACGTCGTTAAAGGAATAATACCTTCTTATGGTCTGGGTCTGGGAGTAGAACTGCTTGGTGGGAGCGAAGTCGTTGATCCTCAGGTTGGACAGCGTGCCCATGTTGCGGAGCACGTCGACTATGTCAAGATCCGCCTGGGGGTCGAACACCTCATCGGTTATGTCCTCAAGGTCGTACGCAAGACGCGTGTACGTGATGTTGTTCTGCAGGTACTTGCTCTCCTTGTTGAGCTCGTTAGGCTCTACGACTATGGTCTGGACCAGCCTGGCCGCGCCTGTGCCCACCAGGGAGATGACTATCATCAGCACCGGTACCGCAAAGGCCAGGAGGACCTTCTTCTTAGTGGCGGCTATCACAAGCAGGACTGCTTCCACTATGGCAAGAACTATCAGTATCCTGTAGACAGTCAGAGTGACGGTCACGTCAGTGTAGCCCGCGCCGTAGGCGACTCCGGTGCCTCCGTAGAGCAGGCCGAATCTGCCGAGATAGAGCTTGGCTGCAAGCGCCAGGAAGAGCAGCACGCCCAGGACAACTATCTCCTTGAGCGCAACGTTCAGCACCGCCTTGGCCTTAAGCACGAAGGTGCTTTTTGCCGTCCTCTCCCGCATCTGATCCGCCTTGCTGCCGAAGCTCTTGAAGATGGAACCGAGCGGATCGTTGGGATCGAACTCGAAGTTCTGCTGCGCCTCTGAGGTCTGCTCCTGATGACGCTCCGGGCTTGCTATGCCCACCAGCAGGGAGTGGAACAGGACCGTAACTACCAGGAACGCGATTATCACCAGCAAGGCGCTGTCCGCAAGACCCTTAAGGAAGTTGTAGCGGAACATGTAGAAGCCGACGTCGTTTCCGAACAGCGGGTCCTTTATCCCGAAGCTGCTGTAATTGAAGAACTCCAGCATCTGGAACCACAGCTTGGATACCAGGATCACGGAGAGGAACACGGCGAGTATCACCGCAAGAACGTTCCTTATGCGCCTTACGGCCTTCTTGTCGGCCTCGTCCTCTATCTTGAATTCGTTCTTCTTAAGGAAGTTGTTCTTGAGGGCGCTGAGCACGAATATGCCTATGACGGTGAATATGACCACCGCGGGCACGCCTATCTTGAGCTTGGTGACTATCTCGGTAAGGAATACCGAGATGTAGCCCACCTCTCCGAACCATATAAGATCCGTAATGAAGTCCGCGCAGCTCAAAACGATCACTATCAGAGCGATTATTATCGCGACCGCTATGATCAGACGCCTCTTTTTCTTTGCCGGGTCCACAGGCTTTTTGGTCTTTTCTACTTTGGTATTTTCAGTATTTTCCATTCTGCCCTACCTTCCGCCGAACAGGCCCTTTACCGCCTCGAAGGCGGACGCCAGGGCTGCCCTTATGGCTTCTTCTATCTGGACGAGAGCCTGCGTTGCTCCGGCGTCCGGAGCCAGCTTCGAGAATCCGAATACGGCAAGCTCGAATACCGCGCAGACTATAAGTATCGCTATTACTATCTTAAGAAAGATGTGCTTGGAAACGACTTCATCGTCATCCTCATCCTCTTCATCATCTTCATCCTCTGCTCCGGATGCCTTGCTTTCGGTGAGAGCAGGATCGAACTGCTGAGTGACCTCAAGAGGCTTCTCCTCCGCCTGTGGCTCCTCAGCCGGAAGCTCATGTGCCTCGGGCTGTTCCTCCGCCGGAAGCTCCTGCGCCTCGGGCTGCTCCTCCGCCGGGAGCTCTGCCGCAGGAAGCTCCACCTCAGCGGGCTGTTCTTCCGCCTGAGGCTCCTCCAGACCCGCAAGCTCTTCCTCAAGATCGTACTTGGTGGCAAGGAGCTCTGCGTCCGCCGCTCCCGCGACGTGCGGTCTCTGCGGTATCTCCTCAATTACCTGAGCGGCGTCCTCCGCAGGCTGCTCTTCAGCTGCCTCTTCGGAAACTGCTTCCGGAGCTTCTTCCGCGGACTTCTCCTCCGGGATGCTCTCGGCGGCCTTTGCGGCCTCGCTCCTGAGCTCCGCAAGAAGGTCGTCTATGGACTTCTCCGGAAGATGCTCTTCAGAAGGCTCCTGCGCTGCGGGCGCCTCAGCAACTTCCGCTGCCGGAGCTTCGGGCTGCTCGTACAGCCTGGCGCGTTCCTCGGCGTCCTCGGAGATGCGTCTGAACACCCTGGTGCTTGCGGGGTCCGCGGTTATCATCGGTGCTTCCTTTACAGCCATCGCCGCGCTGCGGACGGTACCTATGCCTGCAAGGGCCTCCAATATGCCTCCTACGGGGATCTCCCTTGTAGGCTCGGAGGGCTCCGGAGCGTCCAGATCTATGAATGTGGCATCGGAAACAGGTGTCTCCGCATTCTTCTTCGCCGCGGCTACGGCCTCGGCCACCTCTCTTGCGGCAACATCCGGATCCTTACCGCCGGCTACCTCGTCAAGGCTCCTGAAGTAAGCCTCTCTGGCTGCAGCCATGGCTGCCAGACGCTTCTTCCTAAGAGACCTGTTGTTCTCGGCTATTACCTCCTGAGACTCAAGCTCCTTTATGGTGTTCTCGATAGCCTCGATGTCATACTTCGTGGGATCTCCCGCGGGCAGCTCCACCTCCGCGGGGGGCTCCGGATCTACCGTCTCCTCCACCTTGGGGAGCTCGGGAGACTGGCTGAAGAACTTCTGCGCCGGGGTCTCCTCCGTCTGGGCGGGCACGTCCTCCATCAGCAGCTTCTCGAACTCTGTGAGCTCCTGCGCGTGGACTGTGGGCTCGGACGGCTGGAAAGGATGCAGGGTGTCGCGGAGAGGATCGAAATCGTCTCCGTGCATGGCGTGTATCCTGTCATATTCGCGGTCCAGCAGCTTCTGGAACTCGTCGTTCTTCCTCTGGAAGGTGTAGAACTTGGGCTGAGTATCCTGCTGCCTGGGCTCTCTTTCGGGAATGATGTCCCTGAGCGTAAACTCCATGCTCGCCGGATCCGTCTGGACCGGGGTTATGGGCATGGGCTCGGAGAGCGTCATGGATTCTATCTTGGCTGTGGCGGGATAAGACGGCTTGGTGTCTCCGGGAGCCATGGGCCACGCCGGCCCCGTCTGCATGACGCCGGTGGCGGTGAACTTCTGAGTATACCAGTAGGGCCTCGTGGGCTCCTCCGCCTTAGGCTCCTCCTTTACCGGCGCAGGCTTTGCAGCCGGCTTTTCCTCTTTCCTGTCCGGTATCGAAACATAGCCCTCGGAAGCGTCCTCGGACATTACGGTCACAGGTCTATTCTTTTCAAGCGCTGCGGAGATCTCGGCCTCGGAAAGCGAGACGGTGTTGGTGCGGGTATTGAATTCCGGCCAGCTCATGTTGATGTCTTCCATCTCCTTGGGCTTCGGGAAATCCTTGGTGTTCCAGCTCAGTTCTCTGGTCGCCCTGATCACCTCATCGTCCGCGCTGACCCTCGCCCCGCACATGGGGCAGTGGGTCTGGGTGGGACCGACTTCGCAGCCGCATACTTTGCATTTCATATTAGCGTTCCTCCGCAATATACATTATGAGTCACTCTATTATATTACAAATATATCAACTGTTCAACAGAAAGCCGCCGCGCGCGTAAAAAAGACCGCCGGGACTGCCCGGCGGCCTGATTATCGTTTCATTAACTTTTTACTTTGAGAACGCGATCCTGGACTGCCTGTAGAGCTCCTCGCAGAAGGCCGGAGTGAGCATCTTGAAAGCCATTCCCGGCACCAGGCAGGGCTTGTCCTTTCTGCAGAACCTTGCCGCGTACTTTCTGGCCTCCTCTCTCTGCTGCTCCGGCGTGGAATCGTCCACATCGTAGTCCGGATAGACTCCGATGATGATCTTGTCGCCGTACATGTCGTAGAGCTTGGCCGTGTCGTTCATGGGCTGTCCGGCCCAGGAATCCCAGCCCGCAGCTATCATGTTGGGGACCTGCTTCTCTATCTTTCCGCAGGAATGGAAGTCCGCGATCTTACCCTTGGAGTGGATGAAATCCGTGACCTTCCTCATGTAGGGCACTATCATCTCCCTGACTACGTCCGGGCTGAAGAAGGTGTCCTTCTGGGCGCCCCAGTCGTCATGTATGTAGAAGATATCCACCTGCGGGTAGTAATAGCAGTAGTGGTCGAAGATGTCCACGTACATGTCGGAAAGCTTGGTAAGGAAAGCGTGCACGGCGTCCTTCTGATCCTCGTCTATCAGGGCCATTATGGCTCCCTCAAACTCCATGAGGCTTATTATCCTCTCGAAGAATCCGTTCTGGAGCCACGCCTTTACCGGAACGCCGTCGTCGAAGAACGGCTTGTTGTACTCGGAGCTGTTCTTCCAGTCCCAGGCGTCTATGTCCGGCCAGACCAGGACCTTTTCCCAGTCGTTCATGTCTTCCAGCATGGGCTTTCCGGGACGCACCATGGAGCCCCGCACCTGCTTTATGTACTCCCACTCCACGCCGAACATGTCCTTGCCGCCGCCCTCGGTATCCGGGTCGAACGGCTTGCAGTCGAATACCATGCCGCGCGCTATGTTGTCCGGGTTTATCCTCGGGGCGAAGGTCTTATACTCGTTGCCCGTAAACTGCCAGACAGGCTCGTGCTTCTTGTAGAGAGACTCCGAGGCCTCCCTTACGGAGCACGGGAAATCGTAGATGTCCACCTCTCCGAACATGGTCTTCTTTTTATCGACCACCTTCATCTCTTTTTCGCTGAACTTGGGAACTGACATTTCATTACCTCCTGTGCAAATGATCCCGCTTTCTCAATGCCGCGGCCTAGCTGTAGAATGTCTGCTCTGTCTTTGCGATGGAATATGCCACAAGGAATGCCCAGTCTATGAACTCCTCCGAGGTAGTCACCTCCAGAGCGAATCTTGAGGTAAGCACGAAACTGCTCCCCTTGCCCGAGGACGTCACTATCTCAGCTATCTTGTCGCCCTTTAGGGTAACGTCATAGGCCATGCCCAGCCTTCCGCGCTGTATGCCGGACTCTATCCTTATGCCGCGCTCGTGGAGATAGTCCCAGATCTTCTCGTTGTCGAACTTGAAATGGGACTTGGTGAAGGTGAACCCTCCCAGAATGCCGGAGGTCTCGCTGGTGACGGTGTGGCCGACCTTATGCACCTCACTCCTTCCCGTGATGTGGTTTATGAACTCGACGTCCGCCGCGCCGAACAGCGGCTGCTTGAGCACGTTGGCCTCATAGACCACTTCCTGATTATCGTCCTCCATCAGATATCCCTGCTTTACGGACGCCTTTCCCGGGTGAAAATAATATGTCTTAGTTTCCATAGCCCCATTCCTCTTCCTGCTGTCTTAATCTTTTTATTTTCTGCATCGCCTTTACGATGCTAATTATCCCGCCAATCAGCGCAAGCGCTCCGACACCGATGCATATGTACGGGATCAGTGCCTGGTTGCGCATCTGTACCACTTCGCCCGGATCCTCCGGATTATAAAAGACCTTGATATTGTCGCCGGCCTTTATGTTTGAAAGCACTCCGAGCTCGGATTCGTATTCCCTGCCGTTTACGGTGTATTTAACAGTAACATCGTACTCGGCGTCGTGGTGCGTACTGTCGCTGTCGGTATACTCCTCCCGGACAAGCTCGGCCTTTGAGACGACCGCGCTGACCTCTTTGTAGTCCCTTGCATCACTGATGTTTCCCACAGTCACGAGCCCGAAGATAAGCAACATCAGTCCGCCCGGGATGAGGAACCTGCCCAGGGTGGTCGCCTGCATAAGCTGAATAAACTTGTTCATCTCTCCCCCTTTTGGCAATTGTTAATAATATAATTATGTTACAGAAAATTATATCACCGCCCGGAAAATGCGTCAATAAAAAGCCCGGCACATGGCCGGGCCTTTCGGTGATAATATTTTGATCCAGGTGAGTTCTGATCAGATCCTCAGCTGGCCGAAGAGCACGCAGGTCAGGCATGCCACGGTACCCATCAGGATCGCGGAGAGCCAGAGGTTTCCGGTCTTTCTGAAGAGGTAGGTGGATCCGCCGACTCCTACTGCCATGCCGGCCGGCATACCCCAGAGTCTCTGGGTGTCCGCGTTGAAGTTCAGCAGGAACGAAGTGTCGGCTGCGGAACCGATGGACTGGAAGTGCCACTTGAGGGCTATGATCAGCACCAGAGTGAACTCCGCCAGGAGCACGTTCACGACTATGGCCCTGAGAGTATCCTTCCATTCAACACCCGTGGAGGGGAGCCTGCGCTCGATGTTGTTTCCGAGGTTGGAGAGCACGAAGCACGGTACCCAGATGCAGATGTAGGGCAGGAAGTACGGGATCTTGAAGAGCGGAATGCTCTTGAATCCGAAGAACCATGCGTAGAAGTCCGTACCGGTTATGGTCTCCTGCAGGAGGATCAGGCCGAAGGCTATCGCAATGGTAGCGGTGGCTACGAGTATGGTCTTCCAGATGTAGCTGAAGGTTATCTTCTTCTCGCCGTAGGCGGTCATTCCGAGATCGCTTACGGTCATCTTCTGCTTCTTGCCGTCCGTAAGGCAGAAGAGGATGAAGGTCAGGACGCCAAGAACGGACAGACCGATTATGGTGAAGAACGCAACGTTGGCATAAGTAAGGTTGAAGCCTGCGCGGATGGCGTTCTTGTTCTGCGGTGTGAGTATGCCGAATGTACCGGTCTTGAGGACTATCCAGGGGAAGACTATGCCGCAGATGGCGCTTATCGCAAATCCCTTGCCGCGAAGGCCTATGTTTCTGGGAAGCGGCTGCTTAACAGCGCTGAATGCGGGAACTCCCTCGATCAGCATCAGTGCGATTGCGCAGATCAGAGCGCCGAAGCAGAGTATGCCTGCAAGTCCGATGTAGTCCTTGTACATCCATACCTGGTTGGAAGCCTCTATGTAATTGGGAACGTTGGCCTGGCCTACAGTCTCCTGAGCGAACCAGATGAGCTTTTCGATGGCGCCCTGGTTGACGAAGGCTGCCTCGTGGATGCGCTGATAGTCTCTGGAGGCGTAGAAAGCGTTGCCTGCCTCAAAGGATCCGTAGAGCTTGTCCAGCTCTATGTCTCCGCCGGTGTAGCCTGCCCTGCCCTCGAGCGCGGGAGCGGCCTTCATGGTGTCAGCGATGAATTTTTCCGCGGGGGACTCTACGTCGCCGTTGGTGGTGAGAACGTTGCCCTTATACTGGCTCCAGCCCTCCTGAAGCGCCTTGCCGTAGAAACTCATACCCATGCCGGAAGCGTTGATTACGCCGATAGTATTGTGCAGAACTCCGATCGCCTTGGCGGTGCAGCAGCCCATGGAGTGGCCCGCCGAGATGATCTTTGTAGCGTCTACATTTCTCATGGAGGCGAGCACATTGTAGTAAGCCTCGGCTACGTAGACCATTGCGGCTTCGTTGAGAGCCCACTCATCGATGTACTGACCGGAATCTCCGGAACCGTACTGGTCTATGGAGAGAACTACGAATCCGCGTCTTGCGAACTCTACCGCCCAGGATTCGTGATTCCTGGCGTTTCCTGCGTTGCCGTGGGTGCACATGATAGCCGGCGCCGGGGTCTCATCTGTAGCATTGCTCGGGATATACACAAGAGCGCTTAGGGGAACTCCGTCCGGACCGGTGATGGTGGTCCTTGTGATCTTCACGTTGCCGAAGCCCGTGACTGCGCCCCAGTTGAAGAACGCCAGTACGATAACAAGAGCCAGGGAGATCCAGAAGAATCTGTGGATGTTCTTCTTTCTCTTTGCCCTGCCCTCTTCGGTAAAGAACTCGTCGTGAAGTTTCTGATCCATTTTCTGATCATTTTCCTTGCTGAACTTTGCCATTGCTGTCTCCTTTAAGTTAATTTCAAATAGTATTATTGCGGCTTGCACAGGAAGTCTACCAATTCCGGGGAGCCCTGTAAACAGCTCTGGCACCACGGGCATCAGCGGCGACCTGAGCGGCATGTCTGAATGCATGAGCGGCAAAAAACGATACATGAATGGATAATGCCCCACAAGAAGCCTTTTATATGATATACTTATAACAACTTGTTTCGGGAGGGACGAAATGACGCACCGTATAGCTGTATGCGATGACGAGAAGAACATGCTCCGCCAGATATCCAGCTATCTGGACCAGTGGCAGAAGGAGACGGGAAACGAGCTTGAGCCGTTCTTCTTTTCGTCCGCGGAAGACCTGCTTCAGAACATGGACAGGAAGACCTCTCTTGTGCTTCTGGACATCTCCATGGGCGGAATGACCGGGATGGACTGCGCAAAGGCGCTGCGCGCCGAAGGATTCCCGGGGGAATTCATATTCATTACCAGCATGGAGGATTACGCGCTTGAGGGCTACAGGGTCCACGCCTTCGCGTTCCTTACCAAGCCTCTCGTTTACGGAGAGCTTAAGCAGGCCTTAGGCGAATTTACGGCAAAGCACAGCGCAAAGCGACCCGCCGTAATTCCGGTGGACACGGCAGGCGGCACAAAGATCATCAGGATAAGCAGCATACTTTATGCAGAGGTCTACGGAAGGGAAACGTCCTTTATCCTTAAGGACGGAACACGGGTGGATTCCGTTATCCAGCTCTCCTCCGTAGAGGAAGACCTGGCCAGATACGGGTTCTTCCGCTGCCACAGAAGCTGCCTTGTCAACATGAAATATATAGAAAACATTTCCGGCACGGAGCTTACCATGGCGGACGGCAGCGTAGTTCCCCTAAGCAAGCACCGCGCAAAGGAGTTCATGTCCTCCTACGCCCGCTTTATGAAGGTGGACCTGCGATGAATTTCATCTGGATCTCCAGCTTTGCCGCGGATACGGCCTTCATATGGCTGTTCTTCAAACGGAGCGCTTACACGCCGCAAAGGCAGCGCAAATGGCTGAAGCCCGTCCTTGCGGCGCTTCTCATAACGCTCTACCTCAACGACTCTTTAATGCCCATCCCCTATGCGTCTGTGAGGGTCGCAGTACGCGCAGCCATCTATTTCCTGTGGATATTCCTTGCGGAAGGAGTGCCCTGGCGGCCTTCCGCCTACGCGGCGGTCTTCTGGACCGGTATATATACTCTCTTTCAGAACGTCGTCTTCGGGCCGCGGCTGTACATTTTCTTTTCGGGACAGACAGACATCACCGGCTCCCGCTTCTGGAGCCAGATCATCATCTCGCTCATCAACATCGTCATCCGGCTCGTCTACTTCGGCATCCTTTCCCGGATCCTTCCCTTCGAGGGCATCGCGGGAGCAGAGGTCTTCCATATACTGTTCGCTGCCGGAGTCTGCGCCATGTCCATATACACAAAGGATACCAGCGCCCGCATGAGGAGCTTCTTTGAAGAAGGGCCCTCACTTTTCTCCGTGTACTTTGTGATAATACACATCGCGCTCCTTTTGGCGCTTATTGCGTTTGAGATGTCCAGACGGCGTGCAGTGGAAAAAGCGTCGCTCCAGATACAGAACAACGCCGCGGAAGCCCTGATGAGAAGCATAGAGGACCGTCAGATGTCAGAAGATGCCGTAAGGACCCTGCGCCACGATCTGAAAAATCACGCGGTATCCCTCCAGCTGCTTTTGGAACAGGAAGACACAGAAGCGGCAAAGGCTTATCTTTCCAACTTCCTTGAAGCCGCTAAAAACCCTGTCGACGGTTTCTCAACAGGAAACAGGCTCCTGGACGGGCTGTTCGCGCAAAAACTGCTCCCGGCCAGAAGACAGGGCGTGAATGTCAGCACCTCTCTTGACTTCTCGGAGGGCTCTTTTATAGATAACTACGACCTGTGCGTTATGATGGGCAACATACTGGACAACGCCGCAGAGGCCTGCGCAGCCCTTCCGAAGGACGCGGAAAGGTTCATAAAGATATCCGGCGGACCTGCAGCAAACTATATGCTTATAGAGGTCGCCAATTCGAGCGCAAGAAAGGCCGATCTTCTTAACGGACTTCCCGCTACCAGCAAGAAGGACAAGGCAATGCACGGATTCGGTCTGAGAAGCGTCAAAAACGTTCTTGCACACTACGGGGGCACCATGGATATAGAGCAGACGGAAAGCGTCTACTCCATTACGCTTATGATCCCGAGAAAAGGAGGCGCTCGCAATGAGTGAAACGATAACAGTCCTGGGCGTGGGAGATATCATCCTGGACGCTCCGGATCCGGAAAAGTATTTCGATACCAGTAAGGACATCTTAAGGGCGGCGGATATCGCCGTCGGAAACATGGAGGACCCGCATACAGACCGCCCGAGTTGGAGCAATATGGAGTCCCACTCCGCTCCGGCGTCGGCCCTTGATAACCTCAAAGCCTTCAAATACGCAGGTTTTGATGTGGCCACGATAGGCGGCAACCACTGCTTCGATCAGGGTCCCTTCGGTATAACAGACCCCATGGAGTATTTCAGATCTGCAGGCATAGCCACCTGCGGCTCAGGGGCAAACTGCGACGAGGCTAGAAAGCCTGCAGTAGTTGAAAGAAAAGGCATCAGGACCGCCTTCCTCCATTACAACCTGACCGGCCCGCGCGAATGCTACGCCACGGTGATGAAGGCCGGCTGCGCCTACATAAGGATAGCCACAGCCTACTGCAACGACAGGGCAGAGCCCGGCGGATCCCCCTCCGCCATCTACACCATAGCAGATCCCCGCGGAAAAAAGAACATGGCGGACGACATACTGGCAGCAAAAAAAGCTGCGGACCACGTGATAGTCTATTTCCACAGCGGAAGCCCCGGAAAGGCTCTCCTGAACCAGTACGAGCTGGACCTTACCCACTACGCCGTGGACATGGGTGCCGCAGCTGTGCTCTGCTGCCACACCCACGCCATAGCGAGCATGGAGATCTACAGAGGAAAGCCGATATACTACGGCCTTGGGAACTTCGTTACCGTCACCGGAGCCATGGACCCGGACGCTCCAAATGCCAGGCAGCGCCGCACCAACTTCTACGGCTGGCCGGGAATACAGCCCTGGTGGGATTTCGACGTCTTCAAGATGCTCGGACCCGGAGACGTGCCCAACTACCCGTTTGCGGAATACTCCAGGAACACAATGATAGCCAAGCTGGAATTCAGTAAGGAAGGACTGATCTCGGCGGGCTTCATACCCTGCTGGATAAACGACGCGGCGCAACCGACCCCGGTCACCAGGGACGGCAAAGGCAGGGAAGTGGTGGAATACATAGCGGACTGGGAGAAGAAGGCAGGCTTTGATTTCCCCTTCGCCTGGAACGAAGAAGGTACCGAGATAATGTTCGACCTCAGCAAGGACACCAAGTCCGTGTATCTGGACCCGCCGCCGGAGTTCGGCCGCTACTGAAATACCGGATCATAAATTTTAAGGGCTATGATTATACAGAGCCCTTTTGTGTTGACTTTTTGATTCTACTGTTGTAGAATCAGTTGACACTACAAATGTAGAGTAAGGAGCCGACCCATGAAACACAATATAAAGAAGCTGCCGGATCTGGAACTGGAAGTCATGCAGGCTCTTTGGACCTTTAAGCCGCCTGTGCCCAGGGCACTGGTCGAGGAAAAGATCAGAGAGACCTCTCCTCTGGCACAGACCACCATCCTTACGCTGCTTTCAAGGCTTGTAAAAAAGGGCTTTGTGGAAGCGGAAAAACAGGGCAGGAGCAGCGCCTATACGCCTCTTGTAAGCAGAGAGGAATACCTGGCCTCCCAGAGCAGACGCTTTTTTGACAAGCTCTGCAAGGGCAGCGTCTCGGACTTTGCAACGGCGCTTGCGGACAGCGGGATAAGCAGGGAGGATCTCGCAGAGCTGCGAAGACTGCTGGAGGAAGGTGAGCTATGAACAGCTACCGAGAGTTCCACATGATGTGGTGGCCCCTGTTCCTGATCCTTACATCTGTCCTTTTCGTTTCGATGAGGATCAAAAGGGCTGCAGACCCCGATTCGGGGCAAAAGGTCAGGGAATCACGCATCTTCGGCGGGTACATAACCGGTCTTTTTGCGATAGTCCTTCTGGCAACGGCCCTGATGCCCTCGATCTACATGGGAGTGCTGATCGGTTATCTATTCGAATTCGTTCTGGCTTCTCTGTATTACATTGCTCTTTATTACGCCATGCCGGCCCTGCGTTCAAAGATCAGCGCCGTAGCCTGTTCTTCCCTTTGGCTGATACCGGGCGCGACAGCGATCCTGACAGCCAATTACACATGGCGGGCCAACAGTCCGCTGCTTTGGATACGCTTTGGCAAAGGAGCTGCAAAGGTGCTGATGATCATAGCGGCAGTTTACTTTGCTGCAGCGTTCGTACTGTTCGCACGCAGCATAATCTCACATATGATCTACAGAAAAAAGGTGCTGTCGGCATCTTATCCTGTAACGGATGAGGCGGTGATATCGATACTGATGCAGGAAGCGGAACTTACCGGGTCCTTCAAAAGGTACGTGCCGGATCCTGTAGTTTCAACTGAAGTCAAAATGCCTGTCGCCATAGGATTGTTCATGAAGAAGATCAGGATAGTGCTCCCGGATGCGGATTATACTCCGGAAGAGCTCAGACTGATCTTCCGCCACGAGCTGATCCACATAGCCAGGCGCGACAGCCACACAAAGCTGGACATGGCTCTTCTCTGCGCTCTGTTCTGGCCCATCCCGCAGATGAGAAGATCTGCGCAGCGCTGCGCGGAGGACCTGGAGCTGGCATGTGACGAAATGGTATTAAGAGGACTTACAGAAGAGGACCGCATTGCGTATGCCGAGCTGATACTCTCCAGACCATCAGAGAGCAAAGGCTTTACCACCAGTCTTTCCGCCGGCGCGGAATCCCTGAGATACAGGCTCCGGGAAATACTGACGCCGGAGACGAAACGTTCCGGCGCGGCGTTTGTATGTATAGTTTTAGTTGCCCTGGTACTGCTGTTCAGGTCTGCAGGGCTCTCGGTCTATGCCGGAAAAGGGCAGGAGATCATATTCGGAAAGCAGGATGCGGCCGCAGCTATCCAATGGGAGGCGTTCCTTCCGCACGACGGAGACTACTTTCTCGATGAGGTAACGATAGATTCAGAAAAACTGAACGAATACCTTTCCGGACTGGAGCTGGACCACGCCGGATGGGAAGATCCGGAGATCAGAAGATCCCCCGAGATCAAGTTCTATTACCATGCTCCTCAGGGCAAAGACAGCATGACCCTGTCGCTCGGAAACGACTACATAATGGTCTCCGGAAAAGGATCCGGAGCCATGGGTATCTACCGCATCCCCGGCGGGCTCGACTGGGACTTTATCGATTCTCTGTATTAGACTGCACGGTCCGTTTCTTTCTGCTGATGCGGCAAGCCAGCCTGAACAGAGCCGGGCTTATCCTGAAAAGATGCAGCAGGAACAGCTGCTTTTCGGAAAGGATATGTTTTTCACCCCGCCCGGCAAGCCTGGCATTCCTTACATTGGCACAGCACCATTTGTAATACGGACCGTTCCTGTTGATCTTTTTTCCGGAACGCTCCCATCTTTTAATTTGGTTCAGCGCATTGCTCGCTCTCACCTCGTCTATGATGTATTCCGGATACCCCCAATCGACCAGATCGTGCTTCTGGCTATCCATCATCTCCATCAGATCGGCGCGATCCTTTTTGGTGCCGGAAGATGTGATCGATCCCGGTCTTTCACTATAATAGTTGTACAGAGGCTTATCCACAAAGACGATCACATCCGACGCCAATATGAGCTTGTGCGTAGTGGCCTCGTCCTCGAAGTTTTTTCCCGCAGGATACTCTATCCCCTCGAACAGACCCCTTTTGTACAGCTTATTCCACGCGTAACTGCATATCCCTTTATACAGCATCATGTCAACAGCGGCACTTTTGCTGACTATGCCCTCAGGCAGAACAGTAAAAGCCCGTTGTGCTGTATCTCCGTTCCTTAGCCTGTTGAAACGAAACATCACAAGATCCGCCCCGTATCTTTTTGCGGCTTCATAAGGGATACTGCAGAAATCCGGCTCAACCCAGTCGTCGCTGTCAATGAACATCAGCCAGGCCCCGCGCGATACGCTTATTCCGTAGTTCCTGGCACAGGATAGGCCCCTGTTCTCCGTGTGGAAGACCCTGCAGCGGCTGTCCTTTGCGGCATACTCGTCGCATATGGCACCGCAGCCGTCCGGTGAGCCGTCATCGACCAGTATGATCTCTATGTTCTTATATGTCTGCGCCGTGACGCTGTCCAGACATTTGCGGAGGTAGGGCTCCACTTTATATACCGGTATGATAATGCTTATAAGATCGTCCATGCCCGGACAGCCCTTTCTCAGACCGCAGACTTGTTCAGGTATTCCACTTGCTCCGGGGTCAGCTCGTCTATCTTCTTTCCAAGGAACGCCAGCTTTCTGCGCGCTACATCAAGGTCCACTTCTCTGGGGACGTCTATGAGGAGCTCCGAAAGTCTGCCCTCATGCTCCACGAGGTATTTCGCGGAAAGAGCCTGGATGGCAAAGCTCATGTCCATTATCTCCGCGGGGTGTCCGTCTCCCGCTGCAAGATTGACGAGCCTTCCCTCAGCAAGCACGTATACATGTTTTCCGTTCGGGAGTGTGTAACCCATGATGTTATTGCGCATCTCGCGGATCTGCGATGCGATCTCGCGGAGGCGCTTCATGTCTATCTCCACATCGAAATGTCCGGCGTTGCAGAGGATGGCGCCCTCCTTCATGGCAAGAAGGTCAGGCTCGGTTATAACGCCTGCGCAGCCCGTTACCGTAATGAAGAAGTCTCCCTTTGCGGCAGCCTCCCTCATGGGCATTACGTCGAAGCCGTCCATTACCGCCTCTATGGCCTTTATCGGGTCCACCTCAGTTACTATCACTCTGGCACCGAAGCCCTTGGCGCGCATGGCGACGCCCTTGCCGCACCAGCCGTAGCCGGCTACCACAACTGTCTTTCCGGCCACTATGAGGTTGGTGGTCCTGTTGATGCCGTCCCAGACGGACTGGCCGGTACCGTATCTGTTGTCAAAGAGATGCTTGCAGTCCGCGTTGTTGACCCTCACCATCGGGAACCTGAGCTTGCCCTCCCGGGCCATGGCGTTGAGCCTTATTATACCTGTGGTGGTCTCCTCGCAGCCGCCTATGACGTACTTGAGCTCATCCGTAAGCTCCGTGTGCAGCATGTGCACCAGGTCTCCGCCGTCATCGATTATTATGTTGGCGTGGTGCGAGAGGGTCTCCCTTATGTGGGCGCTGTATTCCTCCGCGGTGGCTCCGTGCCAGGCGTAGACGTTAAGGCCTGCCTTTACGAGGGCCGCCGCAACGTCGTCCTGTGTGGACAGAGGGTTGGAACCCGTTATGTACATCTCCGCGCCGCCCGCAGCCAGCACCTTGCAAAGATACGCGGTCTTTGCCTCCAGATGTATGGACAGCGCTATGCGCTTCCCCTCAAAGGGCCTGGTCTTTGAGAACTCCTCCTCCAGGCTCCTTAGCAGCGGGCAGTTCCGCTTTACCCACTCTATCTTGTTCTCGCCGGAAGGCGCAAGGCCTGCATCTCTTATGATACTCATGTCTTTCGATCTCCTTTTTCCCATGTCTTATTATTTTATCATAGTTCAAAGCCGAATACACTTGAAAGCTGAATATGGTATAATATATCTCAAATTTCCAAAAGGAGGCGGCCGGACTGAATAATGACACACCCGCAAAAAAGAATAACGCCGCGGAAAAGAATGGCGGGGCCGTAAGGCTCCTGGCATGCTTTCTGGCCTTCTATGCCGCTGTCATGTTCTGGGAGGTCTTCCTCTACGACCAGATTAACGGCAGCCTGCAGGGATTTCCTGCATGGGCAGCTCTTTTCACGCTGCCTGTGGCCATGCTCTGCGCCTTCATTACAGGCTGGATAAAGAACAGGGCAATAGGCCGCGCGGGAAGCATCCTTGTGATGCTGATCATCTGGATCTATTACGCCGCGCAGCTGGTGTACCAGCGCATATTCGGCTCCCTCTTTTCAGTCTCCATGATAAGCATGGCAGGAGACGCCATAAGCGATTTCCGCTGGGCTCTGCTTTCCATGCTGAAGCAGTCTCTTGTGGTGCTGGGCGTCAGCCTGCTCCCGGTGCTTCTCTACGCCCTGTGCCTCTTTATTTTCAAAACGCATCCGCATTACGGGGCAGGTCTGCACGGAGCCGCTCTGGTCCTTGCCGCAGCGCTGTGGGCAGCGGCAGTTCTGATGCTGCCGGCGGGAGGGACTGACGATACAAGCGCGTATTTCGCCTACCACAGCAGCCTGGTGGACACAGACACTGCAGCGGCAAAGCTGGGCATACTCGCCAACTCCTTGGTGGAGGCCAAGGGCATGATATTCGGCAAAGAAGAGCCCCCGGAGGAAGAACCTCAGATAAACTACGCCGCCGCGGAAGACGCGGACGACACGGAGCCCCTGGGCCTGGATCTTTCACCTAACATCCTAAGCGCCATAGACTTCCGCAAGCTGGCGGAGAAGACCGGAAACAGCAGCGTTAAAAATCTCTGCGCATACTTCGCGCAGGAAAAGGGCACGTCGAAGAACGGTTACACAGGCCTCTTTAAGGGCCACAACCTCATCTACATCTGCGGAGAAGCCTTCTCCCGCCTTGCCGTAAACGAAAAGGCAACACCCACCCTCTGGAAGCTGTCCCACGAGGGCATAGTCCTGAATAACTACTACAACAGCTTCATAAACTGGACCACCAACGGAGAGTTCGCCCTGCTCACCGGGCTGTGGCCGGACGTATCCAGAGACGCATCCTCCTCTTCCGGAAACGGGACCTTCATAAGGAGCGCCAAACACCTGATGCCCTTCGGACTGGGGACGATATTCAACGATCAGTGCGGCGCAAACAGCCGTGCGTACCACAACTACGAGGGCTATTACTACGGAAGGAACAAGTCCCTCCCAAACCTCGGCTTCAGCTGCAAGTTCATGAATGACGGCATGAGCTTCACCACAAAATGGCCGGCCTCGGACCTTGAGATGATGGAGCAGTCCGTGCCGGACTACATAAACGACGACTGCTTCTGCGTCTACTACATGACCTTCAGCGGTCACGGGCCGTACAACGGCGACAATGTGATGCGCAACCGCAACATAGACAAGGTAAAGGAGCTTCTCGGAGAAACGAAGCTCACCGCCGCCTCCCAAAGCTATCTTGCCTGCAACTACGAGCTGGACAAGGCCCTGGCATACCTGCTTCAGGAGCTGGAGAAGGCCGGAAAGCTTGAAAATACCGTAATAGTCCTTGCCGGAGACCACTATCCCTACAACCTCAGCTACCCCGACAGGGATAACCTCGCCGGACATGCGCTGGACAACAACTTCGAGATGTACGAGAACACCTGCATCATCTGGAGCGGCATGCTAAAAGACCCCGTCTATGTGGACGAGGCCTGCTGCAACGTGGACATTTTCCCAACCATACTTAATCTTTTCGGTCTTGAGTACGATTCCAGGCTGATGGCCGGCCGCGACATCTTCGCGGACACGGAGCACTTTGCCATGATCTACAACAAGAGCTTCATCACTACCGAGGTCAAATACAACGCAAGGAACGGCAAGGCGGTCTGGTCCGAAGGAAATACCATGACGGACGAGGAGCGCAAAGCCTACATTGAAAAATACAAGGAGCTGGCAAATACCCGCTACTCGAACAGCCTTAAAATGGAATCTGCAGACTTCTACAGATTCGTCTGGGACAATACGGAGTTCTAGTATCATACGGCCTTCAGAATATAGCCATCGAAAAGTTTTTCCCATTTGCTTTGAAAGCGTGCTATAATATATGAGCACGCTCAATTTTTGAAAATGGAAAAAATAGTAATGAACAGAAAAACAGTAACTGCATATGTATTGGTGATCCTTGCGGCAGTAGGCTTCGGCCTCCAGCCGCTACTGGCAAACATAGTGTACGGATATGGTATAGGGCCTGTCATGCTTGCCTGGCTGAGGGTAGCATGCATGTGCCCGATATTTCTGATACTATCCCTTTTAAAGCGTCAGAAGCTCGCTGTCGGGCTCAGGCCTGTGCTGAAGTGCGCCTTTCTCGGGCTGATGGGCGCTGTTCTTACTACCGCGTTCTTATTCAATGCCTACCGCATGATAGACACATCTGTCGCGACCATACTGAACTTCACGTACCCGGTATTCGTTCTGGTCCTTGGGATAGTGATCTACAGGGAGAAGGCGGATATAAAGCAGGTGCTGGCGCTGATAATATGCATAGCCGGCATAATACTGGTCTGCGGGAAGGGCGGCAATATCAGCTTTGCGGGAGCGGCGCTCGCGCTAGGCTCAGGTATAACATACGGAATCTATATACTCTACCTTGATAAAAGCAGGATCATAGACGAAATAGGCTTCTTTTCCTTTTCTTTCTGGTTTTTTCTGATGTCAGCCGTTATGCTGCTTCCGATAGCAGCTTTCGGAGGAGAGTTCTCTCTCAGGATATCCGCCGAAGGGTGGCTTTGGGTGATCATCTTTTCACTTGACGGGGGAATAATCGCCACGACATTCCTCTCGTACGGCATTAACATAGTAGGCGGAGTAAGGTCCGCTATCATAGGCGCCCTGGAACCGGTGACCAGCGTCATAGCAGGCGTTCTGGCGTTCGATGAGGTCCTTACCGGACTTAAGATCCTCGGAATAGTGCTGATAATTGCGGCAACTGTAGTCGTCATCCTTCCAGGGAAAGAAAAAGCCGCCCGCAGATGCGGGCGGCCGATGCATACCTTAAGAAAGCTACTCGGAGAACGCAAAATCCTTAAAGAAGGCTATGTCAAAGCCCATCTCATCGAACAGCTTCTTTGCCTCCTTTGCGGCGTTTTCCGCTATCTCATCTCCGAGATTCAGTATCCTAAAGAACATCAGCGTATTGAACTCCGACACATAATTCAGATCATATTCGTATATGTTGCTCCGCAGTGCTATAAGTATGGACTGGTCTATGCCGGAAACCAGAGCTGCTGTCAGCCTGAACTGCTTATCGTCTATTTTGAGACCTCCGTCGGTCCGATGGACCTCCAGCGCTTCTACAGTCGAGTCGAAGTTGTCTTCTCCCAGGGCTTTGGATGCAAGGACTTCTCTCATGAAGCGCCTTATGTTCTCATCATAAAACATGAGATACCATCTTGCCCTGATTATGAGGGCAGTCATGATCCAGTGGTCTACAGGCCTTCCGAGCTTTTGTTTTACATAATCGATAAGACGAATGTTGTAATCTCTCGAAACAAGATCCGCAAGCGCGGCCTTGCTTGAAAAATGATAGGCTATCGAACCCGCAGGGATATCCGCTGCGCTGCAGATCATATCATAAGTGGTGTTATTATAGCCGTTCCTGTAGAAGAGCTTTTTTGATGTCTCGAAAATCAGCTGCTTCTTTTTGTCACCAGCTCTTACCTTTACCATCTTGCGCCTCCTTTACTATTAGATAATTTTAGCGCAAATCCTGATTATATTCAAGACCATATAAAATGACGGATCTTTGGAGAAAACGCAAAAAAAGACCACTTTTTTTTGTGATTTTTGCTTGACGGGCGCAAAACGGCAGGCTTATACTGAAGACGGACAAAATATGAGTATGCTCAATATTTGTGGACAGACCAATTTTCAGAGGTAAGGAAATGAAAAAGGCGAAACTAGTTTTATTCAGCAACGCGATATTCGATTCCGTTGCCGAAAGCCCCTTCCCCGGCGGCATAGCAATAGACGGGAACAAGATCGTTTACATCGGCCCCAAGGACGAGCTCCGTCCGTTTATCGGTCCCAACACCACCGTTAAGGATTTCGGAGACAAACTTATCACTCCCGGATTCTGCGATGCTCACGCGCATATCGAAGGCGGCATCTACAGAGAATGCGTACCGCAGGCAGACCTTTTCACCGCAAAGTCAGAAGATGAATGTGCCAGAAGATGCGCGGAATTCGCTCAGGCGCATCCCGAACTGGACATAATATGCGGAAACGGATGGAATCTCACCGAGTGGGAGGAAGGCGCCCCTGCACCTACCAGGCATTCTCTGGATAAATATCTTCCAGACAAGGCAGTATTCAATTTCTGCGCGGACGGCCACAGCTTCTGGTGCAACACCAAAGCCATGGAACTTGCGGACCTTGACGGGATGATGAAAAAAAATCCCCGTCTCCCGGCTGGATCCATAGTCCGCGAGCCCGACGGACATCCCTCCGGCCAGTTCAAGGACGGCTGGAGCCTGGCGCTCAGGGAAAAGAGCCAGAAATATCCGGAAGAGACCATGTTCAAATTCACCAGGGACTATGTCAAAAAACTGAACAGCATGGGCACGACTTCAATGGGCGAAGTCAGCATGGTGCCTCCGGATGCCATAGTTCCCTTCTATTCCAATGTAAAAAGGCTTGAAAACAACGGCGAGCTGACGCTCAGGCTGTTCATCTATCCCGGAACAAAAAGGATGGAGACGGAAGGCCTTGAACAGCTGTTCCAGTACGCTGAATTCATAAACTCGGATCTGCTTAAGCTCTGCGGCCTGAAGGCCGTGATCGACGGAGTGCCGGCCACTTATACGGCAGCCCTTCTGGAGCCCTATGCAGACGATCCCTCCACTAAGGGAATGCTTATAAAACCCAGAGAAGAACTGATCCCGTATATCGTAAAGGCAAACGCTCTCGGGCTTCCGGTCCGCATACACGCGGTAGGAGATGCGGCCGTAAGGATGTCGCTCGACGGATTCGAGGAGTCCATAAAGGTGAACGGAAGGCTCGGCCTTCGCAACGCCATAGAGCATATGGACGCCGTGGATGAGGCAGATGTGCCCAGATTCAAGGAGCTGGACGTCATAGGATCCATGCAGCCCGCGCATCTGATAATGGACAACCGCATCCGCGAGGCCAGATGCGGCAAGGAGCGCTCAAAGTACGACTGGGGCTTCAGAAGACTCATCAACGCCGGTGTAAAGATGGCGTTCGGCACCGACGCTCCGGTAGTATCAGCCAATCTGTACGAGAGCTTCTACATGGCTGTATACCGCAAGAACCTTAACGGCGTGTCCCTCAACAGAGAAGGTGCCGGAGACCAGTCTCTTACCCTTGCGGAGACTCTCAAGGGATTCACCATCGGCGGGGCGTACCTGCACGGCGTGGACGACAGGCTCGGCACCCTTGAGGCCGGAAAGTACGCCGACATTACAGTGTCGAACATTAACCTGTTCGATGCCACGGAAGAAGAACTGAAGACCGCACACTGCGTTTATACCATATTCAACGGCGACGTGGTCTATCAGGAGTAATCATATATCATAGTTGTCCATTATCTATTCTTAGTGAAAGGAGAAAAAGAAATGGAAGAGAAGAAGAACGGAGGACTTCGCAGCTGGCTCGGAATGTTCAGCCGCGCGACGCTCATCTCCCCTGTATCTCGTCAGAACACGACCATATTCCTGACGAGACTTACGATGGTCTATCAGACCTATGTACTGTGCACGCTCATCAAGATACCCGACAGCGTCTACGGTACCATGTCCCTTATCTGCTCGATAATCAGCATCATCTGGTGCCCGGTGAGCGGAATGATCATTCAGCGTTCCAACATGCGCTGGGGCAAAAACAGGTCCTGGTGCTACGTCGGAGGTATACTTGTAACGGTATTCACCTTCCTGCTGTTTACCGACATCGGCCTTGAGAACGGACCGCTCAAGTATCTGTACTACGGAGCGCTCGTAGTCATCGTTCCGAACGTATTCAACTTCGTTGCGAACGTAGGATACACACTTATGGCTGTCGCATGCAAGGATTCCAAGTCCAGGGCAGACTCCTCCGCAGTAGCATCCCTGATCACAGGACTGTTCTCGCTCATCACCGGATACGTAGTAGTTCCTTACATCACCATGCTCACGCTTAACCACGGCGAGACAAAGGCTTACAGCATGTATGCCCTCACCTGCGTCCTCGTGATGCTGGCGATAGACTTCTTCACCGCATGGCTCGCAAAGCCGTTCGAGCCCTCCCTCTCCAAGGAAGAGCTTGCCGCAGCCAAGGCTGCTCAGAGTCAGGTAAAGAGAGAGAAGGCAAGCGTTAAGGAAATGGTCAAGATATTCTTCTCCTGGCCCATCCTGTCCCTGCTCCTTGCTTCCGTCATCCTCGACCTCGGCGGAATGATGGCAGCTCCCGCACAGGTCTACTACTTCAACTTCGTTCTCCAGCAGCCCGAAAAGATGGGCTTCGTAATGGGTACCAGCGCGTTCGCCATGATAGTTGCATGGCTGGTAGCGCCCATACTCAGGAATGCTCTTAAGACAGACAAGAAATGCTACATGGTATGCCTCGCAGGCAACCTGCTGCTGAGCCTACTGGCGTTCCTCATCCCGAATCCGAACGTCATAATCTGGTGCCTGATAATAAAGCAGGTATTCGGACAGGCAGGCATAGTATTCTTCCTGACCTTGCTGGCAGACGCCGGTTCTTACATCTCCTTCAAGAAGGGTAAGGACTACAACGAATTCGTCATTTCTCTCTGCACAATGTCCGGAAAGTTCTCCTCCACAGTAGTACCGGCTCTCCTGGCATTCATATTCGCAGCCATCAGCTTCAACCCTGCAGCGCTGACGCCGCTCGCCATCAGCACGATCACGGCCACCCAGACATGGATCCCCGGACTCTGCGCAGCCATAGCTATTCTCTTTGCGCTCTCTCATAAGGCAGAAAAGTACAGGAAAGAGATGGCAAAAGCAGGCGTTCTCAGGGGCGCTGACATAGCTGAGGCAGCTCAGGCTGAGGAAGAAGGCAAGTAATGAGATACGCAGATCTTGTTTTAAAAAGCAGCGCTGTCTTTGACGGTGTTAATGATGTACCTTTCGATGGCGCCGTAGCCGTTTCCGAAGGAAAGATCGTTTACTGCGGAAACAAGGAAGGTGTTCAGGACTACATAGGCAACCTCACTGTGGTAAAAGACTTCGGAGACTGCCTTATCACCCCGGGCCTGTGCGACGGACACGCGCATATCAACGGTACAATATTCCGCGAATGCGCTCCGGCTGCGCACATAGACAACTGCACGTCCATGAAGGAGTGCCTCGACGTTACCTGCGAATTCTATAAGCAGCATCCGGAGGTGGAATTCGTTTACGGCACGGGATGGATGCTCAATTACTGGGAGGAGGGCGCGCCGTTCCCCACCAAGGAGGACATAGACGCGGTGCTCCCGGACATACCGGTATATCTGCAGAGCGGAGACGGTCACACCTTCTGGCTCAACAGCAAAGCCATAGAGGTCTCCGGAATACTGGACTTTAAGGCCAAGAACGATTCCTGGCTGAGCCCGGACTGGCTCGTTAAGGACGGCGAAGGAAAAATGACCGGACTGTTTAAGGAGGGTTACGTAGGATACCTCATGGACATAACCCAAAGAGTATCCCCCGCCATGATGACCTCTTTCAGAAAGGATCTCGTCAGGATCATGAACTCTTACGGACTTACCGGAATGAGCGAGATGACCATGTTCGACCCGTCAGTACTTCCTGAAAACCTTGCCGATTTCAAGATGATGGAAAAGGCCGGAACTCTGTCCGCGAGATTCTATCTCTTCGTGGATCCGTTCAGGAATCCGCGCGGCATACAAAGCGTCATAGACATGGTGCCCTTCTTTGATACTGATCAGATAAAGATCGTCGGCATAAAGGAGTGCATGGACGGTATCCCGGCAATGCATACCGCGGCAATGATAGAGCCGTACTATGACGACCCGTCCACCACAGGCGTATTCGCAAAGGACAAGGAAGTCATAATGAACGAGATCGTTACCGCGAACAAATACGGTTTCCCGGTAAGGACTCACTGCACCGGCGACAATGCCGTAAGATACGCTCTTGACTGCTATGAGGAATCGCTTAAGCAGAACGGCAGAAAAGGTCTTAGAAATACCATCGAGCACATGGACGGCGTAAGCGACGCCGACCTGCCGAGATTCAAGGCTCTCGATGTGACTCCTTCCATGCAGCCCGCGCACCTTATCATGGACAACCGTATAAGGGTGCAGCGCCTGGGTCCTGAAGTGTCAAAGTATGACTGGGCTTTCAGACGCCTTGCGGACGCCGGGATGACAGAGCATCTTGTAGTCGGGACCGACTCCCCGGTCGTAAGCATCAATCCGTACCACAATATCTACATGGCTGTTACAAGAAAGAACCTTCAGGGCGAATGCCTCAGCCGCGAGGGCGCGGGAGACCAGGCGCTTACGATGACAGAGGTGCTGAAGGGCTACACCGCAAACGCGGCCTGGATAGCCAACATGGAAGGTAAGGTAGGTACGCTTGAACCCGGAAAATACGCTGACATAACAGTAAGCAGCTGTGACCTGTTCAAAGCATCCGAGGACGAACTGCGCGACGCGCACGCCGTCTGCACGGTGTTCAACGGTAAGATAGTATTTGACGTCTCCTAGTTGTATGACATAGCATGCCACAAATCAAAGGCGTCCCTTGGTACAGGGACGCTTTTGATTTGGAACTGTAAAAGTATGCGGCCTTATTGCCCGGCTCAGGCCTTTTCTTCCGCCGCGGACTCTTCCTTATCTCTTTTGAAAACTCCCGCAATGAACTTTTTGACGTTGTCCAGCGCAGCTGCGGAAAGCTGCGAGAACGCGTCCTTTGTAGTTCCGTCTATATCCAGGAAGCCCTTGAGGATGGCCTCTATGCCGTCTTTTCCTCCGGCTGCGATATCCTCTATGGTCTTTGCCCCGCCGGCGCCTAAGGCGTCGAACAGATCGTTTACCAGTACGCGGCGGTTTCCCGGAGGCATACCGTCTATCCACTCCCTTAAGGTCTCGTTTATCCAGCGATCCTTAGGCTCCGTAAGCTCGGACATCGCCAGCCCTCCGTGGTATACGCCCCAGGAGGTTATGGAGTGCTGCATGGCGCCGTCGTTGGAGGACAGTATGATCTTGGTGTTCGGGAACGGGATCTCCATCAGCCGCCCTATTATGCAGTATTCGGGAATTATCCTTTCGGCCTTGGAATATATCCTCTCCACGGTCTCAGGCGGGACCACGTCCGGAGAGAAGCCCGGGCCGTCCAGGACGAAAACCTTCTCCACCTTCTTGAGTATCTCGTCCGGCAGCTGACAGGCCGCGTAGGCCGCGAGGTTCGCTCCCTTGGAATGCCCGCCTATGTACCAGAGACGGCGGTCGGACGGACTGAGTATGCTCTTCCTGTGCTTTCCGAAGACCTTCTCTGCATACTGCTTTGCGAGCTTTTGCGCCTGAGTCTCGGTGTACGCCGCCATAAAGTCCTCCTTCCAGCCAATGAGGCTGTTGTCCGTGCCGCGGTAGGCTATGAAGGAGAAGTCCTTTTTATACGAGAACGTTACGGCCGAGAACTGCAGGGACTGGTCGGGGTCGAATACGTCCATGTAATTGCTCAGCTTAAGCTCGCCGAAACGCTTGGACATGGCAGCGGCCTTAAGAACCTCGCCTGCGCCCTGCTCTCCTCCGGTTATCCTTATCTCTATCTTTCCGCTCTCCATGCAAGGCAGTATGTCCTTAAGGAAGAATCCGCCTCTTTTTCCGGCTATCTCAGGGATGACAGGCCCGAAATCGTAGTATGCAAGAGTGCAGAGCACTATGGCGTCCACCTCTCCCAGAGGCCTTACCGTAAAGTCTATGTCTCCCAGCCAGGCGATGTAATCTGTAGTCTTATCCATGGTCTATCCTTTCATCTCTCTGAGCTTCTTAAGGGCGGAGGCTTCATCTCTGCCCAGTTTTTCGTGAAGATCGTGCCAGACCCCGTAGAGCCTTTCGTAAACGGCGCTGCTTTCGGGATCCGGAGTTATGACATCCTCCTTAAGGCCGCCCATGGCGGCAGAGGCTTCGAACACGTCACTGTATCCTCCGCTCTCCTTTCCGGCGGCTCCGGCCGCGAATATGGCAGAGCCAAGGGCGCTGCTCTCCGAGGACCTTACCCTGCGGACCGTAAGCCCGGTAATATCCGAATATATCTGCAGGAACAGCCTGTTTTTGGCTGCTATCCCGCCGGACGCGTAAAGCCCTTCCACAGGCACTCCTGCGCGCCTGTAGGCCTCTATTATCTCCCTCAGCCCGAAGCCCAGGCCTTCTATCAGGGCCCTGTAGACTTCCTCCGGGCGGGTGTCCAGGGTAAGCCCGAATATCGCTCCGGAAAGCGACGAATCCGCAAGGATGGAGCGGTTGCCGCCCCACCAGTCCAGGACCAGCAGGCCGGACTGCCCGGCCTTCAGCTTCTCCGCCTTTTCGGTAAGGAGCTGATGGACGCTTAGCCCGCGGGCTTCGGCCTCTTCTGCGATGTTTTTCCCGCAGGCGTTCTCCGCGAACCACGCCAGAGTATCCCCTACCGCGCTCTGCCCGGATTCGTAGCCGTAGAAGCCCGGATACACTCCGTCCTTTACTATCCCGAACGCACCCTCCACAGGGCGGAACTCCCTGCTCAGAAGTATGGTGCAGCAGGAGGTCCCGAGTATCAGGAGCATGTTGTTTTCCTTTACCTCCCCCGTCACCGCGTAGGTAACGTGGGCGTCTATGTTTGCCGCGGCAACAGGTATCCCGGGGGCAAGCCCAAGCCTCCGAGCGGCTTCTTCCTTAAGCCTCCCCGCGGTCTGCCCCAGGGGGACCCTTCTTTCCGGCAGCTTTAAAAGCACTCTGCCGAAACCCTTCTCAGCAGCCTCAAGGAACTCCGCGCTCACGGAAGGATCGCTCTCGGAGAGCAGCATCTTGTAGCCTAAAGGCCCGGTGCTGGCTGTCATTTCGCCTGTCAGGGCCCATACGGCCCGGTCTCCTGCCTCGCTGAAATACGCCGCGGCCTCGAACACCTCCGGGTCTTCCCTGTATATTTCCAGAAGCTTGGGGAGCATCCATTCCGCGTTTATCTTTCCTCCGCAGCGGGCAAGGAAGGCTTCATTCCTCTCCCTTGCCAGAGCCGTAAGCTCGTCTGCCTCAGGCTGCGCGTGGTGGTGCTTCCAGAGCTTCATCCACGCGTGCGGACGGCCGGTAAAGCCCTGTTTTTCGCACAGGGGCGTTCCTTCCGCGTCCACCGGCAGGAAGGTGCTGGAGGTGGCGTCTATGCCTATGGCAATGATGTCCTCCGCGGAAACGCCGCTTTCCGAAACGGCCTCCTTTATTACCTTAAAGAGCCCGTCCATGTAGTCCTTGGGGTCCGCAAGGGCAAAGCCGTCCTTCTCCATCACCCCGTGCGGGTAGGTGAAAGACGCGCTGCCTGCGATGCTGCCGTCTCTTACCGAGGCGACGACTGCTCTTACGGACAGAGTCCCGAAATCGGCCCCGACGGTATACTTATCTCGGCTCATCTTTTACGAACTCCTTCATGAGAATGTCCTTTGCGGGCTTAAGAAGATCCAGATCCCAGAAGAGCTGGAGTATGGTGTAGCGCGCCCTTAGCTCCTTGGCGTAGAGTATGCCGTCCTCGACGTACTGCGGGCAGACTCCTACCTGCTCCGGCCTTACCGGAGCACCGAGAGACTCAAGGACCTCCCTTATCCTTGCGCTGGGCGGTGCGGATGCCGCAAGAGCCTGTATCTCATCCCAGCGGGCCTCTATAACGTCCAGACGCTTAAGGAGCCCTTCTATGGAATTCTTGCCGTTCTTCTTTTCAAGGTCTATGACTACGGGAGCGCCGCCCCTGTAGGCGCGCTTCATCTCGGTCTCCCAGGCCTCAAAGGGCGGCCTTTCGGCCGCGGACTTCCTGAGCGCAGCAAAGTCCGGCTTTTCCATACCGGCAAGGAGCTCGTAAAGGCGCAGCATCATCACCGTGCCTATACCCACCTTCGTGCCGTGCAGCACTGCGGGTATGCCGTCGAAGAGGAACTGCATCTCAAAGTAGTGCGATATATGGTGCTCCGCGCCCGATGCCGGCCTGGAGTTTCCGGCAAAGTCCATTGCCATGCCGGAGAGCACCAGCCCTTCGGTAAGCGTGCGTATGTCCTGGGGATCCCTTTCGGGAAGCTTCTCCGCCGCCTTCATGGTCTTGTCTATGGCGCCGCGCATTATGCCTTCTATCGTGGGGCAGAAGTACTCTCCGTTGACTATATTGGAGAGCTTCCAGTCCGTAAGGCAGTTGTATTTTCCGAGTATGTCCCCGACGCCTGCGGAGAGCATCTTCATGGGCGCCTTTGTCATGATGTCAAGGTCCGCCACCAGCGCCACCGGGGCGTGGGCGTTAAGCGTCACCTTAAGGTTATTCTGTATCAGAGGCGCCACGCCGCTCACCGCTCCGTCCATGGAGGGCGCGGTAAGTACGAGTATGAAGTCCCTTCCCGTAATGTACGAGAGGTAGCGCCCGAGGTCGTTTATGGTCCCGGCGCCGACGGATATGACAAGATCGCAGTCCGTCGGGAAGGCCATGCATAGCTTTCCGAAAGACAGCTCGTCCGCGGGAAGGTCTCCCACCTCGGGGCTCTCAAGCACGCTGAAGGTAAGGTCCACGGACGCGGCCCTGAGTATCTCCGCGGTCTTTTCTCCGCAGACCGCCCAGGTGTGGGTATCGCATACCATATGCGGCCGCTTTTTACCGAGCTCCTCAAGAAGCCCGGGAAGCTCGGCTATGGCTCCGCTTTTCATTATCATGCGGGAAAACCTCGTGGAATGGTGCTTTCCGCACCCGCAGTCGAACGACGCCCCTAAAAGCGCCTCTATGGTAAGATCTCTGTTCATGAACGGCCTCCGAAAATCCATGGATGTACTCATCCTTTTGCTATTATTTTAGCACAGTTTTATTGTATAATCATCATTGTCAGAAAGCGAAAGGATGCAGGAGCATGAAAAAAGTACGTATTACAGTCAAGAAAAAGGCCCTCTACGAGGACCTTATAAAGGAATACGAAAACCCGATCGAACACGCCTGCAGCATGAGGCTCGGGCAGGAATTCATCGCAAACGGATGGCAGAAGCCTGAGGGCTTCTGCGACAGCGCGTGGGACAGCATCTCGCCCTTCGTAATGGCGCTGTCGCACGGCGCAGAGGACTTCTACGACGGATGGATGAAAAACAGCCGCTCCGCCATGATCTCCTGCAACGACGGCTTCAGACCCGTCAGTTTCCTGCTTGAGACCATGGACGAAGAGGCAGACTGATATCATAGCTTGAACAGTATCTTAAGATAGTTCCAGAAGTAGTACGGCACCAGGTAGTCCGTATGGTAATAATCCGACAATGAGTACAGGATGTTGTTCTTCTTCGGATCCGTTCCGTAGGAGAAGCAGTCCTGATCCGTTATCAGCTTAAGCTGGGCGCGCATGTGGGCTCCGTCCATGGGACCGCCGCTTGCGGCATAGATGAAGAACGGAAGCTCCGGGTACTTCTTTATCGGAGCGGTCACGTATGCCAGCACCTCCTCGTCCGAGGGTCTGGGGAAAGGCCTGCTGCCGCGCGGCATCGGAAGAGGCTTGTCGCAGAGCAGCCCCGCGCTCGTGGGGCAGAACCACCTGAAGTACGGGAAGGCATGGTTGAACATGCTCCATGTCCATACGCCGCCTCTTGAGTATCCGGAGAACGCCCTGTGGTCCCTTGTGGCTATTATGCCTTCCTCTGAGGGGTCCTCCAGATAAGTGTTGTATTTCATCTCCACCGCGGGGATTATGTCCTTTATTATCTCCTTGTCATAGTTGGCCGGAATGCCCGGGGTGTTGCCGTCTCCGGCCTCAGCGTTTCCGGTCTGTATCCTTTCGTCAGCGTCGCGCATGGGATCCATGTAGTAGGTAATGAACACTATTATGCACGGGTCGTTCTCGCCGGAATCGAAGAGCATGTCGAACATGTACTTGTTGCCGCCCACCGCGAACATGGCGGGCTCGCAGGTATTTCCGTGCTGGAAGTACAGAACGTTGTACTTCCTGGACTTGTCCTCCTTATCGTAGCAGTACGGCAGGTACACATACGCCCTCTTGTTGTAAGTGATCCCGTTCTCATAGACCGAGGTAGTGTAGTCCAGCCTTTCCACAAATCCCATCTTTTCCGGAACGCCTGTCCGAAGGTACGGGTTCTCCTCGTGGACCGTCCTGTAGTTTATTACTTCTCCGGGCTCTGTAATGACTTTTCTGTACTTATCCATTTAGATGTCCTCCCTGCGAAAATGCAGCCTGTATAATAAATGCCCGCGGGCTTACCTGTAGCTGTCCAGAACGCGCTTTAAAAGCTGCGGATCGTCTGTCATTATGGCGTCCGCGCCCAGCTCTATAAGAGCGCGCATGTCCTCCTCTTCGTTTATGGTCCAGAACTGGACCGCTATGCCGCGCCTGTGCGCGCGGTCGATTATCGTCTTCCTTGTAAGATCCAGCTCGATACCCTTTATGTTATATGACATCGGTATCTGCAGACAGGAGAAATCGGCCTTAAACAGCGGGTTTACGCGCAGCAGCTGGCTGATTATGAACTTGGCCGCGCCTGCGGTCGACGCGCCGCGCATAAGTCCGGGATGGTCCTTTTGCAGGCAGTCTTCTATGGCCGGGTGGAAGGTGCCCACCACCAGATTGCTCCTGTAATCCGGGAAGCGCTCGGCAAGGGTCCTGTCTATGATATCCGCTGCTGCAAAGCCCTGCTCCCCGTCGTTCTTTATCTCCACGATGAACAGCAGATCCTTTCGGGCACCGTAGAACTCCTCTAAAAGCTCGTGGAACTCAAGTATCTTAAGACCTTTTGCGGCCTGCTCCGCATCCGTAAGGTCCCTGTATATGTACCGGCCGCTTTCGGGGTCCTTAAAGTTATAGCCCATGTTGTACGCGCGCAGCTCCTCAAGGGTGTGCTCCGCTATGACTACCTTTTCCGCGTCCTCCGGGCAGGCCACGCGGTTTATGGAAGAGTCGTGGCTGTAGACCAGGTGACCGTCGGCGGTCATCCAGAGGTCGGTCTCGCAGATCTGTATGCCGTATTCATTTACAGCGGCCCTGAAGGCCATGAGTGTGTTCTCCGGGTTGCTTATACCGCCGCCTCTGTGGGCTGCTATCATGGGAAGCGCGTCCTTTGCCTTAAGGAAGGGGTTTGCTGCCGCCTTTTTACCCGGAATGATATTAATCGCAGCCATGAACACCGCCAGGACTATTATCACACACAGCAGGACCTTAAGTCCCTTATGTTTTTTCTTCTGTCTTTCCATAATGCACCTGCTTCGCCGTGTACTTATACATGTATTATACACGAAACGGCCTGACGTGCACGGCCGGCATCCACATTATTGCATAAAACTGTGCCCGAATTAAAAAACGGCCGCCCCGGAAGGTCCGGAGCGGCCGATGTTAATTATTTTCAAAGGGTCTTAAGCTCCTCGGCTATGGAGTCCCTTACGATCTCAAGGCCTTTCAGAAGAATATCCTTTTCTATTACCAGGGGAGGCATTATCTTTACCACACTTCCCTTTCTTCCGCAGCTTTCTATTATAAGGTCCTTGCCGAAGCACCTGTCCAGCACCCTGCCGCTGAAGCCTTCAGCGGGGATCTTGGAGCAGTCTATGCCCCAGATGAGGCCCCTGCCCCTTGCGGTAAGACGAGCGTCAAGCGGAAGGATCTCCCGGGCTATGAAGTCGTGAGCGACCGTCTCCATCTCCCTTACGTGCTCTTCGATCTTGTTGTCCAGCATGTACTCCAGCCCTGCGTTTGCGGCCACAAAGGCGAGCTGGTTGCCCCTGAACGTTCCGTTGTGCTCCGCAGGAGCCCAGATGTCGTACTCGGGCTTTATAAGCACCAGCGCCAGCGGGAAGCCGTAGCCGCCTATGGACTTGGACATGGTAACTATGTCCGGCTGTATGCCCGCCCTCTCAAAGGAGAAGAACTCGCCCGTGCGGCAGCAGCCCACCTGTATGTCGTCAACTACGAACAATATGCCGTATTCCCTGCAGAGATCATATGCCGCCCTGAGCCACTCGGAAGACATGACGTTTATCCCGCCCTCCGCCTGGAGAGTCTCCACGAACAGCGCCGCGGGCTTTTCCGCGCCGCTGTGGTCGTCCTCCAGCAGATCCCTCATGTAGGCTATGGTGTCCAGCTCCGGGTACATGTAGGGAGCCGGAATGAAGGTGGCGTTGGTGAGAGGCACGCCTGAGCCCTTCCTGTGCGACTGATCCGTGGTGATGGCCAGAGATCCGAGCGTCATGCCGTGGAAGGCTCCCATCATAGCAAAGACATTAGTCCTGCCGGTAACCTTGCGCGCAAGCTTAAGTGCAGCCTCGTTGGCGTTTGTCCCTGTGGGGCCTGTGAACTGTATCCTGTAATCAAGGCCTCTCGGCTTAAGCACCTTTTCCTCGAAGGTGGATATGAACCTCCTCTTGGGAACGGTATACAGGTCCAGAGCGTGCATCAGGCCGTCGCCCTCCAGGTATTCCAGCACATCCTTCTTTATGTATTCGTTGTTATGCCCGTAGTTCAGTGCACCTGCGCCGCAGAAGAAATCTATGTAGCGCTTTCCGTCCTCATCAAAAATAAAACAGTCCTTAGCTCTTGCAAAGACCGCCGGGAAATGCCTGCAGTACGAACGCACCTCGGATTCGTACAATTCAAATGGTTTAGTATTCATCTCCGATACCACCTCCTTTTTGATACTATATATTGTATATCAAATAAAAAAAAGGTCAAGTGAAGAAGACCTTTTCCCAACATCAAATTGTAAAACCCCGTTCCCTGCCATATAATTAGACTGTATATGAGTTCGACAAAAAAGGAAGGTGCCGCAAATGGATCAGAAGGAACGTCTGGACAGGCTCGTAGAGATATTCAAGGAAGACTCTGTCCTGTATAAGGACATGGAGACTCCGAAGGACGACGAAGGCAAAAGGCAGCTCCTGCGCTCTCTCATGAACATAAGGATGCCCAAGGCAATGCCCCGGGAAGTCCTTGAGCTTCAGGACGAATACCTTAAGGAGCGCAGCCTGGAAAAAGGAATAGTACACCTTAAGGACATTCCGGCCGCAGCGGAGCTCGGCAGCCGCCATGCTTTTTCTGATAAGCTCTCGATATGGAAGGGAGACATCACAAGGCTGGCCGCGGACGCCATAGTAAACGCGGCGAATTCGCAGATGCTGGGATGCTTCATACCCATGCACAACTGCATCGACAACTGCATACACTCCTTTGCGGGAGTGCAGCTGCGGGAGGAGTGCAGCCGCCGCATGGATGCGCTAAGAGAGGAGCACGGACCGGACTACGAACAGCCGACCGCCGTTCCCATGCTTACGGACGCCTACGACCTCCCCGCAAAGAAGGTCATCCACATAGTAGGCCCCATAGTTTCCGGAGTGCTGACAAAAGATCTGGAGGAGGACCTTGCAGCCTGCTACAGGAACACACTGGATCTGTGCCTCGAAAACGGCCTCCGCTCCGTTGCCTTTTGCTGCATATCCACCGGCGTGTTCCGCTTCCCCGGAGGGCGGGCATCAGAGATCGCAGTAAAGAACGTAACGGACTGGCTCCGGAAGCATCCGGACGCGGTAGACAGAGTCATTTTCAACGTCTTTAATGACAGGGACAAAGAATATTATGAACAACGGCTTTTCTAAGCTTTCCGAAGCTATAAAAACAGCAGAAGCCGTAGTCATAGGCGCGGGCGCAGGGCTCTCCGCCTCGGCGGGGTTTTCCTACAGCGGGGAACGCTTTGAGAAGTACTTTCCGGACTTCATCAAAAAGTACCGTATGGAAGACATGTATTCCGGCGGCTTCATCGTGATGCAGCGTCCCCCGGAAGAGCTGTGGGCATACTGGAGCCGCTACATATACATAAACCGCTACATGGATCCGCCAAGGCCTGTTTACGATATGCTGCTGGATGTGATAAGAGACAAAGACTATTTCGTCATTACCACGAACGTGGACCACTGCTTCCAGAAGGCAGGCTTCGACAAAAGCAGGCTCTTCTACACCCAGGGGGACTACGGCCTCTGGCAGTGCAGCAAGCCCTGCCACGAAAAGACCTACGACAACAAGGAGACTGTGCGGGAGATGGTGCTTGCTCAGGGCTTTACCATTGCGGAGGACGGCACGCTGACGGTATCGGAAGGGACGATGCTTAAGGCGGAAGTCCCGTCCGCGCTGGTCCCCTTCTGCCCCGTCTGCGGAAGGCCCATGAGCATGAACCTTAGGGCAGACGATACCTTCGTGGAAGACGAAGGCTGGCACAGGGCGCTGGAAAGATACTCGGACTTTATCGAAAAGCGCAGAGGGCGCCGCATGCTCTACCTGGAGCTTGGAGTCGGGATGAATACCCCAGGCATAATAAAATACCCGTTCTGGCGCATGACCAACGAGGACCCGAATGCAGTATACGCCTGCGTAAACTACGACCGCGCCTTCGCGCCCGACGCCATAAAGGCAAGGTCCGTATGCTTCAGCGGTGACATAGGCGAAGTGCTTGAAATGATGATGAATAATTAAATACCCGGGCATCTCTGCCCGGGCATTCTTTTGTATTGCTGTGGTATATGAAGAATTACATTATTCTGAACTGTCCGTAGAGGGAGGCTGCCAGGCAGCATACGATGCCCATGGTGAAGGCGCCGAGCCATACGGAGCCGCTCTTTCTGAAGAGATAGGTCTGGCCTATTCCGGCAAGAGTCATTCCGACCGGCATGCCCCACAGACGGCAGATGGCTACGCCCCAGTTCGCAAGCGCCGTAGCGTTGCTTCCCACAACGTGGATCTGGATGTGGTTCTCTATCAGGACCAGAGCAGTTATCATGATCATGGAGAGCAGTGAGTTGAATACGACTGCTATCACGAAGTCCTTCTTGTCGTTGCCGGTGGAGGGCAGGCGGCGCTCAACATTCATGCCGAGGGCTGCGATTATGAAGGCCAGGATCCAGAAGACCATGTACGGAATGTAGTTGATGAACTTGTTCCAGGGGATGGGCCTGAAGCCGAAGAACAGGCAGTAGAAGTCTGTTCCCAGAACGTCGCCCTGCAGGCGCAGGTAGCTCCATCCGGCTGCTACGGCGATCAGAGCTATAAGGAAGGCCTTTCCGATAAGCTTCCAATCCAGCTTGGTCTGCTTGGCTTCTGAGGTGAGTCCGAGGTCGCGGAGATTGGCCTTGTGCTTCTTTCCGTCGGTGAGAAGGAATACAGCCAGCATTATCAGGCCGAGCAGGTTGATACCCAGGACCGTTGTGAACGCGTAGTTCTGCATGTTTCCGCCGAAGAGCTTGGTGGACTTATAGATATTGGTTATGAGGTTGTAGATCGGCCCGCCGAAACGTATCGTTATGAGCGGGAAGACCAGAGCCGCTACGATGCTCAGGGCCAGGCCCTTGCCGCGGAGTCCTATGTTCCTGGGCATGGGCTGGATGACGCCCTCAAAGCCCTTGACATTGGTTCCGATGTAGATGGCCAGGGTGATGATGAAGAACACGAAGGAGTACATTCCGAGAAGTCCTATGACGTCCTTCCACAGCCAGATCTGGTTGCTGCCTTCAATGTAATTGGGGATGTTGTCGTGGCCTATGGCATCCTGGGCGAAGTTGAGCAGGTTTCCGATGCACTCGGAGCTTATGAAGGCCGCCTCGTGGATCATGTCCTGCTGGCGGATAACGAGGAATGCGTTGCCCTGTTCGAAGGACCCGAGTATCGTGTCGGTCGGCACCCTGTTCTTATCGTCATAGCCCGGGAATCCGGTCTTGGCGAGGAGCGATCCGACTCTGCCCCAGTAATTCTTTTCCGCGGAGCTCTTGTCTGCGGTACCGGTAAGAGTAAGGATGTTTCCGTGGTAGACCTCGTCCTTAGTGGCTACGCCCGGAGAGATGAGATTGCAGAGGAGAACTGCCTTGGGGTTGTTCCTTGCAGCAAGGAAGTAAGCGGGGTCTGTACCCATGGAATGACCGCCGTAGACGACATTGTCATGATCTACGCAGCCGAGAGTTCCTATGTAGTCGATGTATTCCTGGAGAGCCGGCCATTCGGTATCGGTTATTGCCTGACCGTTGAAGTCGGATCCGCCGTTGCCGTACCAGTCTACGGAAAGGACTACGAAGCCTCTTCTGGAGAATTCCACTGCCCAGGACTCGTGGTTGCGGGCGTTTCCGGATATTCCGTGGAACATGATGAGAGCCGGTGCCGGGTTTTCTTCCGTCGCTGTCTTAGGCACGTAGAGCAGCGCTGTGTTCTCGTATCCGTTCTGAGATACAAGGTCCATCTGGACGATCTTGGTGCTTCCGGTGCCGGTGATCACGGCCCAGTTTACGATAGAGATGACGACCATCACTGCCAGAGCAATGAGGAACGCTCTCGTTGCGTTGGACTTCTTTGCGGTGTCCATTTTTTTACCTCCGATTCGAAATAATGAAGCGATCAACGATTACAGCGGGATTAAACCACAAAGAATACAGTGATTTCAAGGCTTTTCCCCAAGCGGGAGGCTTACGCCCCAAGTGGCGATCCTTGTTCCCCTGACTGGCCGCCTGGCTTCCTGAATGGACAAAGCGGGTTGCCAAGAGCATCTGACCGCATATATAATACAAATGACAGGATAACACGCTAAAACAGCCGGCAGCTGCCGCTGCGGAGGTCTTCGATGTGGAAAGTAATAGTATGTGACGACGAGCAGGAATGCAGAGACAGCGTTCTGGATATGCTGGACCGCTACGAAAAGGAAAGCGGGGAATCGTTCGACGTAAGCGTCTGCACCAGCGGCGAGGAGCTGCTAAAACGCTTTGACAAGACTGTGGACATCCTCCTTTTGGACATCCAGATGAAGACACTTTCCGGAATGAACGCGGCAAGAGCGCTTAGGCAGAAAGGCTCCGACGTTCAGATAATATTCATAACTGCCATGTCCGAATACGCAATAGAGGGTTACGAGGTCCATGCGTTCGGCTTCCTTAAAAAGCCGGTCCACTACAGACAGCTTGCCTGGCAGCTTGAAGACGTTATCGAGGCGATAAAAAAGAAGCGCGGCAGGAGCATAGTCGTCCAGTCCGGGGACAAAATAAAAGCATTCAAATCTTCTGAGATAGCCTGGGCGGAGGTGCTGGGCCACGACGTCAAGCTGCACCTTGCCGGAGGCGGAGAGGAAAGCTGTACCACTCCCCTTGCGAAACTGGAGAAGGACCTGGCCGGAAGCGGTTTCTTCCGCGTCCACAAAAGCTTTCTTATAAACATGGACCACGTAAGGTCCATAAATCAGGCAAGCGTCAGCATGGTGGACGGGGGCGAGTTACCTCTCAGCAAACACCGCAAACAGGATTTCATATACGCATTTGCGGAGCATAAGGGCCTGGCATAGGCAGAAGGGGGTCCGTTTTGATTTTCGAGCTAAAAGCCGTACTGCAGATGCTGTTCGATCTGGCTGTGGTCTTCTGGTTCTTCCGCCCCGTAACAAGTCAGATAAACCCGGCCCGGAGAGCCGTGGCTGCGCAGGCTGTGCTGCTGCTTACGTTTCCTCTGTATTTTGTATCCGGCCTTACATTCATCGTGCGCATCCTTATCAGGTTCGCGGTATATTTTGCCGCACTCACGGTCTCCGGAGTCAGAAGCCTTTTAAGGAACGTCTATCTTTCGGCCCTCGTATCCATACTGTTCATGGCCTGCCAGAACATTTTCTTCTCTCCGAAGCTGGTAGACATCTACCGCGGAACTTACAGGTTTACCGGAGTGCGCTCCGTCGACCTTGCGGCGTGCATAGTCATCCAGTGGTCGGTCTATATACTCGTTTTCTTTTACATCCGCAAAATGATAAAGCTGGACAAGCTTCAGCGCTTTGAGCCTGTTGAGTGGATGGTAGCTGCAGTTGCGCTGATCACGGAGGTCTATATTAAACAGGCCCTTCCGACGGTAAGCAGTACGGAGGGTGAGCATATTGAAATAACTATCTTTTCAGTCATCCTGAACATAGTAGTCGTCGCCTTTCTGGGAAGCTTCGAGAGATATATCCACGAGAAGCAGCGTTCGGAGGAGATGCGCCTGCAGGAGGTAATGAACGAAGCGTATTTCAAGAACCTTGAGCTTAAAAAACAGCGCGACGAGGACGTGCGCAGGCTTCACCACGACATGAAGAATCACCTGCTTGCAATAGAAAAGATGGCGGGCAGCGGAGACTGCCGCGTTACGGAATACATAGGAGAGCTGGCGGGTACACTTGAGCCGTATGAGAGTCTTGTGGAGACCGGAAACGAGCTTCTTAACGGAATACTTTCGGAGAAGCAGGCGCTGGCTCGGACTAAGGAGATAGACCTTGAGATCCAGGCCGACTGCAGCGGCCTTAAGGCCGTGAGCGACATGGATCTCTGCACCATATTCGGCAACGCGCTGGACAACGCCATAGAAGCATGCGAAAAGGTCGAACCGGCAGAGGAACGTGTCATCAGAGTGAGGACAGAGAGCCTTGCCGGTCAGACCTTCATAACATTCATGAACAGCTGCACAGGCACCGTAGCAATGGAGAACGGTCTCCCGCAGACTACCAAAAAGGATAAAAACATGCACGGCATAGGGATACGCAGCATAAAGCGCGCACTGGAGAAGTACGGCGGAACTCTCAGGATGAAGTCAGAGCCGGACCGGTTTACGCTTACCGTAATGATACCGATGTCGGGACAAGCAACGAACACGGGTGATCACCTGTCTTGACGAAATATATTGACACTGTGTCAGAATGATTGTATGCTATTTATACTGACACAGTGTCAGGGTGTTGGATCAGTACGCTTCACAGGAGGCAGCAATGAAAAAAGGAACACCCGAACAGATAGCCCTTAAACGGGAAGAGATAATCAACGCCTGCGAGCAGCTCTACCGGACCATGAGCTTCCGGGAGATAACGCTCAAGGACATCGGAAACATAACATCCTTTTCCCGCCCTGCCATCTACAACTATTTTGAGACAAAGGAAGAGATCTTCCTGGCGCTTTTCAAGAGAGAATACGACCTCTGGAACGCTGCTCTTGTCGGGATCATAGGCGAAAGCGGCCGGCTTTCCAGAAAACAGCTTGCCGAGCGCATCGCAGCTTCCCTTGCGGACAGGCCGCAGCTCCTTAAGCTCCTGTCCATGAACAACTACGACATGGAAGCCAACAGCCGCCCGGAGATGCTGACGGAATTCAAGCGCTCCTACGGCAGATCCATCTCGCTCATGCAGGAGCTTTTGGAAAAGCACTGCCCCGGCATGAGCGCTGAGGACATCAGGAACTTCATCTATACCTTCTATCCTTTCATGTTCGGGATCTATCCCTATACCTCGGTGACGGACAAGCAGAAGACCGCCATGCAGCAAGCCGGGATAGATTTTGAATATCAGACGGTCTTCGGGCTTACCTGCGGATGCATATGCCGTCTGCTCGGAGTATGACACTTTCAGAGAGTTCAAAAGGAGGTACACCATGAAATATATCAAATTGGGCAGCTCAGACCTTAATGTATCCCGCATCTGCATGGGATGCATGGGCTTCGGGGATCCCGGACGAGGCCAGCACAGCTGGACAATCGACGAGGAGCACACAAGAGAGATCATAAAGCGCGGACTGGAACTCGGTGTCAACTTCTATGACACGGCGATAGCCTATCAAAGCGGCACCAGCGAGCAGTATGTCGGCCGTGCCCTCCGGGACTTTGCAAAGCGAGATGATGTGGTGGTAGCTACCAAGTTTCTTCCCAGGACTCAGGACGAGATAGAGCGCGGAATAAGCGGCAGACAGCACATAAAAAACATGATCGATAAAAGCCTTCAGAATCTGGGCATGGACTATGTGGATCTGTATATCTACCATATGTGGGACTGGCAGACTCCCATAGAAGACATAATGGACGGCCTGGCCCGCATGGTAAAGGCCGGAAAGGCAAGATACATCGGCATCTCCAACTGCTTTGCATGGCAGATAGCAAAGGCGAACGCCTTTGCCGAGAAGGAAAGCTTTCCGAAGTTCGTCTCCGTGCAGGGCCATTACAATCTTATCTTCCGCGAGGAGGAAAGGGAGATGGTCCCCTACTGCAGCGAGGAGAACATAGCGCTTACGCCCTACAGCGCCCTGGCTTCCGGCAGACTTTCGAGGCTTCCCGGCGAAGGCGGAACAAAGCGGGCCGAAGAAGATGCCTACGCGAAGTTCAAGTATGACGCGACAGCTGCGCAGGATAATGTGATCATCGGCCGCGTTGCCGAGCTTGCGGAAAAGCACGGCGTGACCATGACTGAAGTTTCTCTTGCCTGGCTGCTGACGAAGGTGACATCGCCCGTAGTCGGCGCGACAAAGCTTCATCATATCGAAGGCGCGGCAAAGGCCGTGGATCTGGTGCTTACACCGGAGGAGATGCTGTATCTGGAAGAGCCTTACGTGCCGCATCCGCTGGCAGGCGTAATGGCGCAGAACAAGCCGGCGGCAGCAAAGGAAAAACACGTCTGGTCCACGGGAGACCAGAAGATAGGAAGATAAGGAGAATACGGAAATGAGTAAAAAGATTGTTCAGACAGCTGGAAGGACCCAGCTGGGAGAATTCGCCCCTATGTTCGCGCACCTCAACGACGACGTGCTCTTCGGAGAGGTATGGAATGAGGAGGCGATAGATATAAAGACAAAGTGCATCATTACGGTGGTGTCTCTTATGGCCTCCGGGATAACGGACTCCTCCCTGACATATCATCTGCAGAACGCAAAGGCGCACGGCGTCACGAAGGAAGAGATAGCCGCCATCATCACCCATGCCACGATGTATGTCGGCTGGCCCAAGGGCTGGGCGGTATTCAGGCTGGCCAAAGAGGTCTGGAACGAAGATGCTCCCGCGCTTACGGAAAAGGACAGATATCAGAACACCATATTCTTCCCTGTCGGGGAGCCTAATCCTTACGGCAAGTACTTCAGCGGGCAGAGCTACCTTGCGCCTCTATCCACGGAGCAGGTGCCGGTCTTCAACGTCACCTTCGAGCCCGGATGCCGCAACAACTGGCACATCCACCACGCAAAGATCGGCGGCGGACAGATGCTGATCTGCGTAGGAGGCAGGGGTTTTTACCAGGAATGGGGCAAGGAGCCCGTGGAGATGACCCCGGGTACCGTCATAAACATCCCTGCAAATGTAAAGCACTGGCACGGCGCGGCGCCGGATTCCTGGTTCTCTCACCTTGCGGTAGAGGTACCAGGTGAAGAGACCTCCAACGAGTGGCTGGAAGCAGTAAATGACGCGTATCCGTCGCCTCTTTCCGGGGACAGAAAATGATAAAGAAGACTGTAGATGCGGCAATGACCGTCGTTCTGCTCTGCCTGATGTCTTATCAGGTGGTGGGAGAGGTCCTGCACGAGTGGGGCGGCATGGCTATGACTGTCCTGCTGATAGTCCATCACATTCTGAACATACGCTGGTACGCGTCGCTTTTTAAGGGCAGATACAATGCCTACAGGACGGTCAGTACAGTAATAAACGTTCTGCTGCTGGTATCTATTGCTCTGACTGCGGTCTGCGGCATGAGCATGAGCGGACACGCAGTGCCCTTCCTGTACGGGATGCTCCCGGTATCCTTTGCAAGGCGCTTCCACCTGACGATGTCATACTGGGCTTTCGTTCTGATGGGGATACACCTGGGGCTCCACCTTCCCGCAATGACAGCGGGGATCAAGCCGGGCAAGACTGCAAGGATCGCGCTTAGCTGCGTGTTCACCTGCATAGCGGGAATAGGCCTGGGGCTGTTTCTTAAGAACGGCATCCAGGATTACCTGTTCTTCCGCACACCTTTCGCATTCTTCGATTTCGACAAGTCCGCGGCGCTGGTGTTCGCGGAGAACCTGGCGGAGCTTTTCTTCTTTGCGTTTGCGGGCGCGAACATAGTCCGTATAATACGCAGCTCCGGCGGCAAAAAGGAGGGCAAGAGCCCCCTTGTGCCCGTGCTCTGCATAGTCCTCGCGGTAGTTATAGGAGCAGGAATGATGATTATAGGAAACCGCAGACCGGAAGCAAGGGAGGATGTCCCGGAGGCACCGCAGAAGGATCCCGCCGAAGTATCCGACGGATTCATACTTGTTGCGGGCGGCACCTTCCTTATGGGAAGCCCGGAGACCGAAAACTGGCGCATAGATGACGAGACCAGGCATTCGGTAACGCTCTCCCCGTTCTACATTGATCCCTATGAGACCACTCAGGCCGAGTACGAGCGCCTGACTGGGGAAAAGCCTTTCTCGTTTGCGGGAGACAGGCTCCCAGCAGAAAGTATATCTTGGCTGGACGCGGTGCGCTTTGCCAACGCGAAGAGCGCTGACGCCGGCCTTACACCTGTCTACACTATAGGCCCGGACGGAGTTTCATGGGATCTCTCCGCCGACGGATACCGCCTGCCCACGGAGGCAGAGTGGGAATACGCCTGCAGGGCGGGCACGACGACGCCTTTTAATACGGAGAAGTCCTTAAGCGCCGCTGAAGCGAACTTCTACGGCCACTACCCCTACGAGATAGAGGAGAATTACTTCAACAATTCCGTTCTTGAGGCAAGGCCGGGTGAATACCGCCAGAAGACCCTTGCCGTCGGAAGCTTTGAGCCTAATGCCCTTGGCCTTTATGACATGCACGGAAACGTCAACGAGTGGTGCTGGGATCTTTACGGAAGCTACGGCACATCAGCGCTCACGGATCCTACGGGACCGCTTTCCGGGACCAGGCACGTCTACCGCGGCGGCGGATGGAACGACTTTGCCAAGAACATGCGCAGCGCTTACCGCGCAGCGGGGCAGGAGGACATGAAAAGTGCAAACCTCGGCGTGCGCCTTGTAAGAAACGCAGGCAGCAGCCGCTCAGGCATAGTCACCTCAAGCGAAAAGCTTGCCCGGACCCAAAGCGGCGACAGGATGCTTATAGCCTATTTCTCCTGGAGCGGCAACACGCGCGGCATAGCCCGGGAGATAAAGTCCCAGACCGGCGCGGACCTCTTTGAGATTTCACCGGTCCACCCCTACTCATCCAGCTACAATACCGTCCTGATGGAGGCGCAGGAGGACCAGCACAGGCAGGCAAGGCCGGAGCTCTCAGGACATGTCGACAACATGGACGATTACGACATCATCCTGCTCGGCTACCCCAACTGGTGGGCATCCATCCCCATGCCTATAGCGTCCTTTCTGGAGGAATACGACTTCTCCGGAAAGACCATCATCCCGTTCTGCTCTCACGGCGGAGGAAGGTTCGGGCAGAGCCTTACAGCCATCGCGAAGCTGGCCCCGGATGCAGTGATAGGAGAAGGCCTTTCGGTACACTATTCGGGCGGATCATCGCTGCATGCGGACGTGGCGGCATGGCTTAAGACGAACGGCATCGGGTCTGATTGACAAGCTGGCTGTTTCGGTGTAAACTCCATTTATTGGCCGTATAATATAATTGAAAGGAGCCACTGAATGAGACCCGTTCCCCCCGAAGAATACGAACGCATGCTGCAGGACGACCGCGACTGGGCGAACCGACTGGTGCAGGCTGTAAAGGACGATCCTCGCAAGTACGTTAAGTACCGCGACCCCCGCCCCATAACCTCCATCAAGAACATGATAGAGACCTCCGCGGAGATGTTCCCGGACCACATAGCTTTCTATACCAAGTTCGAGAAAGGCCCGTACAAGACCATCACCTTTAAGGAGTACATGGCGGACATCAACGCCCTGGGAACCCAGCTTATAGCGATGGGTCTTAAGGAGAACCGCATAGCCATAATAGGCGACACCAACTACACCTGGTCCGTAAGCGACATGGCAGTAGTCTGCGGAACTGGCTGCGCAGTGCCTCTCGACAAGGAGCTCCCCTACGACGACCTCAAGAACCTTATCAGGGAATCCGAAGCAACCGCAGTGCTGTTCGACAAGAAGCGCGAGCCCATCTTCACCCGCATGATGGCCGAGGGCGGCACGCCGCTCAAATTCCTCATAGCCCAGCAGGAGCACGAGGAGCGCACGGTGGAAGTATCCCTGGAGGACGGCACAAAGAAGTCCGTACAGGTCCTCTCCTTCTGGAAGCTGCTGGAAGCAGGCAAGGCTCTCGTTGCGGGCGGAGACAGGAGCTTTATTGACGCTCAGATAGACTCCCGCGAGACCTCGATAATAATATTCACCTCAGGCACCACAGGCATGGCCAAGGGCATAATGCTCTCCCACCGCAACATCTGCGCGGACCTTATAATATCGCCCACGGTGCTTCTGGTAACGGACCACGAGATCTTCTTCTCGATGCTCCCGATACACCACACCTACGAGTATACCTCCGACTTCCTGATGCCCCACTTCAAGGGCTCGGCAGTTGCACACTGCGAAGGTCTTAAGTACATACTCAAGAACATCCAGGAGGTCCACCCAACCTTCTTCCTGGGCGTGCCCGCCGTCTTTGAGACCCTGCACAAGCAGATCTGGAAGGGCATACGCGCCAAGGGCAAGGAAGCCGTTGCAAAGAAGGGCGTAAAGATATCCCTCTTCTTCCGCAACAAGCTCCACATGGACGTATCCAACCTCTTCTTCAAGGAGATAAAGGAGCAGTTTGGCGGAAGATTCCGCATGTTCATAGCGGGCGGCGCCGCCATCAACCCGGCAATACTGGAGGACTTCCAGGCCTTCGGAATACAGGCCCTTCAGGGCTACGGGCTCTCCGAGTGCGCTCCGATGGGCGCCCTCAACCCGGACACCTGCCCCAAGGCCGCTTCCATAGGCGTTGCCTTCCCGGGCTGCGGAGCAAGGATAGACGAGCCTAACGAGGACGGCATAGGCGAGATATGCCTTCGCGGCGAGAACGTGATGCTTGGATACTACAAACGTCCGGACCTTACCGCGGAAGTCATCCGCGACGGCTGGCTCCACACCGGAGACCTCGGCTACATAGACAAGGAAGGCTACATCTACATAACCGGCCGCGCCAAGAACGTAATAATCACCAAGAACGGCAAGAACGTGTTCCCCGAAGAGCTTGAATACGAGCTCTCCCTGCACGACTGCATAAACGAGTCCATGGTGTTCGAGGCGGAGTCCGAGAACAAGGACGACACCGTGATAGCGGCGTCGATATATCCCGACTGGGAAGTCATAAAGGCAGCGCTGGCCGAAGGCGCCGACGATACCGCAAAGGTCGAAGAGTATCTCTGGAAGGCCGTAAACGAGACCAACGCCAAGAACCCGACCTACAAGATGATAAAGCAGATCTTCGTCCGCCACACCCCGCTGGAGAAGAACACCTCCAACAAGGTGGTCCGCTTCCGCCCGGGCAACAAGCAGGGCAACTGATGATCAAAACACACAAAAAAACCAACCCCGCGTCCAACGCGGGGTTTTCCACAATCGGGCATAGCCCTTGTCCCACGCTGACGCGTACAACGCGTAAACGCATCTGCCAACTGCGATGCTGCTTACTTGCTCGTTTTAAACGGGGAAGCAGCAGTA
>JAFRZB010000040.1 GCA_017442785.1 Bacillota bacterium
ATGCTTAGAAATCTCGTAACGGATCTCTTCCGCTACGGCCGCATTCAGACAACTGACTGCAGGGCCAAGGAAGCCAGAAGAGAAGCCGAGAAGATGATCACCATTGCGAAGAAGGGCGACCTTCACGCAAGAAGGCAGGCAATAGCCTACATCAAGGACGAGGACGTTGTTACCAAGCTCTTCGACGAGATCGCACCGAAGTACGCAGAGCGCCACGGTGGCTACACAAGGATCCTCAAGCTCGGACCGCGTCAGGGCGACGTAGCTGAGAGCGTATTCCTTGAGCTGGTGTAATCGATAATCAGTAAAAGCATAAAAAAGACCGGAGGTTCATCCCTCGGTCTTTTTATGTGTTTCGTCAGAAAATCGTCAGCGCGTCCAGCCGCAGCGACGGCCAGACATCGTATTTCAGAGTTCTTTCGTCTTCGTTCGGATCGTAGCTCATGGAGCGTTTCTTTACTATGCCTATCGGCTTGAACACCAGCACCGACTCGGCGTTTCTGCCGTCGATCCGTATCTCAAGGCTGTATATGAAGGTCTCCTCGCTGTAGACCAGGTACTCCCTGCCGTCTATCTGCTGAGGAGCGAATTCAACATTTACATCGCGGGTCTGGACCAGCCAGAACACCAGCCCGTACAGTGCCACCACTATGACTATCGTTCCCAGAATGTAGAACATCGCGGATCCGAACCGGTCATTTTTTTTATTTGCGTTTGCTTCAGCCATTGCAGGACCTTCTTCTGTGCTTTTTGTTTATTATAGCATATTACGTTCTGTTATGATATAATAATCGGACTGGTAAAAAATACGAGGTAAATAAAATGAAGAAAACAGCTTTGATACTGACAGCGGTGATGCTGCTTCTGGTCTTCTGTGCCTGCGGTACACCTGCGCAGAACAATGCCAATACGGAGCCCGAATTGCTCCCTGCTCAGGCAGCCGATCTGGAAGCAAAGGGCTTCAAGTGTACGCTTAAGATAGGCGAGGCCGCTGATTATAAGACCATATGCAAGCAGGATCCCGCCAAGACCACCACAGGAAACCTCACCATTACGGAGGTAAAGCGCTACAGCGGGAACGACAAGCTTCCAAGTGACGTACTTACCGCCCTGGACGGCTACGAATGGGTGGCCATCAAGGCGTCCGCAGTATTCGACGATGAGAACGCAAGGGTCTACGGCGTGGACCGCGCTTCCGTAATAACCACATACTACGAGCTGGAATACTACGAGAAGCACCTTGAGGAGGGCGAGAACGGATTCATGAAGTTCTCCGCCGTAAAGGACGGCATAGAGTATCCGGAGTGCCTGTACCTTAAGTCCGTGGACAACAAGGGCTGGAACGAGGAGCGCCAGAGCGTCTGCGAGTACACCTGGTACGCAAGAGTGCCCAAGGGCTATGACGGAGTAGTGGTAGTGTTCTACAACGCAGGTCTTGAATGGAAGGACGGCCAGTACATCTACGAGGTCCTGGATAAGGACGCGCTGCTTTTCAGGGCTGAGTAGAGGAAGACTGATGCAAAGAGCGGATAAAGATCTTGCTTTCATGCTCCGCTACGAGAACATCGCCTGGTACGATAACGGCGAGGTGAGGATCCTGGACCGCAGGGTATACCCGGCCCGGACGGAATTCGTGGTATGCAGGAGCCATAAAGAGGTGGCGCAGGCAATAAGAGACATGGTCACCCAGAGCGCGGGGCCGTTTACGGCTGCCCCCATGGGCATGGCTCTGGCTGCCCGGGAGTGCCGGGAGCTTTCCGAGAAGGCGCAGAGAGAGTATCTTGCGGATGCCGCGGATACCATCGCCAATGCCCGTCCCACGACAGCAAGGCGCATGAGGGCTCTTTGCGACGAATGCCTTGTCGCCGCGGATGAGGCCCTATCCTCGGGGAAGGACGTTCCTCAGGCGATAGTGGATAAGACCATAGCTTTAAACAACGAGCGCTACGGCCTTATAGACCGCATAGCGCAGCATCTGGTTAAGAAGATACCGCAGGGCGGAACGGTCATGACCTTCTGCTTTGCGGAGACCATAGTGGGAATGATGCTCAGGGAGTGCCGCAGGGCGGGCAAGGAGATAAGGATCTTCTGCCCGGAGACCCGCCCGTACTTCCAGGGAGCAAGGCTTACGGCAACTGTCTGCAGGGACATGGGCTTCGACGTTACCGTCATCTCGGACAACATGCCGGCTTTCGTCATGCAGCGGGAGGGCGTGGACGTCTTTACCACGGCCGCTGACGCCATATGCCTGGACGGACATGTGGTCAACAAGATAGGAACATTCCAGACAGCCATAGTGGCAAAGCATTTCGGAGTTCCGTACTACGTTACGGGAGCGCCGGATCTTGCTCATCCTACGATAGATACAGTTAACATAGAATTCAGGGACCCGGAATTCACCCTTCAGGCAATGGGCGTACGCACCGCCGCGGAGGGAGTGAAGGGTTATTATCCGTCGTTCGACATTACTCCGCCGGAGCTGGTGACGGGAGTTGCCACGCCGGAGGGTATATTCAGCCCGTACGAACTTGACAGGTACGTAAAGGCAACGGACGGCAAATACCGCGTGGTAGTGTAACACCGCGCGCAGCACCGTAAGGTAGAAAGGTATCAAATGTCTACAGTAAAGACACCCTGGAAGGATTCCCTCGGGGACCTTCCTTTCACGCTTGAGTATTTCCAGGGCGCCATGTGGGAGGGCGTGGAGCAGCAGGCCAAGGAGCGCCCGCACTCCATAGCGCTGGACTTCATGGGCCGCACGGTTACATACCGCGAGATGCAGCGCCACATTGAGGAGTGCGCAAGGAGTCTCCGCACCATAGGCGTGCGCCCCGGCGACTACGTTACCATAGCCATGCCAAACTGCCCGCAGATAGTGTACATACTCTACGCAGTCAACATGGTAGGCGCCATCGCATGCATGGTGCATCCGCTCTCCTCCGAGAAGGAGCTGGAATTCTACATCAACGAGACAAAGAGCGTCCTTGTAGTCACCCTGGACCAGTTCTACGACAAGATAGAGGCCATAAGGCACAACACATCCATAATCAACATAGTGGTGGCAAGCATCAAGGACGAGCTGGGGCTTCTGGTAAAGGCCGGATACTACCTTACCGAGGGGCACAAGCTCTCCAAGATCCCCAGCGATGCGCCTGTCATCTCCTGGGAGGAGTTCACCAAGATAGGCCACGCCTGCTCCTTCGATTTTGAGGTCCACAGCGGCTATAACGACCCCGCCGTGGTGCTCTTCTCCGGCGGTACCACCGGTACATCCAAGGGCATACTTCTTACCAACGGAGCGTTCAATTCCGTGGCCAAGATGATAGTAGCCACCAACCCCATGTTCCGCCCCGGCGACAAGATGCTGGCGGCAATGCCTCTGTTCCACGGCTTCGGCCTGGGAGTGTGCATACACGCCATGCTATTCAACGGCGGAAGATGCCTGCTGGTGCCGCGCTTTACTCCCAAGAGCTACTCCAAGCTTATGGTAAAGAAGCGCTGCAATTTCGTGGCCGGAGTGCCCACCCTCTACGAGGCCCTGCTGAGGCTTCCCAACATGGATGGTGCGGATCTGTCCGCCTTAAAGGGCGTATATTCCGGCGGCGACAGCCTCTCCATAGAGCTTAAGAAGAAGCTCGACACCTTCCTCTACGACCACGGCGCCAGCGTTCAGGTCCGCGAGGGCTACGGAGCCACAGAGACCGTAACGGCCTGCTGCCTTACTCCTCCGCACAGATACAAGGAAGGCTCCATCGGTCTTCCGTTCCCGGATACCTACTTTAAGATAGTAAAGCCGGATACCGACGAGGAGGTCCCCTACGGCGAGGAGGGCGAGATACTCGTTGCCGGACCCATGGTAATGACGGGCTACCTCAACCACCCCGAGGAGAACGAAAAGACCTTAAGAAAGCACAACGACGGCCTTACCTGGCTCTATACCGGAGACCTCGGGACCATGGACGAAGAGGGCTTCGTATACTTCAAGGGCCGCATAAAGCGCATGATAATAAGCTCGGGATACAACATCTATCCCGCTCAGATAGAGAACATCTTCGACTCCTGCGACCTCGTGTCCATGAGCTGCTGCATAGGCGTTCCGGACTCCTACAGGATGCAAAGGATAAAGGTGTTCGTGGTGCCCGCTCCCGGGGTGGAGCCGAGCGCCGAGACAAAGAAGGCCATACTTGATTACGCGTCCAAGCGCATAGCAAAGTACGCCATGCCTAAGGACATAGAGTTCCGCGCGGAGCTGCCCAAGACCATGGTAGGTAAAGTCGCTTACAGAAAGCTCGAGGAAGAAGAGGCCGCTAAGCTGGCTGAAAGCGCAAAGTAATATACGAAAGGATCTATTATCACGATGGAAATCACAGCAAAGACTCCTTGGAAGGATCACCTCGGGGACATACCGTTCACACTTGAGTATTTCCAGGGCGCAATGTGGGAAGGCCTTGAAAAGCAGGCTAAGGAAAGGCCCAATGCCGTAGCCTTCGATTTCATGGGAAAATCCACTACCTACAGAGAGCTTTATAAGAACGTAGAAGCCTGCGCCAAGAGCCTCAGGACCGTCGGCATACGCAAGGGCGACTCCGTCACCATAGCAATGCCGAACTGCCCGCAGGGCATCTACATGTTCTACGCCGTAAATATGGTAGGTGCGATCGCAAGCATGGTCCACCCCCTAAGCTCTGAAAAGGAGCTGGAGTTCTACATCAATGAGACCAAGAGCGTCCTCGTAGTGACTCTGGACCAGTTCTATCACAAGATAGAGGCGATAAGGCAGAACACAGACCTCATAAACGTCGTGATCGCCCGCATAAAGGACGAGCTCTCCCAGCCTCTCAGGACAGGATACATGCTCACCGAGGGCCGCAAGATAGCCAAGATACCCGATGACGCACCTGTTATCATGTGGGACGATTTCATGAAGATAGGCCGCGCCTGCTCCTATAACTACAAGGTCTCCAGGACCTTCGACGACCCCGCGGTAGTACTGTTTTCCGGCGGCACCACCGGTGTCTCCAAGGGAATAGTCCTCACCAACGGCAACTTCAACGCCCTGGCAGCCCAGATAGTAGCCACCAACCCGATGTTCCGTCCCGGAGACAAGATGCTCGCGGCCATGCCGATATTCCACGGTTTCGGTCTGGGCGTATGCATCCACTCTATGCTCTTCAACGGCGGACGCTGCATACTGGTGCCTCGCTTTACACCCAAGAGCTATGCAAAGCTGATGGTAAAGAAGCGCTGCAATTTCGTTGCCGGCGTACCTACTCTCTACGAGGCGCTGCTCAGGCTCCCCAAGATGGAGAACGCCGATCTTTCAGCGCTCAAGGGCGTATTCTCCGGCGGAGACAGCCTTTCCATAGAGCTGAAGAAGAAGCTGGACAAGTTCCTTTACGACCACAAGTCCACCATACAGGTCCGCGAGGGCTACGGTACTACCGAGACCGTTACGGCCTGCTGCCTGACACCGCCGCACATGCACAAGGAAGGCTCCATAGGCCTGCCGTTCCCGGACACCTACATCAAGATAGTAAAGCCTGATACCGATGAGGAGCTGCCCTTTGGCGAGGAAGGCGAGATCCTTCTCTCCGGTCCTACCGTCATGAAGGAATACCTCAACCATCCGGAAGAGACCGCAAACACCCTCAGGACCCACGCAGACGGGCTCAAGTGGGTATATACCGGAGACCTGGGCATAATGGATCAGGAAGGCTTCGTATACTTCCGCGGCCGCAGCAAGAGGATGATAGTCACCTCCGGCTACAATGTCTACCCGGCACAGCTTGAGAACATCTTCGATGCCTGCGATCTGGTATCCATGAGCTGCGTCATAGGCGTTCCGGATCCCCTCAAGATGCAGAAGGTAAAGGTATTCGTCGTGCCTGCTTCCGGCGTTGAGCCCAGCGACGCGACAAAGGAAGCCATTCTCAAGTATGCTTCAAAGCACATAGCAAAATACGCCATGCCCAAGGATCTGGAATTCAGGGCAGAGCTTCCGAAGACTCTCGTTGGTAAGGTAGCTTACCGCAAGCTCGAGGAGGAAGAGGCTGAAAAAAGAAAGGCCGCCGCGGATGCGGCAGCCGAAAAGGCAGCGGAATAGGACTGCAGGCCGTCAGAAGAACTGTTTTAAGAAATCATGGAGCTCGTCAGTGTACGGGCTCCTGTTTCCTTTTCTGGTGACTGTATAGTAGCAGGCCTCATAGGGACAGTCGGAAATCCTGGCGAAGTTGATTCCGGGGAATTCCCTCAGACCTGTCGGCGCGGAGGACATGAATATCCCCTGGCCGGTAAGAGTCATGGCCTGCTTTATGTCCGACGCGTTCTCCACGGTAAGGATCTTCGGCTCAAAGCCGCTGTCGCGGCAGGCCTGCAGGAAGAGGAAGCGGTGCAGTCCGCGCTCCTCGCGCTTCTTAATATCCATATGGATAATGAAGGTCTGGTCCTTAAGGGCGAGCATTTTTATCTGCCCGTCCGCTAAGCCTTTGGGCGCGAACTCATCGCTGTAGGCTATGCTTATGGGCCTGTTGCCGAGATATCTGACGTTTACCGGAAGGGCGGAGAATGGCTCGTCGAGATCCTCGTCCAGCATCCTTCCACGGCTGTATATGATCATGTCCACCTGGTCCCGGATCAGGGCGTTGATAAGCGTATCGTTCTTGAACAGCTCTATCTTTACTATGGCGTCCGGGTACTTCAGATAAAAGCCCGAGAGTATCCTGGATCTGGCGCTGGCGCCCCAGGTATCCTCGCTCATGCCCAGGCGTATCATGGCGCTGTCCTTGTTGCGGGCCTTTTTCTGCAGCTTGCTGTACGCCTCCACCGTCTCTTCTATGTAAGGAAGGAGATTTTTCCCTTCGACGGTCATGCTCAGGCCGTTCATCTTGGATGTGCGGTCGAAGAGCTTGGTGGAGAGCTCGTTCTCCGCGTTGACTATCATCCTGGACGCCGCGGACTGGGATATGTTCAGGTGCTCCGCGGCAACAGATATGGACTTGCATCTTTCGGTCTCAAGGACCAGTTCCAGCCATATAAGTCTCATTTCATGTGCCCCCTCGGCACAAGTATAACACCCGAATACACTTTATGCAATAATAGCATAAAGTATTTGTCTTTTTGCATTTGTTAGTTTTGATAATTACGGATATAATGCATATGGGAAAATAGAGCAATATTTTACAAAAACAGGAGGCACACATGCAGACTATCAGAAAAGAGTTTTTCTGTGACATCGCCATCATCGGCGGCGGAGTCGGCGGATGCGCGGCGGCGATCGCAGCCGCAAGGCGCGGACAGCACGTGATGATGTTCGAAAAGGGCGTTTCCCTGGGCGGCCTTGCTACCAACGGCTATGTACCGCAGATAGCCGGTGGTATAGAGGGCATATGCCTGGAGTTCGCCGAGAGGCTGGACGCGGCCGGGATGCTCAGAAAGAGAGACCCGTCCAAGAACTACTACAGAAATCCCTCGTTCGAGCCCGAATGGGGAAAGTTCATACTTGAGAACATGGTCACCGCCGCAGGCGCCCGCGTCATCTATGACGCCACCGCTTATGACGTTGAGATGGAAGGCCCGGAAAAGATAAAGAAGGTCTTCCTGCACACCAAGGGAGGCACCTGCTCCGTAGAGGCAGACATATTCATCGACGCCACCGGAGATGCCGATCTTGCCGCAATGGCGGGAGTTCCCTACGAGGTGGGCGGCAAGGACTACGCAGGCCTTAACATGTCCACCACTCTCGGCACACGCTGGAGCGGAGCCGATCTCATCACTTACCAGAAGGCGGAGGATGAGTATCAGGCAAAGCAGAAGGCGGAGGGCGTCCAGTATCCCACACCTCTTGTCTGGGCCCTTGAGGAAGAGGCCATCCAAAGAGGCGAGGTTATAAGGCACATCTGCAACAAGAGGACGGGCTTCTTCCGCGTCATCATCCCCAACACCCCGATGGACAACGCGGACTTCGTCACCTTCAGCTTCCACAGCTATTTCTGCCACAACACGGACGTTGAGGACATCACCAGGCAGGTCCTTGAGCAGCACCAGCTGATACAGGGCTTCGAGAAGTTCCTCAAGAAGTACGTTCCGGGCTTCGCAAACATCAGGCTCGTGGGAACAGGTTCTCTTCCCGGAGTAAGAGACTCCAGGAGAATCTTCGGCGAGTACATGCTCAAGGCCGCGGACATCATCTGCGGTACCAAGTTCAAGGACGGCATAGCCAGGTTCCCCGAGAACATGGATACCCACCATCCAACCAGCCAGTTCGTAGACAGGCACTGCCACGACCACCTCAGACCAAACGAGATCAAGGGCAGCGCCATCGTAATAGAGGGGCACAAGTGCAGGGCAGACATGCATCCGTTCGGAGAGCCTGAAGGCGTAGCCGCCTATCCGGATCCGCGCGATTACTGCGAGATTCCCTACGGCTGCCTGCTCCCCAGGAGGGTGGACAACCTGCTGGCCGTCGGACGCTGCTGCTCCGCGGAGTTCCACGCCAACGGCGCTATGCGCATAATAGGACCGGCCATGGAGACCGGACAGGCCGCCGGTGTTGCCGCGGACATAGCCCTCAAGAGAGGCGTTCGTCCCAGGGACATCTCCGGCGTCGAGATGCGCAAGATAATGATAGAAGAAGAGGGTATTCCTCTCGATGAGCCCTGCGACGGCTTCTGGGCCGAGCAGCGCGCCAAGAAGGGCACGCCTAAGTTCGTAGGCGGTCCGGTGGGCGACAGGATCGAGATAGTCCCCGACAAGAAATAAGGTCTTAACCGGGGCTGCTCCGGCGGCCCCGGCACACAGATAATAAAGTGCAATACTGTTCGTTATTTCTAAAGTCATAAGATTCATTTATCGAAAGGAGTTAAAATGGCTCAGAAAAAGCAACAGACAATGGCATCTTATTGCATTAAGCTGCTCATTTGTCTCCTCTTCATGTTCGCCTTCAGGTACATACCGGGCTGGCATGGGATCACACCTAACGGCATGTCCGCAATAGGCATCTTTATCGGCCTCGTATTGATGATCGTATTCAACTTCGGACTTATCCAGGCCACATGCCTTGCGATCTTTGCCGTGGTTTCCACCGGTTTCTATACCGGAAGCACTGTTATCGGCCAGACCATCGGTAACAACACCGTAGTACAGATGTTCTTCATCTTCGCTGTCTGCAACTCTCTTATCCAGACAGGTGCAGGTGAGTTCATCGCGAAGTGGCTGCTCTCCAGAAAGTGGATACAGGGAAAGCCCGTTCTGTTCTGCTCCATGCTTCTGTTCGTAGGCTGGCTCTGCGGACCGTTTATGGGAACTGCCGGACTGATCCTCCTCTACAACATCCTGGACTATGTGGATGACACCCTCGGAATCGAGCACAGCGACAGCTTCTCGATGATGATCCGTCTGGGCTGCCAGACCATGTGCATGCTCGGCATGGCATTCCTGCCGTTCAAGGGTATAGCGCTCTCCATCTTCAACACCATCAACAACGCTGTAAAAGAAGCAGGATACGAGTGCAACTACGCTCTGTACATGATCGCTTCCTTCTGCATCGCTCTGATCTTCGCCATCGGCTTCCTGTTCCTCATGCTCAAGGTCTTCAAGGACAATGTCAGCCCCCTCAGGGATCTCGACATCACCAAGATGGAAGGCATGCAGAACATCAAGAGCACCAAGCCGCAGAGGATCTCCATGATCATCACCCTCATCACCATTGCCTACACTCTCGTAAGCCTTATCCTGGGCACCAAGAGCGCATTCGGCAAGTGGTTCGGGAACATCTCCCTGTGGGTATGGGGCGCTCTGATGCTCTCCATCATCGGCCTGCTCAAGGCTGACGGCAAGCCCGTCGTAAGCACCGACGCTCTCATGTCCAAGATCCAGTGGGGTATCACCCTTGCCACAGCGGCGTTCACCGTTGTCGGCGGCATGATCTCCAACCCGGAGCTCGGAGTAAGAACATGGATCAACGACATGCTGTCCCCGATATTCAGCGGTATGTCCTTCCCGGTATTCCTGCTCGTAGTAGTTCTTGCTTCTTCCATAATCACGAACTTCTTCTCGAACATGGCCACCGGTCTTATCATCGGATCCCTGATCGTAGGCTTCTCGCTTACCTACTGCCAGAACCTCGGCGTAGATCCGACATTCATCGCGCTGGCACTGGTACAGGGCTCCTTCTTCGCTTACCTGACAATGGCAGCTGCAGGCCCCGCTCCGCTGCTGCTCGCTCAGCCGGCATATGTAAACAACCCGGGCTTCATCTGGAAGCGTGGTATCCCCGTACTCATCTGGGGTATGATCTGCAACTGGGGCATCTGCCTGCTGTTCTCGTTCATCGCTTAATTAAATGTATAATGGCCGCGCGCAGAAACAGCGCGCGGCCTTCACAAACAGTATTGCATATTCCAATTATCGGCAGAAAACAAAAAGGAGATTTTTATGGAGATCACAAATTACTGCAAGACACTTTATTGTGACGTAGCCATAGCCGGCGGCGGTGTTGCAGGTGTTGCTGCGGCCATCGAGGCTGCACGCCAGGGCAAGCACACCATCATGTTCGAGAAGGGAACATCCCTCGGCGGACTTGCCACCAACGGTTACGTTCCTCAGATCGCCGGCGGCATCGAAGGCATCTGCCTGGAGCTCGCGCAGAGGCTCGATGCGATCGGTCAGCTCAGGAAGATCGACCCCAGCAAGAACTACTACAGGAACCCGTCCTTTGAGCCTGAATACGGCAAGATCGTCTTCGAGGACATGGTCTTCGAGGCAGGCGCAAGGATCATCTACGACTCCACGCTCATCGCCGTAGACATGAAGGATGAGAGGAACATCAAGAGCCTCATCTTCTACACCAAGGGCGGCTACATGCAGGTCAAGGCCAAGATGTACATCGACGCCACCGGTGACGGAGACCTGGCAGCCCTTTCCGGAGTACCCTATGAAGTAGGCGGACAGGACTTCGCAGGCCTGAACATCTCCTCCACCCAGGGCTCCCGCTGGGCAGGCGCAAACCTCACCAAGTACATGGCTGCCGAGGCTGAGTGGAAGGCCAAGAAGATCGCCGAGGGCGATCCGGATCCGCTCCCGATGGTATACGTGCTGGAGGAAGAGGCTATCAAGCGCGGCGAGATGAGCAGACACGTCTGCAACAGGGCTACCGGTTTCTTCCGCGTAATAATCCCGAACACCCCGATGGACAACGCTTCCTTCGTGACGTTCAGTTTCCACAGCTACTACTGCCACAATACCGATGCCGAGGACCTCACCAGACAGATCCTTGAGCAGCATCAGCTGATGAAGCAGTTCCACAAGTTCCTCAAGAACAACGTTCCGGGCTTTGAGAACCTGCGCCTCGTAGGTCTCGGAAACGTTCCGGGCGTCCGCGACTGCAGAAGGATCTTCGGCGGATACATGCTCAAGGCTGCTGACGTTGCCTGCGGCACCAAGTTCGAAGACGGTATCGCAAGATTCCCCGAGATGTTCGACACTCACCACCCGACCTCCCCGGATTGGGTATTCATGAGACACGTCCACATCCCCGCTCCGGCAGGAACAGCTGTATGCGAGGATGAGCATGTCGGCAAGTGCTGCGACGCTCAGATGCACCCGTTCGGTATCCCGGCAGGTATCCCGGCACGTTCCAACCCGAGAGACTACTGCGAGATCCCGTACAGAAGCATAGTTCCCGAGCAGGTGGACAACCTCCTCTGCGCAGGACGCTGCTGCTCCGCTGAGTTCCACGCTCAGGGCTCCATGAGGATCATAGGACCCGCCATGGGAACAGGCCAGGCCGCAGGTCTCGCCGTATGCGTAGCCATCGACAGAGGCGTAGCTCCCAGAGAACTCGACGGCAAGGAGATCCGTCAGCTGCTCATAGCAGAGGGCGTTGAGCTCGACAAGCCGAGCGACGGTTACTGGGAAGAGCTCCGCAATCAGGAGGGAGACCTCGTGATCAACAAGGGCGACGCCATTTCCATCGCGCCGAAGAAGGCTAAGAAATAATAGTTCCTAAGCAACAGGATAATATGGCTCCCGGAGCATTCCGGGAGCCATGTTGTTATTCCAATGTGGAAAAAAATATCGATCTCCGGCGTTTGTTATGAAGGACGCATGGTGATAATATATAGACAGGGTATAAAAACTGCAGTACAGAGAGGTAAATGACCATGGCAGATTATGTAATGAATAAAGAAGGAAAATACGGTTATCTCTTTTGTCAGGACCTTTCAGGTCTTCCGCCTACGCACACCACGCCTGAGGCGATAGCGGGCTACGCGAAGTTCGGCAAGCGCCAGCTCTGGATAGACTCCAACCTTGTACCGGGGTCCTTCCAGATGAACACCTGCTTCTGGCTGAAGCCCAACGCGGACCGCGTAAGAGCCAACCCCAATTCGCAGGTAGGAAAGGCTCACTCTCACCCCTATCCGGAGATCCTCGGCTTCGTAGGAACGGATCCGGATAACCCGCTTGAGCTGGGCGGCGAGGTAGAGTTCTGGGTGGACGGCGAGTGCCACAGGATCACCAAGTCCACGATGGTATACCTGCCCCCGAACCTGCCGCACTGCCCGCTGATGACGATAAGCCAGGGTGACAAGCCCATCCTGCACTTCTCGGTAGTTATGAACAACGTCTATACATGGGAGCGCGACGGCGAAGAAGTCGTCTGTGCGGAGGAAAAGAAATAGAGGTATATTATCATGGCAGACTATGTAATGAACAACGAAGGCGAATACGGTATGTATGTGGTGCAGGAGCTCAAGGCTCCGCAGTTCTCCCCGGGATTCGCGGAATTCTACAAGACCTACGCCAAGAGGCTCCTGTGGATGGACAGCAGGGTAGTTCCCGGATCCTTCCAGATGAACACCTCCTGGTACATGAGCGCTTCGGACTGCAGGCCGCTTTTAAAGCACGACGAGCACGTTCACGATTTCGACGAGATGATAGGCTTCCTGGGCTCCAACCCGGACGATCCCTATGATCTTGGCGCCGAGATAGAGATAGGCATCAACGGTGAGCTGCACAGGCTGACAAAGAGCACCATAATCTTCATGCCTGCCGGCATGAAGCATCTGCCGCTCTCGATCATAAGCCTGGAAAGGCCCGTGCTGCACTTCTCGATCTCCATGAATCCGGCCTACGGATACAGAAGCACCAAGACAGATGAGGTCATAGACCACAGTAAGGACAAGTAAGGCGTCAATCTATACGTCCCTTGCGAATGATAGACTCCGCTCCCTCGATAAAGGCTTTAAGCCCGCGGGAGCGGTTGTTTTTCATGTAATAGATCACTACCCGGCTGGAATAGACGGTGTCTGCGCACGTCCTTGCGACGACGCCCGGGGGAAGCTCTTTCTGCGGAGGCAGGAAGGCTACGTAGTTCTTCCTTGCCGCTATCTGCCTTTTTACCACTTCGGAGGCCAGGCCCAGCTCCAGAGAGACGGTCCTGGTCTTAGCCTTTATGCCGCGCTTTTTGCACTCGTTCGTGAAGAGCTTCTGGCGCAGCGACACCGTGCTGGGAGTGGGATTTATAAACAGGTAAGTGTTGTCGGGGTCGCCGAGGAGGTCGTCCATGCGGAGCGTATCCTTCTTTGAGAGAGGATGGTCCTCGTTTAACAGCACCACCTCTTCTTCGCTGACTACGGGCTCTATTATCAGGTTCCTGTCCTTTATGCTGTAGAACTCGGGATTGTCCGCAGGGCTTCCGAGCATGGTGGATATGCCCGCGTCCAGCCTTCCGAGCCTTACGAGCTCTATGAGCGTCCTGCTGTCGTGGTGCAGTATCTGTATCTTAAGGCCCGGGCTCAGGTCCTCCAGCCTGGACAGGAAGGCAGAGGTTATCCGGCTCGGAAAGACAGGCGGTGTCCCTATCCAGAACGTCGGGCTCTCGGAAAGGGAGCGTATGACGCCTTCAAGTTCGTCAAGGTCGGTTATCACCTTCTGAAGGACCGGCAGGACCACACGTCCGTCGTTGGTAAGGCTGACGCCGCTCCTGCTGTGGCGGTCGAAGAGCTGTACTCCCATCTCGTCCTCCAGACTCTTTATGTGCTTGGATACCGCGGAAGGGGTAAAGTTCAGGTTGTGAGCCGCCTCGGAAAGGTTTAGGTACTTTGCCGTCATGATGGCGGATCTAAGCTTCTGTATGTCTGTATTCATGGCCTGTCTCCTCTTAATATTATTCTAACATGGAATAATAAACGCGTCCAGCACGATTGATATCGCGCGGCGGAATTAATAGAATTAAACTGTGATATAGTAAACAACGGCAAAAGGAGGATACCATGCTTCAGACAAGTAAGACATTCTTTACAGACGTAGTAGTGTGCGGAGGCGGCCCGGCCGGAGCTGCTGCCGCCATAGCAGCAGCAAGAGAAGGGAAGGGCGTGATCCTCCTTGAGATGAGGGAATCGCTCGGAGGACTTTGTACCAACGGATACATCACGGGAATAGCAGGAAACGTGGACGGCCTGAGCCTTGAATGGCTCGAAAGGCTGGATAAGGAAGGCCACGCGGTAATGAGGCCGCATCTTCCGGTAGTAGAGCCGGAGTTCGGAAAAGCCATGCTGGAGCAGATGGTGCTGCAGTCCGAAGCCCGCATCCTTTACGGAGCCCACGTGGCGGACGTTAACGTAAGCGACGGAAAGATCCAGAGCGTCATAGTCTACTGCAAGCAGGGCAAGGTAGAGGTCAAGGGCAAGGTCTACATAGACTGCACCGGAGACGCGGATGTTGCGTTTGCGGCGGGCTGCCCTTACGACGTGGGCAACGCGGAGTTCATGGGGCTCAACCAGTCCGTTACCATGGGCTTCAGGCTTTCCTACGTAAACCTTAAGAAATACAACAAGGCGGTAGCCGACTTCAAGAAGTCCGACATATACGACGTGACGGACGTGGTAAGGGGAAGCTTCATAGTCTACAAGCAGGACCAGGCCATTAAGAACGGAGACCTCCACGAGATACTCTCTCCGGGCAATCTGGTCTATCCCATGCCGGGAGACCCTGAGTGCACGGACGTGACTCTTGACGCCACCCATACCTTCGACTGCCATACTGATGACCTTGCGGATCTTTCCCGCCAGATAGTGGATCAGCACAGGAAGGTGGTGTGGTTCACGAACTTCCTCAAGAAGTACGTTCCGGGCTTTGAGAACGCGGTGCTTACCAGCTTCGCACCCATGAACGGCGTGCGCGACAGCAGGAGAGTGGTGGGCGAGTACGTCCTCTCAGAGTACGATCTTGCCGCGGCAAAGAAGTTCGAGGACGGCATATGGCAGCACTCTGAGTTCTTCGACGCTCACGTGCCCACGCCCGGACACCACACCGCAAGCAGGCACATACACGCTTGGCAGCCCATAGAGCCGGGCGTCTGCAGGCCCACCCAGGACGCCGAGGACTACGTCATGAACCCATACGTTGTGCCGCGTCCCTATGAGATCCGCACCAACCCCAGGGAGTACTGCGAGATACCGTTCAGGTCCCTTATCGTAAAGGGCGTGGACAACCTGATGGTGGCGGGAAGGTGCTTCTCCTCCACGTATCATGCCAACGGAAGCTTCAGGGTGATAGCACCGTCCATGGGCATGGGACAGGCCGCCGGAATAGGCGCATCCATGGTTATCGACAAGAACCTGGACGCCGTGCGCGAGCTTGACGGAAAGCTAGTAAGGGAGAGGATGATAGAGCTCGGCGTAAAGCTCAATGAGCTGCCGGGCGGCTACTGGAAGACCATCAGGGAGTTCGAAGGAAAGTTCGTCGTTGCCGGTACAGACTGGATACAGATAATAAACGACAAGGGCGAGAACCCCACTCAGATGTAGCCGGGCACCCGCAAGCTGAAAGGAGTTATCAATGGAGATCAATAATTACTGCAAGACGCTCTACTGCGACGTTGCCATTGCGGGCGGCGGTGTCGCCGGCTGCGCGGCGGCCGTAGAGGCTGCCCGCAGGGGCAAGCATACTATAGTATTTGAAAAGGGAACGTCCCTGGGCGGCCTTGCCACCAACGGATACGTCCCCCAGATAGCAGGCGGCATAGAGGGCATATGCCTTGAGTTCGCCCAAAGGCTCGACGCCATGGGGCAGCTCCTTAAGAAAGACCCAAGCAAGGACTACTACAGAAACCCCACCTTCGAGCCCGAATACGGAAAGATAGCGCTGGAGGACATGGTCTTTGAGGCGGGCGCCAGGGTGATCTACGATTCCACCCTCATAGCCGCTGAGATGTCGGACGAGAGGACCATCAAGGATCTCATCTTCTACACCAAGGGCGGATACATGAAGGTAAAGGCCAAGATGTACATCGACGCCACCGGAGACGGAGACCTCGCGGCGCTTTCAGGTGTGCCTTACGAGGTGGGCGGTCAGGACTTTGCCGGCCTTTCCATGTCTACCACGCAGGGCTCCCGCTGGGCAGGCGCGGACCTTATCAGATACCGGGCCGCAGAAGCCGAGTGGAAGGCCAAGAAGAAGGCGGAGGGGGATCCCAACCCCGCATCCCTGGCTTACACTCTTGAGGAAGAAGCCATAAAGCGCGGCGAGCTGGACAGGCACATAACGCTCAGGGATTTTGGTCTGTTCTGCGTGATGATACCGAACACCCCGATGGATAACGCGTCTTACGCTATGTTCAGCTTCCACAGCTATTACTGCCACAACAACGATGCCGAGGACATAACCAGGCAGATACTGGAGCAGCATCAGCAGATGAAGCGCTTTCACAAATTCCTTAAGGAGAACGTTCCTGGATTTGAGAAGCTGCGCCTCGTAGGTCTGGGCAACGTGCCCGGAGTGCGCGACTGCAGGAGGATATTCGGAGGATACATGCTCAAGGCTGTAGACGTTGCCTGCGGCAGCAAGTTCGACGACGGAATAGCGCGCTTCCCCGAGCTCTTCGATACTCACCACCCGACCTCTCCGGACTGGGTGTTCATGAGACATGTGCATATCCCGGCTCCGGCAGGATCTGCGGTATGCGAGGAAGAGCACATAGGCATCAACTGCGACGCTCGCATGCACCCGTTCGGCGTCCCGGCGGGGATACCGGCGCGCTCCAACCCGAGAGACTACTGCGATATCCCGTACAGGAGCATCGTGCCTGAGCAGGTGGATAATCTTCTCTGCGCGGGGCGCTGCTGCTCCGCTGAGTTCAACGCGCAGGGCTCCATGAGGATAGTAGGACCTGCCATGGGAACAGGCCAGGCCGCGGGGCTTGCGGTATGCGTAGCCATAGACAGAGGCGTAAATCCAAGAGAGCTCGACGGCAGGGAGATACGAAGTCTGCTGATAGCAGAAGGCGTGGAGCTGGACAAGCCGTGCGACGGCTACTGGAAGGAGCAGCGAGAGCTTGAAGGCGACCTTGTAATAAACAGGGCCATGGACGCCATCATGATAGTGCCGAAGAGATAGACCGGTATAAGACAGGAGGCCTTAAGCGCCTCCTGTTTTTTATTTTTTGAAAAAGCTGTTGACACACAACCGTATTACTCATATAATACAGTTGAAAGCACTGTATTAGTCGAGTAGTACGGTTGGAGAACCGACCTTATGTCATGGTAGATTTCAGCAGTTTTAAAACAGAGGCAGGGATGCCCATATACCTGCAGATACTGTACTTCATAGAAAGAGGCGCGGTGGCGGGCAGCATAGCGGACGGAGACGAGCTCCCGTCCAGAAGGGTGCTGTCCGCGCTTTTGGGCATCAATCCCAATACCGTGCAGAAGGCTTTCCGCCTGCTGGAGGAGGAGGGCCTGATAGAGTCGAAAAGCGGCGCTAAGAGCGTAATGACTCTCGATCCGGATAAGATATCACAGCTGCGCGTTTCGCTCCTTACAGCGGACATCAGGGGCCTTACAGGGGCACTCAGGCGCACGGGCATAGACAAGGCGGAGGCTCTGCGCCTTATCGACAGGTTCTGGGACGAGGAGGCCGGCGATGAAGAAGTTTGACATACACCGCTGGTGGATCCCGGGAAAGAGCATGACCGCGGCATTCGTGCCGATCGGGATATGGACTTTCATATACTTCGTGATGTCGGCTTACAGGATGTCCTCGCGGCTTCTTATGGCTCTGAGGCAGCTGGCCTGGGAGCATACATACAGCCACATAGGTATTCAGGACAGGATCATCGACCCGTCGGTAAAGATGGCGCCGTACAGCGAGGTGATAAAAGGCTGCTTCGCCGGATACTGGTGGGTGCTCCTCCTTTGTATCCTCTATATCCTGAACAACTACCTGTGGCTTAAGAGAGATAAAAGCCTGTACATAATGAAGCGCCTGCCTGCGTCAGAGACCTTCAGGCGCTGCGCGCTGCTCCTGCTGATATACGCGGCGGCGGTGCTGGTAATAAGCTTCGTCTGGGCAGCGCTTTACAAGCTGCGCTATATGGCGCTGGTCCCGGAGGAGGTACTTCCTCCGAAGGAGAGCATACTGGGCGTGCTGAAAGCATTTGTGCCCAAAGCCTACAACATGCGGGGCGGATTCTACTGATAAACGGGAGGCAGCAAAATGCTTGAGATAAAGGAACTCAATAAAAGATACGGAAGCAAGAAGGCGCTGGATAACGTCAGCCTGAGCTTCGGCCCCGGAGAGATAGTGGGGCTTTTCGGAGAGAACGGCGCCGGCAAGACCACGCTCATGAAGTGCATCCTGGGCTTTCTTCGCTACGACGGCAGCGTCCGCCTGGACGGCGAGCCAATAAGCCGCAAAAACATAGCGAGGCTGTCATTCGCCACCTGCGAGCACAGCTTCTTCCCGGACGTTACGGCAAGGTTCCACGCGGAGTTCTTCGCGGAGCACTTCGGGACCTTCAGGAAGAAGCGCTTCGACGGCCTGATGGAGTTCTTCGGCCTTCCGGACGACAAGCTTATCAAGACCTTCTCCACTGGACAGCAGAACCAGTTCGAGGTGATACTGGCGCTTTCCCAGGGCGCGGACTACATACTGATGGATGAGCCCTTCGCGGGCAACGACGTGTTCAACCGCGAGGACTTCTACAAGGTGCTTGCGGGCATACTGGAATCTAACGAGACGGTGATACTCTCCACACACCTTATAGAGGAGGTCTCCAACTTCGTGAGCCGCACCGTGCTCATCCACGAAGGGAAGATAATAGGGGACGCCTCCGCAGACGATCTGGAGGAGAAGGGTCTGTCGCTGATGGACTACGTTAAGCAGACCTACAACTACCGCGCGGACAGAGTGGCTCAGGCAATAGAGCAGATAAGCGGGGCGGAGCAGCAATGAAGGACGACCTGTTGATAATGAATACGCTTGGGAAGCGCAGCCTTCCCAGGATACTGCCGGTGATGGTACTGGCGGCCGCGGCGGTAACGTTCGCGGTGATAAAGAACGGATCCCTGTCGTTTGCCATAGACAAAGTGGACTACGGCGGATATGTTGCGCCAAGGTTCTCTCTGGACGCGGGCTTCCTGCTTCTGATGGTCCTGTGCGTCGAGCTGATCTGGGCGGGCAGAGTCCTGGTGCCCTCGCCAAAAAAGTCCAGATATATGTATAAAGTGCGTATGCTGAGGATATCCGAGCGCAGAGCCTTTCTGGACTGCTGCGTGTTCAACGTGCTTGTCTACCTGCTGATATGGGCCTCTCTGTGCTGCGCCGCGCTGGTCTTCGGAAAGGCGCTCGGAAGCTCCGGAGCTTTCGGCAGCAGCCCGCAGGCACACTACGCGGCTCTTATGCTCAGCGGATACATGCAGGCGTTCGTCCCCATGGATAACGGGGCGGTCGCGGCGGCTTCGATAATGTTCATGGTGAGCATGGGACTGCTTTCAGCGCAATCTCTTCCGGGGGTCTCGAAAGGAAAGCGCAGTCCGATGCAGCTGATAGCCGTGCTGGTGTTGATATGGTCCGTCAGATGGCTCGATTGGGCGGAGGGCCTCATGGGATGGCTGGCTACGGCCGTCCTGATGCTGATAGTGTCAGCGGCGCTGGCTCTGAACACGTTCTCGGGGCTCAGCCGCGGAACAAATGTGGAGGCCGACGATGGAGAATAGAAGACCTAAGATATGGATCATCGTACTGATAGTCCTTACCGCGGCCGCTCTGGTCTTTACCTTTGCCGGAGCCTCATCGCTGAGAGCCTCCGCGGACAGGGTGGAATACGTTAAGACTGCTTCGCAGGGAGACCCGTCCGCGGCAGACGGAATAAGCGTGATCTTCAGCAACGACGCCCGCAGGACCGGGATCGTCCGCTGGATCACCACCCTGAGCGTTGCGGAAGGCACCGAGAGCATAAGCGCCGGGCACAGGTACATGAACTCGTCGGATACGTTCCAGGGAGAGTCGGATATGGACAGGATAGCCCTGTTACCCTCGACGGATACGGACCCGGCCATCATAGCGCTGGCGGAAAAGGCCGCGCGGGATATTCCCGCCGGCTCCTACACGCAGATAAAGGTGCGGCTGGCCGATCACATGGAATATCTTCCGCTGCGCGCAAATTACAGCGTAGGAGCCCACGGTTACAACAGCCGGAATACCTTCAATGCCGAAACGAAGCAGACCGAGACCACGGACAAGGTAGACAGCGTTCTTAACGGGCTGTTCCGTATAAAGGTCCCGGAGGACCTTATTGCCGACATCTCCGTGTCGAGACACAGCGACAGGGACGGGGATATAGACTTTGACTTTTACGTTACGGGTTACGAAGGGTACGGTAATATACAAGACTATTTATACGGCCTGATATTCGGAAGATACTATGACGGTGCGTTCTACATCTATCAGTATTTCAATCCGGACTACGCCGAGTACTACGGAGGCCCCGAGATCAGGACATTGAGCGTTGAAGGCCCGCAGAAGATATACAGGATACCGGTAAAGTCTACCGGAACATCCGATATCACCTGGCATGAGCTCGATACTGACAACATTACCGTCACAGGAGAGTACCCGGAGGGGACGGAATACATCAGCGCCGGGCTTGCCGCAGACGGCAGCAGGGCACTGCTCCTCGGGAGCCGTGAAGGGCGCTTTACTGCGTACATAGCGGACTTTGCGCAGGGCGGGAAGCTCCAGACCATAGACCTCTGTGAGGCTGCGGAAACGGACGACACAGTGGTGATCATAAAGGACGACATGCTCTTCCTGGGCATCAAAGGAAGAGGTTGGTATGTGGTCTATCCGGACGGCGGCAGATACCGCGCGTTCTTTGCCGCAACAGACGGCAGAGTAGAGTCCGCTGAGCTCTGGCGCAATCAGAAGAACTGGAGCTATCGATACTATCCGCGGCCGTTCGACGTAAGCTTTTCCGGGGGCAGGCTGGCGGTGGCCTCCTTCGCCGGAGATGTCTTCGAAAACGTTGTGGACGGCCAGACGTATAAAGGTTTCAGGGGGAACGGCATGAGCCTTGCGGTATACACTGAGGCAGGGTTGCAGTACTATACCAGATACAAGAGCAGCCTGTTTGATCTTTCCTATGCGCTGATAAACCCTTCGGGCTGCAGCGTGGAAGTTGTTAAATAAGGGAGGATGCTTATGGAATACGGAGAAAGACCAAAAAAGAGTCCGGCAAAGAAGATCATTCTGGCGGTCATACTTATTGCAGCTTTCGCTGCGGTAATATGGTGGAACATACCTGTTCCTCTTCTTCCGAAGGATTACAGGGAAATGACCATCGCGTATGTCATGATAGGGGACAAGACATATAAGCCGGAAGACGGATGGCCGACGGAAGAGCAGATGGCAAAGATAGAGGAGATCCTCAGACCCTGTACTATGAGGCGGACGTATGAGGCGATAGACTTCAACGAAGTCTATAAACTGTATATGCCGCTTAAAATCGTTGACAAAGATGGATTTACAAAGGGAAGCGTCCTTATGATACGCTCGGACATGTCTGCCAAGAGCAGAGCACTGCCGCTTATCTTTTTCGACCTCTATACACATATAGATAACGGCGCAGAGATCTATCAGCAGATCATGGACGTCCTGGGCACACCGCCCGGAAAATAACACAGGGGACGGTTCTCTGTGACAAAAAACCAACCCCGCGTCCAACGCGGGGTTTTCCACAATCGGGCATAGCCCTTGTCCCACGCTGACGCGTACAACGCGTAAACGCATCTGCCAACTGCGATGCTGCTTACTTGCTCGTTTTAAACGGGGAAGCAGCAGTA
>JAFRZB010000041.1 GCA_017442785.1 Bacillota bacterium
CTCGCAGGCTAATAAACTCTTATCCGCACGAATTGGACGGTGGCCGTCGCCAGCGCATAGGCATAGCCAGGGCTCTTGCTATGGAGCCGAAATTCATTGTCTGCGACGAACCGGTTTCGGCTTTGGATGTGTCGATTCAGGCCCAGATACTGAACCTTCTTAAAGAGCTTCAGACAGAAATGGGGCTTACGTATGCTTTCATAACGCACAATCTTTCTGTAGTAAACCATTTTTCGGACGACATATTGGTAATGTATCTGGGAAAGGTAGTAGAGAAAGCTCCGTCCGAGGAGTTGTTCGCCAACCCTCTGCACCCATATACCAAGGCGCTGCTTTCAGCGATACTTGTTCCGGAAGTCAACGGAAATCCGGAGCGTATCCAGTTGCGCGGAGAAGTTTCCTCACCGCTTGATCCACCTCCCGAATGCCGTTTCGCTAAGCGCTGCAATTACGCCTGCGAGGAATGCCATAAAGGAGAGCCTCCTCTTGTGGAAGTCAGCCCGAATCATTTCGTATCCTGCTTTAACGTAGGAAAGCTATAGTTATTAGATTCATTTAAAGCCCCGCTATATATACTAAGCGGGGCTTTTGAGTGTGATTAACGGCCCGGATGGCTCCGGGGTTTTCCGTACAAAAAGACCCTTGAAATTTCAAGGGCCTTTTGCTTTATCAGATCAAGTTTTCCGTATCAATAGAATCCGGGTATTCCGATCGGGTCGTTGATGTTTGCTCTGGATACCCAGCTGTTTCCGTCTTCGCTGATCAGTATTACGTTGCTCGGGTTACCATTGGGGTCGGTGGTCATTATGACATCCGCAATTCCGTTCTTATAGCTGCCGCTAAGAGGTACGGAACCGTCGTATGTAAAGACGCCCTTGCCGTTGTAGAGGCCATCCTTTACCTCCACAGAGCCCTCTACCAGCTGTTCCTTGTCCGAATTGGCATATTTAGTGAGGTTGCTTATGGTAAACGTACCGTTGGGCTTGTCGTTGGACCAGTTGCCTTCTGCCCAGTACTCTCTGTATGCTGTGTCGGTCTTAAGGTTGTCGGCGATGATCCAGATGGCGTCTCCTTCGCGGTGTGTTCCGTTGTAATTGCCGTAATAGAAACCATAGTGGCCGTAGCTGTAGTAGAATCCCAGTCTCTTTCCGGTCTCGTCGGCCTTGGAGTACAGCGGGAAGTGGTATTCCACAGTAGCCTTGTTAGGTGCAAGCTGGCGCGCGGATCCGCTGCTGCTTATGAATTCGCTTCTGATCGTATCGAATACTGCTGCGCGGTCACCGGACTTGATCAGCGGAAGCAGTTTGTCTGCCAGCGTCTGGAACATGTTGGTCAGCTTCACGTGCTGGATGTTGTCTTCTATCCAGTCGGTCGTTTCGCTGAAGTTGAATCTGCCAGAGGCTGTCAGGTCCGTAAGGCGGTCCTTCATGGCCTGCATGGTGGGAATGTCGTTTGTATTTATTGCGTCGTTGGCAAGCGACTCGTATGATTTTTTGATCATCGGGTCCAGGGCCTCAGCGGCCTGAGGATAATCCTTGATCAGTTTGTCCGCGTCGGAGATGAATTTCTCGTAATCTTTAGCTTCGTACAGTTCCGAAAGTAACGGAAGATTGCAATCCACGTACTGCTTGTGCAGTTCTTCGTCGTCCGGAGCGAACTCGTAAGCCTGTTCTATCTGGCTGATGGCTTTCTGGTAGTCCTTTGCCTCAATGGAGGATGCGATCTGAGTGCGCAGTTTGGCCAGTTTTGTGGACGGAAGGCTCTGGTAGATGAAGTATCCGCCTACGCCTAAAGCCACGACGACTATCGCTATTATTGCAGCGATAAGGCCTTTTTTCTTCTTCTTGGGCGGCTCGTCGGGCGGAATGGATGACGGTCCGGTGACGGTCTCGGCTGGTTCCGCTGCCGGTTCTGCAGCGGCTTCTGCTGCTTCGGCGACCGGTTCTGCAGCCATTGCTGCAGCTGTCGCTGCTGCTGCAACAGGTTCCTCCGCAACATGAGCAGGTTCAACAGCCGGTTCCTCGATGATGGGTTCCTCTGCAACAGGAGCAGGCTCAACAGCAGGTTCCTCGGTAACAGGTTCCTCTGCAACAGGAGCAGGCTCAACAGCCGGTTCCTCGATAACGGGTTCCTCCGCAACAGGAGCAGGCTCAACTGTCGGTTCCTCGATAACAGGTTCCTCTGCAACAGGAGCAGGCTCAACAGCCGGTTCCTCGATAACAGGTTCCTCTGCAACGGGAGCAGGCTCAACAGCCGGTTCCTCGATAACGGGCTCCTCCGCAACAGGAGCAGGCTCAACAGCCGGTTCTTCGATAACGGGTTCCTCTGCAACGGGTGCGGGCTCAACTGCCGGTTCCTCGATAACAGGTTCCTCTGCAACGGGTGCAGGCTCAACAGCCGGTTCTTCAACTACCGGCGCTGCCGCTGCATCGGGAGTATGAACTCTGGTGCCGCAGTAAGGGCAGAAAGCAATGTCATCGGGAAGCTTTCTTCCACAATTAGTACAAAACATTTTTTCCTCTTTCAAACAGGGTGTAGTGCTATGTTGTCAATTATTATAATACTACTATTTACTATGATATTTCAATTCTTAACTATGTTTCACGCGGGCTTTGGCCTGCTTTTCCCGGAGTATTATTTAAAGCTCGCCGCGGCGGCATCTTTCGACACAAATCTATTGCTCTAAAGGTGGCAAATGTGGTATTCTATTTAGAAAATGCGGCGGCATAAGACCGCCCGGAAAGGAGGCAAAAATGGTAGATCTTAAAGATGTTTTCGCAGCTCCGCAAAACTTTGCAGGAGAGATAGAAGTGGAGGGGTGGATCAGAAATAACCGCGGCTCCAACAAGTTCGGTTTCATAGAACTTAACGACGGAACGTATTTTAAGTCTGTCCAGGTCGTTTACGAGGAAGAGTTCCTGGAGAACTTCCGCGAAGTGGCCTCGCTTCCGCTTTCCACGGCTATTTCCGTAAAAGGCGAGCTTGTGCTTACGCCCCAGGCTAAGCAGCCCTTCGAGATCAAAGCGCACAGCATAAATGTGGAGGCTCCTTCGGATCCGGACTATCCCATCCAGAACAAGCGCCACACCATGGAATATCTGCGTACTCAGCTGCACCTGCGTCCGCGTACCAACAAGTTCTCGGCTGTATTCAGAGTCAGGAGCGTTGCGGCCTATGCCATCCACAAGTTCTTCCAGGAGAAGGGCTTTGTGTACGCGCATCCGCCCATCATAACCGCTTCGGACGCGGAGGGCGCCGGCGAAATGTTCCACGTTACCAGCTTCGACCTGGCAAACGTCCCCAAAAACGAGGACGGCACAGTGGATTACAGCAAGGACTTCTTCAGCAAGTCCGCAAATCTTACAGTGTCCGGACAGCTGGAAGCGGAGATATTCGCACTGGCATTTAAGAATACATACACATTCGGACCCACGTTCCGCGCGGAGAACTCCAACACCACGCGCCACGCCAGCGAGTTCTGGATGATAGAGCCGGAGATGGCGTTCTGCGACCTTAACGGAGACATGGACATCATAGAGGAGATGGTCAAGTACATCATCAGCTATGTCCTTGAGAACTGCCCGGCAGAGATGGCGTTCTTCAACCAGTTCGTGGACAAGGGCCTTATCGACAGGCTCAACCACGTGGTAAACAGCGATTTCGTGCGCCTTACCTACACGGAGGCCATAGAGCTTCTTAAGAAGGCTAACAAGAAGTTCGAATACCCGGTAACAGGCTGGGGCATGGATCTTCAGTCCGAGCACGAACGCTACATTACCGAGGAAGTGTTTAAGGCGCCGGTGTTCCTCATCGATTATCCCAAGGAGATAAAGGCGTTCTACATGCGCCGCAACGACGACGGAAAGACTGTCGCTGCCTGCGACCTGCTGGTCCCCGGGATAGGAGAGATCGTCGGAGGGTCCCAGAGAGAGGAACGCTATGACGTTCTTAAGCAGATCATAAAGGACCAGGGCATGGACGAAGCCAACTACTGGTGGTATCTGGAGCTGCGCAAGTACGGCGGCGTAAAGCACGCGGGCTTCGGTCTGGGCTTTGAGCGCATGATAATGTACCTTACCGGCGTGGACAACATCCGCGATGTGCTCCCGTTCCCCAGAACGCCCAGAAGCGCGGACTTCTGAAAAACGTATAAGAAAAAAGGCCCGGACTGCCTATTGGTAGTCCGGGTTGTTTATGTAGTAGGCGTAGTATTCTTCGAAGGTCAGGCCCGATTTCATTATCTTTTCGGCGTGCTCGGGACCTACGTAGCGGTAGTGCCAGGGCTCAAATACGTAGCCGGTTATGAATTCCATGTTCTCAGGATAGCGGAGGATGAATCCGTATTTCCAGCAGTTCTCCATCAGCCAGGCGTATTCCTTGGTGCGCTCGAAGTGCGACTCCTCCACGGCTGTGTTGATGTCCAGCGTATAGCCGGTCTCGTGTTCCGAGTGGCCGGGACGTGCGGATTCCCTGTCGGCCATCTCCTGTCCGTGAGCGTCCACCCAGACCTGATACTGCCATATCTGCATGCTGTGGCTCCTGTACGGAGAAAGGCTGCGCAGGCTTACCCCGGCTTCTCTTCCGGCTTCCACCATCTTTTTGAAGGCAGCTGCCGCGGTGGGCTCCAGATAGCCGTTGCCGTAGCCGGAGAGACTTTCAAGCTTGGTCGAATAGTCCTCGGGCAGCTTATAGTACTTGTTCACCATGATCTGGTAGCCCTTGCTCATATCTGTGGTCACTATGTCAGTGTAGTAGGGCCTGTCTATATTTGTGTTTACGGCCTGTACCACCTCCGCGAGCGTCTTGTCCGGGTTCTTTTCCTTATAAGCCTCGTACCTGTCCAGATATGCGTAGATGAAATAGTCCTCCTTGAGGTACTCGCCCGAAACATTCACACGGTGCACTATCTCCTTGGGATCGAGATCCGGGAACTTTGCCCTGTAAGCCTCGTACTCCTCAAAGCGCGCCTCGTCGTATTCCGAGGCTTCGGAGTAGAGAAGGCTCATGTTGACGTAGTTGATCGTGTATTTTGCGTCCTCGGCCGTGCCGTCCTGACGGTTGGCCAGATAGAGATCCAGATATTCAGGTTTGTAGCATTCGTCCGCGCGCAGCGTTATCACCCAGGGGTCATAGTCCAGCAGGATGTCCTGGGCCTTCTTGCCGCTTATCAGGTCCTTGAGGTAGTCCTCAAAATGCTCCTTCTGGTAGCGCTCGGACTTAGCTATGGTTATGATGTCAGGCTGAGCGGGGCTGTTTATCAGAGCCGTCTGCTCTCCCTCGGAGAACAGGCTCTTTATGGTCTCGATCTGTTCCTTGCTGTAGCCGGCTCTTCCGAGCTTGAATTCGGTCCTGCTGGTATACCAGTACGCGCCGCCTCCTATAAGGGCAAGCACTATTATTATGATGGCTGCTGTGAGCCCGGTCCTTTTCTTCTTCACTTTCGGTCCTCCCGGATATATTAAGAGGTTCGACTCTCTTAAATGTTCATATATTCTATCACACAGGCGGAAGAAGGTCAAACACGCGGCCTTTGCGGAGCTGTTTGAGCGCTTTCTGTTGATTAAAACAGCGCAAGGCAATATAATAATATAGCTGACGGCGCGCGGCGCCGGATCGAGAAAGGGAAATGGCCATGAGCGAAACGAAAAAGAAGACCGCGGAATGCGGCAGGGAAGAGAAGAAGACCGAAAATTACAAGTACTTTGCGCATAAGGACTGCGAGTATTTCCCCTGCCATGAGGGTGCGGATCCCGACAACTTCAACTGCCTGTTCTGCTACTGCCCGCTGTACCTTCTGGGAGACAAGTGCGGGGGCAGCTTCACCTTCACAAAGAAGGGCGTCAAGAACTGCACCGGCTGCATAAGGCCGCACCTTAAGGAGAACTACGCGGAGATAACAGGCATACTCAAAGAAATCTACTCAAAAAGATGATATTTCTTTGCATACGGCACTGTTTTATTGTATAATAAAAAACGGCGTCCCGCCAATTTAAGACAACATTCGACATTTAGGAGGAAGCTCGGATATGAAAGGCTATACAAGCGGAAACATCAGAAACATCGCGCTCCTTGGACACGGCGGCACGGGAAAGACCACTTTCCTTGAGGCTGCGCTGCTGGCCACCGGAGTGATATCAAGGCTCGGTAAGGTGGAGGACGGAAACACGGTATCCGACTTTGACAAGATGGAGATAGAGAAGGGTTATTCCATCTCCCTCTCGATAGTTCCCGTTGAATACAACAATACAAAGATCAACTTCCTGGACACCCCGGGCGTGTTCGACTTCGTAGGCGAGGTCAACTCCGCAGTTAAGGCTGCCGAGGCCGCCGCAATATTCGTGGACGCATCCTCCGGAATACAGGTAGGTACGGAGAAGGCATGGAACATCTGCCAGAAGTTCAATGTTCCCAGGTTCTTCGTGATCAACAAGACAGACAAGGACAACGTGGATCTTGAGGCAGTAATAGAAGCTCTCAAGGGCAAGTTCGGAAACAGCGTCATAACGCTGGATGACAAGGACGCTCTCAACGAGGCGGTAGCCGAGACCGACGAGGAGCTCATGGAGAAGTACTTCGAGGGTGAGGAGTTCACCGACGAGGAGTTCAGCAAGGGCCTCATGACAGGTATCGAGAGCTGCGGCATCTGCCCCGTAATGGTATGCTCCGCAGTTAAGGGAACAGGCATCAAGGAAGTCCTTGAGAACTGCATCAAGTTCGTACCCGCTCCGCACGGCACCGTCAAGACCGTTGAGGATGAGGAGATCCCCTACGGCGACGGCCCTGCCGCTGCTTACGTATTCAAGACCATAGCGGATCCGTTCCTCGGAAAGATCTCCCTTGCCAAGGTCATCCGCGGCAAGCTCGTTCCGGCTCAGATGATATACAACACCAGAGCCGAGAAGGAAGAGAAGCTCGGTTCCATGTTCTTCCTCAGAGGAAAGACCCAGGGTGAAGCTCCCCAGGTCCTCCCCGGAGACATAGTAGCTCTCGCAAAGCTGCAGTACACCCAGACAGGCGATACCCTCTGCGATAAGGCAAATCAGATAGCGTTCCCGCCGGTAGAGTTCCCGCAGCCCACGCTCTTCATAGCCGTAGAGTCCAAGGCCAAGGGCGACGACGCCAAGGTAGCCGCGGGCATCACCAAGCTTAAGGAAGAAGATCCGTCCTTCAGCTTCGAGAGGAACGCCGAGACAAGGCAGTCCCTCCTCGGGACCCAGGGCGAGATCCAGCAGGGCATACTCCTTGCCAAGCTCAAGGACAGATACGGCGTAAGCGTAGAGACAGTTCCTCTTAAGGTCGCTTACAGAGAGACCATCAAGGGAACTTCCGACGTTCAGGGTAAGCACAAGAAGCAGACCGGCGGTTCCGGACAGTACGGCGACGTATACATCAGGTTCGCTCCCTCCGCCGAAGAGTTCGAGTTCGCGGACGAGACAGTCGGCGGCTGCGTACCCAAGCAGTTCATACCGGCAGTCGAAAAGGGTCTGCGCGAGTGCATGGAGAAGGGCCCGCTCGCAGGCTGCAAGTGCCAGAACATAAAGGCCACCCTGTACTACGGTTCCTACCACGCTGTAGACTCCGACGAAATGTCCTTCAAGACCGCTGCTTCCATAGCGTTCAAGAAGGGTATCCAGGAAGCCAAGCCCTGCCTGCTTGAGCCTATAATGCACGTAGACATCGTCGTTCCGGACGAATACACCGGCGACGTAATGGGCGACATGAACAAGCGCCGCGGCAGCATCCTGGGCATGGAGCCTATGCACGGCGGACTTCAGAAGCTGATGGCGGAGGCCCCGCAGTCTGAGCTCTCCGACTACGCGATAGTCCTCAGAGCAATGACTCAGGCACGCGGAAGCTTCACCATGTACTTCGAGCGCTACAGCGAGCTCCCCGGCAATGTTGCCGAGAAGGTCATCGCCGCTCACAAGGCAGAGCAGGAAGAGAAGTAGTATAGGGGACGGTCCTCTGTATCATTTCCAAACAGAACAACAAGACCGGAGCCTTCGCGGTTCCGGTCTTTTTATTTATGGGGCACTAATAGCCCCGTCTCGTGCCTAAGGCACGAGACAAATAAACCACCCGCTATGCGGGTGTGCATCGAAGGTTAAACCAAAACTCTCCAGACTTGATACAATGAGAGTGTTCAAGCCTCAGTGTA
>JAFRZB010000042.1 GCA_017442785.1 Bacillota bacterium
CTCGCGAACTCACCCGGTGCCTACAGTCGGCACCGGGCTCAACATCGCTCGCTAAGGCGGACCGACCCGCCTTGGGCTGCATCAGCAGCTCAGATCCGGCAGCGTGATACCACCTGCGGAGCCCCTCAAACACCGGCAAACACCGGCCTGCCCCGCAGGAGCGGTCCCCTGCAAGCGGGAGCGTGTCCTGAAGGCAGTCATTGGCCGGAGGACTAAGTGTATAAAGCCGCTCTTGCCGAGGCGGGGAAACGGTGATATTATATAAAAGTTATGGGCCTGCCGGGGCCTTTCCCGGTATTACTGATAATTATTTAAGGTAGCAAAAATGTACAAGAATCTTTCAGACAAACCTATCGCGCAGGTGCAGCTGGCGCAGGCGGACAAGTGGGACGAGATGAACATGCTCCAGAAGTGCGTGGACCTTCGGGAAGGTCAGCCGAACTTCCTGTTCTACGAAGGCCCGCCCACGGCTAACGGCAAGCCGGGCATACACCACGTCATCGCAAGGACCCTCAAGGACTCTGTCTGCAGGTACAAGACCATGCAGGGCTTTAAGGTGCGCCGCAAGGCAGGCTGGGACACCCACGGACTGCCGGTGGAGATAGAAGTCGAAAAGCAGCTGGGATTCTCCGGCAAGCAGGACATAGAAAAGTACGGCATCAGGGAGTTCAACGAAAAGTGCAAGGCCTCCGTATTCACCTACGAGGCAATGTGGCGCAACATGACCCACCGCATGGGCTACCTGATAGATCTGGACCACCCGTACATTACACTGGACAACAACTACATAGAGACCGGCTGGTGGATAATCAAGGAGTTCTTCAAGGCCGGACTCATATACGAAGGACACAAGGTAGTGCCTTACTGCCCGCGCTGCGGAACAGGACTTGCTTCGCACGAGGTAGCTCAGGGCTACAAGATGATAAAGGTAACCTCGCTCTACGTACCGTTTAAGAAGAAGGGCGAGGAAAACACATACTTCATGGCCTGGACCACCACCGCGTGGACCCTTGCCGCCAATGAGTTCCTGGCCGTAGGCCCGGACATCGACTACGTAAAGGCGGAGCAGAACGGAAGGTTTTACTACATGGCCAAGGCCAGAGTGGATGCTGTCCTGGGCTCCCACGGCGAGTATAAGATCGTTGAGGAGATGAAGGGAAGAGACCTTGAGGGCATGGAGTACGAGCAGCTGATGCCGTTCGTGGAGATCCCCGGAAAGGCCTTCTTCGTAGGCACCGCGGACTACGTTACCACGGAAGACGGTACCGGAATAGTACACTGCGCTCCGGCCTTCGGCGAGGACGACTACAATGCCGGAAAGAAGTACGGCGTGGCTGTGGTCAACCCGGTGGACGAAGAGGGCAAATACACCGCGACTCCCTGGAAGGGCCGCTTTATAATGGAAGAAGGCCTGGACGTAGAGATAATCAAGTGGCTGGCCGCGGAAGACAAGATCTTCGACAAGCAGAAGCTGGAGCACAACTATCCGCACTGCTGGCGCTGCGACACCCCGCTCGTATACTACGCCAAGCCGTCCTGGTACATACGCATGACGGATCTTCGTGACCAGCTCGTAGCCAACAACAATACCGTATCCTGGCATCCGTCCTACGTGGGCGAGGGCCGTTTCGGCAACTGGCTGGCGGACGTCAAGGACTGGTCCATCTCCAGAAACCGTTACTGGGGAACACCCATTCCGATCTGGCGCTGCCCGGACTGCGGCAAGATCGTATGCGTGGGAAGCCGCAAGGAACTTGTGGAACTCGCCATGGAAGACATAGACGAGAGCATCGAGCTCCACCGTCCGTACGTGGACGACGTTCACATCAAGTGTGAGTGCGGCGGCAAGATGAGCCGCATCCCGGAGGTAATGGACTGCTGGTTCGACAGCGGCGCCATGCCCTTCGCGCAGATGCACTATCCGTTCGAACACAAGGAAGAATTCGATAAGGAATGCTTCCCCGCGGACTTCATCTGCGAGGGCATAGACCAGACCAGAGGATGGTTCTATTCCCTGATGGCCATCGCCACCTTCATTAAGGGAAAGGCGCCTTACAGGAACGTTCTCGTAAACGACCTTATACTGGACAAGAACGGCAAGAAGATGTCCAAGCACAAGGGCAACACCGTAGATCCGTTCGACCTGTTCGACAGGTACGGCGCGGACGCTGTACGCTGGTACCTGCTGTCGGTAAGCCCTGTATGGCTTCCGACCAAATTCGACGAGGACGGTCTTAAGGATACCCAGGGCAAGTTCTTCGGAACGCTTAAGAACGTATACAATTTCTTCGTGCTCTACGCCAACACGGACGACATAGACGCCAGGGACTGCTTCGTTCCTTACGATAAGCGCCCTGAGCTGGACCGCTGGATCCTTTCCAGATACAACAGAATGCTTAAGGCTGCCACGGAGGCCATGGACACATACGACCACAACAGCTTCGTAAAGATAGTCCAGGACTTCGTCCAGGAAGACCTGTCCAACTGGTACATCCGCCGCGCAAGAAGAAGATTCTATGCGGAAGGCATGGACGAGGACAAGAAGGCTGTTTACGCCACCACCTACGAAGTGCTTACAGGCCTTGCCAGGATAATGGCTCCGGTAGCTCCGTTCATTACGGACGAGATCTACGTAAACCTTACGGGCGAGGAGTCTGTCCACTTCGCCAGCTTCCCGAAGACAGACGAGAGCCTGCTCGACGGCGATCTCGAAAAGCGCATGGACATAGTCCGCAAGATCGTCACCATGGGACGCGGAGTCCGCGAAAAGACCCGCATCAAGGTGCGTCAGCCCCTGTCCGAGCTTCTTGTCGACGGCAAATACGAAGAAGAGATCGGCTACATGGCAGACCTGATCAAGGAAGAGCTCAACGTCAAGACCATCAGGTTCGAGAAGGAGATGGATAACTTCATCAACTACACTCTCAAGCCTGATTTCCGCGCAGCAGGACCTGTCCTGGGCGCAAAGGTAAAGGCTTTCGGAGCAGCCATTGCAAAGCTGGATCCCAAGAAGGCTCTGGCGGAACTTGCGGAGAAGGGCAAGCTGGTCCTCGAACTCAACGGAGAGGCCACTGACATCACGCCGGAGCTCGTAAGCTCCTCCGTGAGCGCCAAGGAAGGTTTCGACGTAGCTCTTGAGGGCGGTGTCTGCGTCATACTGGACACCCAGGTGACAGAAGACCTTAAGGCCGAAGGCCTTGCCAGGGAGCTGGTCTCCAAGATACAGCAGATGCGCAAGAGCAGGGACTTCGAGATGATGGACCGCATACGCATCTTCCTGGATGCTGACGGCGAGGTGAAGAAAGCCGCCGAACTGTTCAGAGACTACATCATGTCCGAGACTCTGGCTGACGAGCTTACGGAAAAGAGCTGCCCGGAGGTCTTCGACATCAACGGTCACAAGACCGGAATAGATGTAGAAAAGATCTGAAACACTTTAACGGGATAATAAAAAAAGCGGTCTTCGGGCCGCTTTTTTAGTTAAAAACACCAATTATACACCAAATGTTTAAAACAACTTGACAAAATACGGATTTTGGCGGTATATTAAGACGTTATTTTAGCTTAAAAAAAGCTTTTCAGGAGGTTTTACAAAATGAGAAAAGTAAGCAAAGCTGTTGCTCTTCTTCTTGTTCTCGCACTGCTGGTATCTCTTGCCGCATGCGGAACCCCGAAGAATAACAACAACACGGCGGCTCCCAAGAACTATACATATAACTATGCTCTTGCCGAGTTCCCGACCACATGGAGTCCGCATACGAACCAGACCAATATCGATTCTGAGATCATGGACTACATCGTTTCCGGACTTTACGCCTTCGACTACAAGGATGAGAAGCACGACGGATACAAGCTCGTTCCTCTCGCAGCGAAGGAAGAGCCTAAGGATGTCACTTCCCAGTACATAGGCAAGTACGGCCTTGTCGAGGGAGACACCAAGAAGGCATACATCATTCCCTTAAGAGACGATCTTAAGTGGGATGACGGCACAAAGATCACGGCTAATGATTATGTCGAGTCCGCAAAGAGGCTCCTCAGCCCGAAGGCAAAGAACTACAGGGCAGACTCCCTCTACAGCGGCAACCTGGTCATCCACAACGCTCAGAACTATCTGAACGCAGGCCAGACCATAAACCTCGACAACGGTGCCAATGCAGGATATGAGCTTGCCGACCTCACCAAGAAGGAAGACGGCACTTATGTCACCCCGGACGGCGGCGCAGTTTACCTCGCTGTTAACTTCCCGCTCGACTGGACCAGCGGAAACACCCTCAAGGACTACGTAGAAGCTTACGGTGAGAGCTACTTCTCCCTTAAAAACTGGGATACCCTTGTCGGCATGATGGATGACGACGGACTCATTCCGCTCACCGATGAGAACCTTGCTCTCTACGGTGACGTTACCACCGGAAACCCGGCATGGAACGAGACAGCCGCAGATCTTCCCAACTACTTCGTCTATGCTCAGACCTATCCTGAGCTCGACTTCGCCGAAGTCGGTATTGCAGCTGTTTCCGACACCGAGCTCCTTCTCGTTCTCGACAAGCAGCTCTCCGGATTCTATCTGCTCTACTCCCTCACCGATACCTGGCTCGTAAAGCTTGATCTTTATGACAAGTGCGAGTCCATCGTTGACGGCGTTTACAACAACACCTACGGAACATCCGTAGAGACCACTGCTTCCTTCGGACCTTACAAGCTCACAGACTTCCAGGCCGACAAGCAGTACACTCTCACCAAGAATGAGAACTGGTTCGGATTCAAGGAAGGCACCTACCAGGCAACTGCTATCGTAGTCGACAGCGTTCCGGATCCCAACACCAGGCTCCAGCTCTTCCTCCAGGGCAAGCTCGACAGCTACGGCCTCGACAGAGACCACATGGAAGAGTACAGCAAGTCCGACTACTGCTACTACACTCCGGGAGACTCCACCTATGCTATGGTATTCAACCCGAACTTAGGTGCACTCAAGTCCATGCAGGAGAATGAAGGCGCAAACGTCAACAAGACCATAATCACTCTGAAGGAGTTCAGAATGGCTATGTCTCTGGGTCTCGACAGGGCTAAGTTCTGCCTTGCTACATCCCCGACAAACAATGCTGCTTTCGCGCTCTACTCCACACTGATCGTTTCCAACCCGGATGAAGGTACTGCTTACAGGACCACCGAGCAGGCCAAGAAGGTCCTCGTTGACTTCTGGGGCCTCACCGAGGATATCGGCGCAGGCAAGCTCTATCCGGACATGGACGCTGCTATAGAGTCCATCACCGGATACAACCTGACCAAGGCTCAGGAGTACTTCAATGCAGCCTATGACAAGGCCATTGCCACCGGACTTATGGATGAGGACGACAAGGTCGTCATCATGATCGGTACTCCGAACAACACCTCCGCGTTCTACAACGCAGGTTATGACTACATCGTCAACAACTACACCGAGGCCGTAAAGGGCACCAAGCTCGAAGGCAAGCTCGAGTTCAAGAGAGACGATACTCTGGGCAACGGTTTCTCCGATGCTCTTAAGAACAACCAGGTCGACATGCTGTTCGGCGTAGGCTGGACCGGTTCCACCCTCGACCCGTACGGACTGATGGAGGCTTATACTTCCAGCACATATCAGTACGACCCGGCATTCAATACCAGCTCTGAGAAGCTCACCATCAACATCGGCGGCGTTGACTACACCGCTTCCCTCGTTGAATGGAACGACATCATGACCGGTACTGCTCACACCATCACAGCTGCTGATGGAACCACCAAGGAGTACTCCTGCGGCGAAGCTGACAACGATCCTGAGACCAGGCTCGACATCCTTGCTGCGCTCGAGGGAGCCATCCTCCTTCAGTACGACTTCATTCCTATCATGGACGCTTCCTCCGCAGGCCTCAGAGGCATGCAGATCAAGTACTTCACCGAAGACTATGTATTCGGTATGGGACGTGGCGGAATCCAGTACTACACCTTCAATTATGACGATGAAGCTTGGGACAAGTATGTTACCGAGCAGGGCGGAACGCTCAATTACAAGTAATCGATCGTAATAATCCCACGTCAGGGAAAAATCTAATATGGAACAAGGGCATATTACGCCCTTGTTCCATTTTCGTCGTTACTGTTAGGAATCAAGATGACTAAATATATCATAAAGCGTGTACTATACATGCTTCTGACATTTTTCATAATCATCTCCATGTGCTTTATCCTGATAAGGCTGCTTCCGAACGTGCCTGTACAGCAGTTCGGAAAGGACATGAGCCTTGTGCTCCAGCGCCGTGTCAGGCAGGGCCTGGTTGATGCGAGCGGAAACCCCATACCGCTCATGCAGCAGTACTGGCACTTCATAGTGCGTACGCTGATAGGAGGCGACTGGGGCGTAAGCGAAGCTCTTTATATCGGACAGGACTGCTGGACGATATTCGTGAGCAAGCTGCCGTTCACCATAATGATCAATGTCTACTCAATAATCATTTCCATCCCGCTCGGCCTCGGGCTGGGCATCCTCGCGGCTCTTAAGAAGAACAAGTGGCAGGATCACCTCATCTCCACCGGAGTAATGGTGCTGGTATCTGTACCGTCGTACGTTTACGCGTTCCTGGTGCAGTATTTCCTGTGCTTTAAGCTGAAGCTGTTCCCGGTAATTATGAACGCCGGAACGAATCTCTTCACGCCCGCGATGATACGGTCTACAATGCCGGCCGTCATATCCATGGCGCTCGGTTCGATCGCGGGGTTTGCGCGCTACACAAGAGCCGAGCTTACCGAGGTCCTCACCAGTGAGTACCTTCTTCTTGCGCGCACCAAGGGTCTTACAAGGGCCCAGACCACTGTGCGCCACGCACTGAGGAATGCGATGGTGCCTATTTTCCCGATGATAATCGGTGAATTCGTAGGCGTGCTCAGCGGTTCACTCATAATAGAAAGCATATTCGGCGTTCCCGGAACCGGTGCCCTGTACATCAATTCCATAACCGCCTTGGATTATAACTTCTTCCTTCTGCTGTCCGGCTTCTACACCATAATAGGCCTGACGGCGAACATAGTCGTTGACATCAGTTACGGATTCATAGATCCGCGTATCAGAATGGGGAGTAAAAAGTAATGAGCAGAGAACAGACTGTGCCGCAGATCCCCAGGGAAAAATTCGCGTTCTCGGATCCTTCCCGAATGATCCACGACCAAAAGATAGAAACAAAGCAGATAGGCTACTTCAGAGACGCGTGGAACCGCTTCCGCAAGAACAAGAGCTCCGTCGTGGCCGCAATAATCATAGTTATCCTTCTGCTGTACGCAATATTCGTTCCGATCTTCTGCGAAACGACTTATTCGCTTTCGCTTACGGATACCACTTATCTTACGTATATCAAGCTTCTTCCCAGAAACAAGCTTTTTGTTAAGCTGGGAATAGACTTCTGGGACGGCTGCAGCAAGCAGACCATAGGCATTGCGCAGAAGAACTACTTCGACGCGATGTCCCAGGAGACCGGACACGATGTCATCACCAGGATCTACGACGAGTACGAGACCAGCGGTAAGACTGTCTACGATGTCCGCGTCGACAGCTACATCTCAAACGGATTCAAGTACATGACCCTTACTCAGGAGCAGTACGATGACATCCAGAAATGGCAGAACGAGACCGGAAGACAGATAATCTTCCCGGCGATCACTTCCGCCAGCGTCACGGACGCCAACATCTGGTTCAAGGCGGACCCGAAGGGCATTCCGGAGATGAAGAACGGCAAGGTCCAGGACATCTACAAGAAGAACGGCGTTGACAATTACAACTCCACAAGGATAGACGGAGACCCCGGAAAGGCTAACCCGAACGCGGAGAACAGATACCGCTACGCCACCCTTACCGGCGACTCCAAGTCCGTGTCCTACAAGTGCCGCATATTCACCTACAACTACTTCGTTTACAGGTACGGATTTGAGCCCTCGTTCTTCTTCGGGACCACTGCCTTCGGACAGGACATCCTGACAAGGCTCGCCTCCGGCGCCAGGTTCAGCTTCCTGCTGGCCATCTGCGTGTCGGTGATCAACCTGTTCATAGGAAGCATCTACGGTGCCATCGAAGGCTACTTCGGAGGCCACGTGGACATGGTTATGGAGCGTATCTCGGACGTCCTGAGCGGAATACCGTTCACGGTAGTCTCGGTACTGTTCCAGCTGCATCTGGCCAAGAAGGTCGGCGTAGTTCCGGCGCTGCTGTTCGCCTTCGTCCTCACAGGATGGATAGGCATGGCAGCCCGCGTAAGGATGCAGTTCTACAGGTTCAAGGGGCAGGAATACGTCCTCGCCGCAAGGACCCTCGGCGCCAGCGACTGGAGGCTGATGTTCAAGCACATCTTCCCGAACTCGCTGGGCACCATAATTACCGGATCCGTGCTGGTCATCCCGGGAGTAATCTTCACGGAATCCAGCCTTACATATCTGGGCATAATAAACCTGGACAGCTCCACGATGACGTCCGTCGGCACCATGCTTGCCAACGCGCGCCAGTATCTGTCCACTTTCCCGCACATGATATTCTTCCCGGCCCTGTTCATATCCCTTCTTGAGATCTCGTTCAACCTGTTCGGTAACGGTCTGAGGGATGCGTTCAACCCGTCCCTGAGAGGTGCAGACGAATGATGAATGAAGAGAAAAAGCTTCAGGTGAAAGACCTGACTATATCCTTCCGCACCATCAACGGAAAGGTACAGGCCGTAAGGGACATATCCTTCGACCTCTATAAGGGCGAGACCCTTGCCATAGTAGGCGAGTCCGGTTCCGGAAAATCCGTTACCAGCAAGGCCATACTTGGCATATCCGCGGGCAACGCCATAGTCGAGAACGGCGAGATACTCTACGACGGCAAGGACCTTCTGAAGATAACCGAGGAGGATTTCCACGCCATCCGCGGAGACAAGATAGCCATGGTATTCCAGGATCCGCTGTCTTCCCTGAATCCTATCATGAGGATAGGAAAGCAGCTGACGGAGGCCATGCTCCTTAAGAACAAGGCAAACCGCAAGGAGTCCAGAAAGAAGCTCGACGAGAGCATGAAGCGCATAGAGACGGACGTAAAGACCGTCGGAATGAGCGGGGTCTCCGGAGACTTCGATTTCAGGCAGCTCGTTAAGGAGCAGGCCAAGTTCGAGCTCCCCTACAGCAACGCCCACGCCAGCGCCGTCGCGGCCGACAAGGCCTGCGAGGACCTCCTCCTTTCAATAGACAAGGAAGTGGACATAGACTTTGCAGGAGACTGCGCGGAGCTCGTCGAGTACGCGCAGAATTCCGTAGACCGTTTCGTGGTTAAGGATGCCGAGGCCATGAAGGCTCTCTGCTCAAGGATAAAGTCCGAGAGCAAGACTCTCGCCGCGCTCAGAAGAAAGAAGAACAACAAGAAGGCGGACGTCACCATCGACACCACTACGCTCAGGGAGATCACTCAGGAGATAAAGGACCTTCTCGATGCAGCCCTGGCTCAGGATACTCCGCGCTTCTTCCACTATGCATGTCATACCATGCTCGAGAAGCAGCCTCTGGACGACCTTCCCGCAGCAGAGCTCAACGAGATCACCAAGGATTCCGCTGACTGCGATATCATGGTAAAGTTCAAGTCTCAGATCGAAGGCATACTCAGGTATTCTTCCGAACGCTCTCTTGAGGGCATGGAAAAGGCCATCGCCCAGTTAGACGCGGCTTCTGCTGCATTCGCCGGCGATATGCCGCCCGAAGCAGAGGCCAAGAAGCTCTGGACCGAAACTTCCAAGGCCGTAGAGGACGCTATAGATCCCTACGAGACCGTTAAGGACAGCGCGGCCTACACCTTCAAGGTGAGCCTGCAGAACGCTCTGAGCACATATTACGACGGCATAAAGCGCAACGCTTCCGAGGAGAAGCGCTTTGCCAGGCAGACCGCAAGATACGAAGCCAAGGTAGCCAGGGGCAGGACCCCGAACGGCAAGGTGGCTCCGCTGTCCCTGGTGGATCTGGACATGGCTCAGGATGCCATAGCTCACATCCTTTCCAACATGAAGCAACAGTTCGTGGAACGCACCGAAAAGGTAAAGGGATTCGATTTTAAGGACAGAGCCGAAAAGTACGTTGCCTGGATGAGGGATACCGCCATGGCGGAGAACCACATACTCACCAAGAGCGTTGCCAAGGACGACGCGATAAGGATCATGGAGCAGGTCGGCATAAGCGAGGCCAGAAAGCGCTACCGTCAGTACCCGTTCGAGTTCTCCGGCGGAATGAGACAGAGGATAGTAATAGCCATCTCTCTTACCGCTAACCCGGACATACTCATCTGTGACGAGCCTACCACAGCTCTGGACGTTACCATCCAGGCTCAGATACTGGAGCTCATCAACGGCCTCAAGAAGAAGAGGAACCTCTCCGTCATCTTCATCACCCACGACCTCGGCGTCGTGGCTAACATGGCGGACAGGATAGCCGTAATGTACGCGGGCAAGATAGTCGAGTACGGCACCGCGGAGGACGTGTTCTACAGCCCGGCTCACCCGTATACCTGGGCGCTGCTGGCATCCGTTCCGGATCTGGACAGCAAGGGCAAGACGCTCGAGGCCATTCCGGGGACCCCGCCGAACATGATCTATCCTCCGGTCGGAGACGCTTTCGCTGCAAGAAACAAGTATGCCATGGACATAGACTTCGAGATGCAGCCTCCTATGTTCAAGATCTCCGATACGCATTACGCGGCTACATGGCTGCTGCATCCGGACGCTCCCAAGGTTGAGATGCCTGAGATCGTAAAGGACCGCATAGCCCGCATGCACAGGAAGGCAGGTGAAGAGTAATGGCAGAAGACAGAGAAGTAGTCTTAAAAGTCGAGAACCTGAGCCAGTACTTTAAGCTTGGCCCCGGCGCCGTCAACAAGGCCGTAGATCACGTAAGCTTCGACATAAAGAAGGGCGAGGTATTCGGACTCGTAGGCGAGTCCGGCTGCGGAAAGACGACTACCGGACGTTCCATAATAAGGCTCTACGACATAACCGGCGGCAACGTCTGGTTCAAGGGCAAGAGGATAGCGGCCGGAACGCTGGATTACAAGGAAGCCATAAAGGCTGCCAGGGAAGAGCTCAAGACCTGCACCGACCCCTTAAGGAAGGATAAGCTCGCTGAGATCATAAAGGTCAATACCGAGGAGATGGCTGCAGCCAAGAGGGACCACAAGAACGCGGACCGCAAGCTCGTCAACGAGATCCAGATGGTATTCCAGGATCCCATAGCCTCTCTCGACCCCCGTATGACAGTACGCGACATAATTGCCGAAGGCCTTATAATCCAGGGAGAAAAGAACAAAGAGGTAATAGACGCAAAGGTCCACAAGATGCTGGAGACAGTAGGTCTGGTAGCGGAGCACGCCTCCAGATACCCGCATGAGTTCTCCGGAGGACAGCGTCAGAGGATAGGCGTTGCAAGGGCCATAGTCATGGAGCCCAGCCTTATCATAGCGGACGAGCCTATCTCGGCTCTGGACGTTTCCATAAGAGCTCAGGTAATAAACCTGCTCAACGACCTGCGCAAGAACATGGGCATAACCATACTGTTCATAGCGCACGACCTTTCCGTAGTAAAGTACTTCTCCGACAGGATAGGCGTAATGTATTTCGGAAAGATGGTAGAGCTGGCGGATTCCGAGGAGCTGTTCAGGCATCCCTTCCATCCGTACACCAGATCCCTGCTGTCGGCAATACCTCAGCCGGATCCCTACTACGAGAGGAACAGGAAGCGCATATCCTACAACCCGGTGGCGGACCACGACTACAGAGAGGAGCAGCCGTCCTTTAAGGAAGTGCTCCCCGGACATTTCGTGCTCTGCAACACCGAGGAATACGAGCGCTACCGCAGGGAAGCGGGGCTCTAAAGGCTCATGAAGCGTTTGTTCAGTGACCCCAGGTTCTTTACCTATCTCGGCATAGCCGCCGTGATAGGGGTAGCCGCGTTCTTCGTGACAAAGGGCAACGGGGACTATACCTTTACCGAGCTTCTGAGCAACGGATTCTTTGCTGGAGGGCTCATAGTCCTGGGCATAGGCGGCCTGATATTCTGCCGCAACGGCGGGACCTTCGATACCCTGGGCTACGGCATAAGCCGCGTGGGCAACGTGCACTGGCCATGGCTGCGCAGGGAAGAGATGAGGCGCAGCAGCGAGACGATACACGAGTACAGGGAAAGGAAGGCTCAGAGCAGGACATCGCCGCTGCCGGCGGTGGTTGCGGGGCTGATATTCATTGTCCTGGCGGTACTATTCCTCATAATATGAAACGCATAAAAAAGAACGGCCTACAGGCCGTTCTTTTCGCATATGTCGTTTATGGGGCAGCTTCGGCACTGCGGGGAGCGCGCGCTGCAGCATCGCCTGCCGTGGATTATAAGAAGATGGTGGGTGAGAGTCCACCTGTCGTTCGGAATGGCCTTCTGAAGTCCTAATTCGGTCTTCAGGACGTCTTTTTCGGCGGTAAGACCAATTCTGTTGGCCAGCCTGAAAACGTGCGTGTCAACGGCTATCTGCTGCTGTCCGAAGCCTTCGGCAAGCACCACGTTGGCGGTCTTCCTGCCTACTCCCGGAAGTGCCGTAAGGGCTTCGAAGTCCTCCGGGACTTCTCCTCCGTGCTTTTCCAGGAGCGCGCGGCTCATGGCTATGACGTTCTTTGCCTTGTTCCTGTAGAGGCCTATGGACTTTATGATCTCCATGAGGCGCTCTTCGGGAAGCACTGCCATGGCCTTTGCGTCCGGAGCCTCCTTAAAGAGAAGGGGCGTCACCTTATTGACACTGGCATCGGTGGTCTGGGCGGAGAGCATCACGCTTACCAGCAGCTGATACTTTGTTCCGTAGTCCAGGGCGCAGCCCGCGTCCGGGTAGGCCGCGGAGAGCTCTGCTATGAGTTTTTCGACGTTTTTCCTTGTAAGCATAGTGAGATTATACCACAATCACACGACAAAAAAACAGGTGTTTACATTGCATGTAAGATTGTTATATAATAATTCGATAAAAGTCTGCGGAGTGCCGCAGGAGGTGTTTTATATGAGCAAAGCAAAGAACAGTTTCATAGCGCCTATAGCAGTGCTGGTGGTCATATGCTTTGTAGCGTCCGCCATTCTCGCGGGGGTATTCCAGATAACGGATCCCATGATACAGCAGAGGGCCGCGGAGGCGGCCAGCCAGGCCAGGACACAGGTCCTTCCGGCAGGCAGGAATTTCGAGCCGTTCGACGGCAAGCTCGCTGAGGGCGTCGCAGACGCATACGTGGCTGGAAACGGCGCAGGCATGGTATGCTCCACAAGCTTCAACGGCTTCGGCGGAGCGGTAAAGCTGATGGTCGGCATGGATCAGGACGGAAAGATAACAGGCATCCAGGTAATGGAGCAGTCCGAGACTCCGGGCGTAGGATCCAACGCACTTACCGACAGCTACCTGGCGGGCTACACCGGGCTTGAGAGCTCGGAGGGAGTGGACGCGTGGTCCGGTGCCACCTTCACATCCAAGGCCGTAAAGCGCGGGGTGGACGCAGCGGCGGCGCAGTTCAAGATCATAAAGGACGCGCAGGGCAGCCAGGGCGACGAGCCTTCGGAAGCCCAGCTTATAAGGGACGCCGTAGCAGGCTTCGTTTCAGCTGACGCGGCTGCTCTTTCCGGAGACAAGGCAGAGGGCGTCATCACGGCCTATTCCAACGCGGCAAAGAACGCTTTCGCTATCCTCGTGGAGGATAAGGGATACAATGATCAGCCAATGCGCCTCGTCGTAGGCCTGGACGATCAGGGAAAGATCACCGGGATAAAGGTAGTATATCATACGGAAGTCAAGGGCATAGGCGCCGAGGTCTTTGAGAACGAGACCTTCCTTGCCCAGTTTACCGGGACTGACGCCATCGCCGTCGGCGAGTCCGAAGGCCGCAGCATAGACGCCGTGAGCGGAGCGACCGATACCTCAAACGGCATCATCCGCGCGGCTGCCGCAGCGCTTGCGCAGTACGCCCTTATCAAGTCCGGCAAATAGCAGGAGCCTGCCTTGAAGAGGATAATATCCGCAATATTGTTAATTATCATTGCCGCGGCCGCTTTTACCGGCTGCGGCATCTTTACGCCTTCGGCGCCTCAGCGCTTCTCTGTCGTCTGGTACGATCTCTTCGACACCGGCATCAGCGTCACTGCCTACTGCAGGGATCAGAAGGAATTCAGCGCACTCAGCAGCGAGATCTACAGCGAGCTGCAGCGTTATCACAGGCTATTCGACATCTACAATGAATACGAGGGCATGAACAATGCCTGTACGGTGAATAAGAGGGCGGGTGACCGCAGTCTCGTGGAGACGGACCCGGCTCTTGTTGAGCTTGCCGTTCTCGCCGCGGAGATGTACAGGCTTACGGACGGCAGGGTCAACGTTGCCCTGGGGCCCGTCCTTTCCCTCTGGCATGAGGCAAGGGAGGTGAGCCTTCAGTCTCCCGATAAGGCGTACATACCGTCCGCCGGCGAGCTTTCCGCCGCAGCGCAGCACTGCAGCATAGAAGGGCTCTTCATAGACAGGGAGAAGAACGCCCTGCGCCTTGAGGAAGGCATGAGCCTGGACCTGGGTGCGGTGGCCAAGGGCTTTGCTGTGGAAAAGACCGCGCAAAAGCTTGAGGCCGAGGGCAGGAGCATGGTGCTCATAAGCGCGGGAGGCAACGTCCGCGCTGTAGGCTCCAAGCCGGAAGGCGAGAAGTGGTCCGTGGCAATACAAAACCCCGACCTTACCTCCGAAAAAAACTACGTGGATGTCATCCTTGCGCAGGATATCTCGGTGGTAACGAGCGGGGTGTATCAGCGCTGTTTCGAATATAACGGCAGGAGCTATCATCACATAATAGATCCCGACACTCTGATGCCGGAGGACAGATACCTGTCCGTGACCATAGCCGCAAAAGACTCGGGCGCTGCGGACGCTCTTTCCACGGCCGTCTTCAACATGGATCAGGCCGAGGGGCTCGCGTTCATAGAGTCGCTTCAGGATACCGAGGCTCTGTGGATACTTCCGGACGGAAGCTTTGCCGAAAGCTCCGGATGGGAAGCTCTACGCAAGTGAGACTATGTCAGCTGCCATGGCGGAGCCTGTGGGGTCCTTGCCCGCTCCGCGTCCTGTCAGCAGTATCCTGTCCGCCATGTTGCAGTAAAGGTATATGGCGTTGAATTCGTTCCTTACTCCCGCGAGCGGGTTGCTCAGCGGCACCTCTGTGGGCCTTACGAAGGCCTCGACGGTGCCGTCTTCTTTTCTTTCCGCGCTTGCAAGGAGCTTCATCTTGCAGCCGTGCTGAGCGGCCAGGCGGAGGTCGTCCCTTGTAAGGCCGCTGATGCCTGTCCTGTCAAGATCCGTCGGCTTGATGTATATACCGAAGCACTCTATCATCAGTATCGAGAGCTTGTTGGCGGAGTCTATGCCTTCCACGTCTGCGGTGGGGTCCTTTTCCGCAAAGCCGTTCTCCTGGGCCTGCTTAAGGGCGTCCGCGTAGGACATCCCATCCTCCTCCATCTTGGTGAGTATGTAGTTGGTGGTGCCGTTTACTATGCCCTGGACCTTGGTGATCTTATTTGCCACGAGGGACTTCCTTATGGTCTCTATAACAGGTATGGCGCCGCCTACGGAGGCCTCGTACTTTATCTGCACGCCGTTCTCCCGGGCGGTCTTCTGAAGGAGATCGTAATTGGCTGCGACTACTGCCTTGTTAGGCGTTACGACATGCTTTCCCGCGCGCAGAGCCCTGAGGATGAAGTCCAGCGCTATCGTCATTCCGCCTATTATCTCTGCCACGATGCTTATCTCGGGATCGGAGAGTATCTCTTCTATGTCCGTGCAGAATATCTCCTCGGGAGCCAGGCCGCATGCGCGGACCTTTGGATCTATCTCAAGGATCTTCTTTACGGTGACCTTCTTTCCTGTTTTTCTCTCTATCTCATCGGCGTTCTCGGTAAGGGCCCTGTATGTTCCCTTGCCTACGGTACCGAATCCCAGAAGTGCTACTTTAGTCTCCATAGTCTTCCTCCAAAATAAAAAGTTTTTTTATTATACCATATTTTTCGGCGGATGATGCAATCGTTCGAAGATTGTTGTATAATTCTTATGTATAAAAGTCAGTTTTTCTGAACTATTAAGGAGATAACCATGAAAAAGACAGTAAAAGACATCGACGTCAGGGGCAAAAAGGTAATTTGCCGCTGCGATTTCAACGTTCCCATGAAGGGTGACGTGATAACAGACACCAACAGGATCACAGCCGCGCTTCCCACCATCAACTATCTGCTGGACAACGGCGCGTCTGTGATACTCATGAGCCACCTGGGAAGACCCAAGGGAAAGCCCAACCCGGAGTTTACGCTTAAGCCCGTAGCGGACAAGCTGGAAGAGCTTCTCGGAAGGAAGGTCATATTCGCGGACTGCGACAATGTGGTAGATGCAGCTGTGCGTGCCGAGGCTAAGTATCTTGAGCCCGGCCAGGTTATGCTGCTCCAGAACCTCCGCTACAGGGCGGAAGAGGAGAAGAACGATCCCGGATTCTCCAAGGATCTCGCTTCCCTTGCGGACATCTACGTAAACGATGCTTTCGGAACCGCGCACAGGGCCCACGCTTCCACCGCAGGCGTAGCGAACTATCTGCCCGCCGTAAGCGGCTTCCTCATCGAGAAGGAGCTGCAGTTCCTGGGCGAGGCCGTCAACGACCCCAAGAGACCGTTCGTGGCGGTCCTGGGCGGCTCCAAGGTCTCCGATAAGATAGGCGTCATAGAGAACCTCATAGAAAAGGCCGACACCATTATAATCGGCGGCGGCATGGCGTTTACCTTTGTAAAGGCGGACGGATACGGCGTTGGTACTTCTCTTTGCGAGGAGGACAAGCTGGATCTTGCAAGAGATCTTGAGAAGAAGGCCGCAGACAAGGGCGTAAAGCTGATGCTGCCGGTGGATGCCGTCATCGCGGACAAGTTCGCCGCGGACGCTGCCAGCAAGGTAGTCGGCATCAAGGAGATCCCTGATGGCTGGATGGGTCTGGACATAGGACCCGAGACCGCGAAGCTCTACGCCGATGAGGTAAAGAAGGCCGGCACGGTGGTATGGAACGGACCCATGGGAGTGTTCGAGTTCGAAGCCTTCGCGGGCGGCACCAAGGCCGTAGCGCAGGCCATGGCCGAGTCCGGTGCAACAACAGTGGTAGGCGGCGGCGACAGCGCGTCCGCCATAAAGCAGTTCGGCCTGGAAGACAAGATCACCCACATCTCCACGGGCGGCGGAGCCTCCCTGGAATTCCTTGAGGGAAAGGTCCTGCCGGGCGTTGCCGTTCTTCAGGACAGGTAAGGGGCGCAAAAATGAGAAAGCCATTCATTGCAGGCAACTGGAAGATGTACAAGACCGCTGCAGAGGCAGAGAGCTTCGCGGAGGAGTTTAAAAAGCTGTATGAGCCCAGCGATGTTCGCGTTGCCATAGCGGCTCCCTTCACCCAGCTTTGGGCTCTTAAGAAGGCCTTCGAGGGCACGGGCATAGGGCTTGCTGCCCAGAACATGCACTGGGAGGACCAGGGCGCCTTCACCGGCGAGGTGAGCGCTCCCATGCTTAAGGAGATAGGCGTGGACTACTGCATAATAGGACACTCCGAGCGCAGGCAGTACTTCAACGAGACAGACGAGACCGTAAACAGGAAGGTCCTCAAGGCCCTGGAGGCGGGGATACTTCCCATACTCTGCTGCGGCGAGTCCCTGGAGACACGCGACGCCGGAGATCAGAACGCCTTCGTGGAGGCCCAGATACGCGCGGACTTCGCGGGAGTTGCCGCCGAGGACGCAAAGAAGGTGACCGTAGCCTACGAACCCATCTGGGCCATAGGCACCGGAAGGACCGCAAGTCCCGAGCAGGCTCAGGATATGTGCGGCTTCATAAGGGAAGTCCTTAAGGACATCTACAGCGAGGATATCTCCGAGGAGATAACGATACAGTACGGCGGAAGCGTAAAGCCCGCAAATGCCTCGGATCTGATGAACCAGGATGACATAGACGGCGCTTTGGTCGGTGGAGCGAGCCTTAAGCCCGCGGACTTCATAGAAATCATTCATTTCTGATGATATCGGCCCTGTTTTGCAGGAAACGGGGCCGTTTTTTAGTTTGAAATAACTTGCATTGAAATGATTCTTATGTTAAAATCATTCAATCGTTTTTATATTGTATAAAAGGAGTTTTAGCTAATGAAAACCGTAATGATGATTCTCCTGGCACTGATAGCCATCGTTCTTGTCCTTGTGGTAATGTTCCAGCAGGGCAATTCGAACGGTCTGAGCGCGCTCTCCGGCAGCTCCGACGCCGCCTTCAAGAAGAAGGCCAGAGGCTATGACGAAAAGCTTTCCAAGCTCACGGTAATTATGGCGGTAGCCTTCCTTATCGTGAATCTGATACTTTTGGTCTTGATGTAAAGGGATCCGTAATTAAAGAGGTGTAAAATGGACGGATTGAAGATCATTGCGCCTGTAGTCGGCGCATGCGCACTTATTGTTGCGCTGATCCTCGCAAAATGGATCAGCGGACAGTCCACGGGCAATGCCCGCATGACTGAGATCTCCGGCTTTATCCACGAGGGCGCCATGGCGTTCCTCGGAAGAGAGTACCGCACCATGGTAGTGGTAGTAGTAGTGCTTACCGTAGTGCTCGGATTTGCTCTCAGCTGGGTGACCGCAGTTCTGTACATTTTCGGAGCTCTGTTCTCCGTGCTCGCCGGTTACTTCGGAATGCAGGTAGCCACAAAGGGCAACGTAAGGACTGCAGCTGCCGCTGAAAACGGCGGCATGAACAAGGCTCTTAAGGTCGCTTTCAGGAGCGGCGCGGTAATGGGCCTCTGTGTAGTAGGACTCGGAATACTGGGCGTAGGCCTGGCCTTCATGCTTCTCGATACCGAGACCGCAAGGCAGTGCCTCACGGGCTTCGGCCTGGGCGCTTCCTCCATGGCTCTGTTCGGCCGTGTAGGCGGCGGCATCTATACCAAGGCTGCTGACGTAGGCGCGGACCTCGTAGGCAAGGTAGAGGCAGGCATCCCCGAGGATGACCCCAGAAACCCCGCAGTAATAGCTGACAACGTAGGCGACAACGTAGGCGATATCGCCGGCATGGGCTCAGACCTGTTCGAGTCCTATGTAGGCTCCATAATCTCCGCAGTTACCCTGGCTCTGGGCGCAAGCTTCATAGCCGCAGGAAACGACCCTGTAAAGGGCGCCATCTTCCCGCTCATCATATCCGCGGTAGGAATAGTCGCTTCCATAGTAGGAATACTTTCCGTAAACTGCAAGGAAGGCTCCAACCCCGCAAAGGCTCTTGACCTGGGCACCTATGTGGCAGCCATCCTTTCCGCGATAGTAGCCATCATACTTTCCAAGAGCTTCTTCGGCACCTTCAAGTTTGCCTGGGCGGTAGTTGCAGGCCTTGTAGTCGGAACAGCCATAGGAAAGATCACGGAGATCTATACCTCCGCTGAGTACAAGTCCGTAAAGAAGATCGCGGAGCAGTCCCAGACCGGACCGGCCACCACGATCATCTCCGGTCTTGCCGTAGGTATGATGTCCACCGTATTCCCGATCATAATAATCGCCGTAGGCATCATCGTTGCCTACATCTTCGGCGGAGTATACGGCATAGCTCTTGCGGCTGTAGGAATGCTCTCCACCGCAGGCATGACCATAGCAGTCGACGCTTACGGTCCGGTATCCGACAACGCAGGCGGAATAGCCGAGATGTCCGAGCTTCCCGAGAGAGTCCGCAACATCACCGATACTCTCGACTCCGTAGGAAACACCACCGCAGCCATAGGTAAGGGATTCGCCATCGGATCCGCCGCTCTTACGGCTCTGGCTCTGTTCGTATCCTACTCCGAGGTCATCAAGATTAAGATGGCGGATTTCTCAATAAGCCTTCTGGATCCGAAGGTAATAGCGGGCGCGTTCATAGGCGCAATGCTGCCTTTCATGTTCTCCGCTTTCACCATGAGCTCCGTAGGCAAGGCTGCCAACCAGATGATCGAAGAAGTCCGCAGGCAGTTCCGCTCTGATGCGGGTATTATGGCCGGTACTTCCAAGCCGGATTACGCAAGGTGCGTAGCAATTTCCACCAGCGCAGCTCTTAAGGAAATGATCGCTCCGGCTCTTCTGGCAGTAGTAGCTCCTCTGATCATAGGATTCCTGATGGGCGCTCAGGCTCTGGGCGGAATGCTGGCAGGCGCTCTGCTCTCCGGTGTTCTCCTGGCCATAATGATGTCCAACTCCGGCGGAGCATGGGACAACGCCAAGAAGTACGTTGAAGGCGGCGCCTTCGGCGGCAAGGGCTCCGAGACCCACAAGGCTGCGGTAGTAGGCGACACCGTAGGCGATCCGTTCAAGGATACCTCCGGACCGTCCCTGAACATACTCATCAAGCTGATGACCATAGTAGCGGTAGTATTCGCACCGCTCTTCGGCGCAGGGCTCTTCTGATAAAAGATCAATAAAAGCGGTTCCCGTAAGCGGAGCCGCTTTTTTTGTTTGTCGGATCCGCAAAGTGTGATATTATTAACTATATACGGAGGTATGCCATGAATAACAAAACCAAAGGTCCGTCCTTGGCGACGCTTATAGTCCCGATAATGTTCCTGGCGTTCGGAATAATCAGTCTCATCCTCTATTCGGATCTGATCTTCGGGACCAAGGTCTCCAACATCAACAAGCTGCTGCAGCAGGGCACCTTAAGCGCCAACGAGGATTCGTTCGTGGAGCTGGACGTGGACGCCGTTCTGGATAACTACGCGGAGACCTCGCACAAGCGCAACGGCTTTACCGTGGGCAAGGACCAGCACTACCTGGTGTGGCTGGACGACGATTCCATGATAGCGGTCTCAGTAAAGAGCAAGAGCGATATCGCGGCCATGGAAGAGATCATGGAAAAGACGTGGGACTACGTTGACGGGAAGACGGAAGTGTTTACGGATACGCCGCTGCATCTTAAGGGCAAGCTCCAGAAGATGAGTCTTGAGATGAAGAACTACTACCAGAAATCTCTGGACTATTTCGGCATTACGAGCGCGGACCGTGACATACACTACTACGTTATAGACTGCACGGACAGCAGGCTGCTGGCGATACTTATCACGGCTTTCTTCTTTGTGGTGGCGATACCCATGCTCATCTCCTTCATTACCGGAAAGGCCAGGGCAAGGCGCGCGGCAATAGCTGCCGAAGAGGCTGCCGAGATGGGCTATCCCTCCTCCGGAACATACAGCTCCTACGGCGCCGGAATAGACGACAGGGAGTAAAAAATCGTACAGAAAAAACACGGCCGGTCTTTGCCTGGGCAAAAGACCGGTCTTTTGCTTTAGTTCGGGCGGTACGGCGATGCTAAAAAGCGTTGTCGATAACGCTGCTTACTATCTTGTACGCGCGGTCTGCTGCTTCTTTTGACATGACCGAGAGCCGCTTTGTTATCTCCGACGCTTCTATCTGATACCTGCAGTCCAGCAGCTCCAGCAGAATAAGATCCGCGGACACGGACAGACTGTTGGCTATGGCGACCAGACGCATTACCGAAGGCCTTCGACGCCCTGTTTCCAGAAGCCCCACATAATGAGGAGTCACGCCTATCATCTCTGCAAGAGCTTCCTGTGTCAGCCCTTTCAGCTTGCGGTATTTTTGGATATTTACGCCAATTATGCGTGCATCCATAGTTTTGCCCCTTCAGGAAAATGATATTGTAAGTATAGGGAAAAACGCAGGCACGGTAAACTGACAGGCAGTTTGTGACCGTAACAATGAGTATGTATTTTGAGTAAAAACCCGGAGCTCGTTTATTTATGCGCCGTCAAATGGTATAATCAGCAGTAAGAAACAGCTGCGAAAAAAGGCATTATGCCGGGAGCGGACACATGAAAAAAGCACTGATCGTCATAGACATGCAGAACGATTTCATAGACGGGTCTTTGGGGACCGCAGAGGCCCTGTCCATAGTGGAGAACGTTAAGGATAAGATACGTTCCTATCCTCCGGAATGCGTCTTTGCCACAATGGATACACACGGTCCGGACTACCTTTCCACTCAGGAGGGGAGGAACCTTCCGGTGGAGCACTGCATCAGGGGAAAGGAAGGCTGGAAGATAAGGCCGGACATAGAGGCGCTGCTTAAGGGCGCGAGGATCTTCGAAAAGCCCACCTTCGGGAGCGAAAGGCTGGCGGAGGAGCTTAAGAAGGAAGAGGACCTTGAGGAGATAGAGCTGATCGGTCTTTGCACGGACATCTGCGTGCTATCCAACGCGCTTCTGATAAAAGCCGCGCTGCCGGAGCTTAAGATCTCCGTGGACGCGTCCTGCTGCGCCGGGGTAACGCCCCGAAAGCATCTGGCCGCTCTTGAGACCATGCGTTCCTGCCAGATAAACGTCACCGGAGCGGAGCAGGGCCTGTGATTTATGCGCTTTGACATTCATATCAGGACAAAAAAAGACCTTGAGGACGCTGTGGAGGAGTACGGCTTCGTCCCGTATTTCCGCAACTCCGTAAAAGAGTTTTCCATAGAGGAGAACGTGGACCCGCTGGTCTGGTTCAACGGGGACACCGAGGGCGTCTGGGAGTGGAAAGGGCCCGTGATAAGGCAGACACACTGCGCCTACGGCAAGTTCCTTCAGAAGAAGGCCGCGTTCATAAGCGCGGACTGGTTCCGGGACTTTGCTCTTTACCGCAGGGACGGCTACGACTACGAGGGCTTTTTCAACGACGGCTACGGCAGCTACAGGGACAAGGTCCTGCTGGAGCTTATAGAGGCGAACGGTCCGGTGCTCTCAAAGGAGCTCAAGAGGCTGGGCAATTACCGCAAAGGCGGAGCCTCCGGCTTCGACACGAGCGTAAACAGGCTGCAGCAGCAATGCTTCGTCCTTATAAGCGATTTCAGGTACATGAAGGACCGTTTCGGGAACGACTACGGATGGGGCGTTGCGGAATACTCCACGCCGGAGCAGTTCTTCGGAGATGAGTTTGCGGAGATATACCCGGGAGACCCCAAGGCTTCCTTCGGAAGGGTCCTGGACCACATAAGAACGCTCTTCCCGGACGAGCCTGAGGAAAACGTAAGGAGCTTTCTCCTCAGGTAGCGCATTAGCCTTGCGGGACACCGTTTTTTTGTGGTATTATAAACAATAAACCTATTTCAGATCCAGAGGGAAAAGATAATGAAAAAATGTATTTTAAGCGTAGTCGGAAAGGACAGAGTAGGCATCACCGCAGGGGTCTGCGGAGTGCTTGCGGACGCTGAGGTAAACATTCTGGACATCAACCAGACCATACTTCAGAGCTACTTCACCATGGTGGTGCTGGTGGACATCGATACCAGCAGCCTGGAGTTCGGCGAGATAGCCGAAAGGCTCGAGGACTACGGAAGAAAGAGCGGGATGGAGATCCATATCCAGCGCGAGGAGATCTTCGACGCCATGCACAGGATCTAGGTGGCCCGCATGATAAATACCGAAGAGATACTTTCGACGATAGAGATGATAAGCCAGCAGCATCTGGATATCAGGACTGTCACCATGGGGATATCGCTCAGGGACTGCTCCGATACGGATCCTGCGAAGTGCGCCCGGAAGATATACGATAAGGTCTGCCGCAAGGCGGAAAGGCTGGTGCCCACGGCACAGCAGATAGAACGCGAGTTCGGCATACCCATCATAAACAAGCGCGTCTCCGTAACGCCTGTTGCCATAGCCTGCGAGAGCAGCGAGACCGCTGATTTCGTGCAGTTCGCGAAGGCAATGGACAGGGCTGCGGACACCCTGGGGATAGATTTCATAGGAGGCTTCTCCGCGCTGGTCCAGAAGGGCTACACCGGAGGCGACAGGGCGCTCATAGCGTCCATCCCCGAGGCTCTTGCTGTTACCAAAAAGGTCTGCTCATCCGTAAACATAGGCTCCACCAAGGCGGGCATCAACATGAACGCCGTGGCGGAGATGGGCAGGGTGGTGAAGGAAGCCGCAAGGCTCACCGCGGACCGCGGAGGCTTTGCCTGCGCCAAGCTGGTGGTCTTCTGCAACGCGGTGGAGGATAATCCGTTCATGGCCGGCGCCTTCCACGGAGTGGGAGAGCCGGGCTGCGTAATAAACGTGGGCGTCTCCGGTCCGGGCGTCGTGCACCACGCTCTTCAGAGCTGCAAGGGACAGCCCTTCGACGTGGTGGCAGAGACCATAAAGCGCACTGCCTTCCGCGTAACAAGGATGGGGCAGCTTGTAGCCCAGGAGGCTTCCTCCAGGCTCAACGTGCCTTTCGGCATAGTGGATCTTTCGCTTGCTCCCACCCCGGCCGTAGGCGACAGCGTTGCCGACATACTGGAGGAGATGGGGCTTGAGAGCGTAGGCGCTCCCGGGACCACCGCCGCTCTCGCGCTCTTAAACGACGCGGTAAAGAAGGGCGGAGTAATGGCTTCCTCCAATGTAGGCGGCCTGTCCGGTGCCTTCATACCGGTGTCCGAGGACGCGGGCATGATACGCGCCGCCAAGAGCGGGGCTCTCACCATAGAAAAGCTTGAGGCCATGACCTGCGTATGCTCCGTGGGCCTCGACATGATAGCGGTCCCCGGCGATACCACGGCGGAGACCATCTCCGGAATAATAGCCGACGAAGCCGCCATAGGCATGATAAACAACAAGACCACGGCTGTAAGGATAATACCCGCTCCCGGCTGCAAGGTGGGGGACATAGTGGAGTTCGGAGGGCTTCTGGGCTCTGCCCCCGTTATGCCTGTCAATACAAGATCCTGCGCGGAGATGATAGCCCGCGGCGGAAGGATACCGGCTCCCATAAACAGCCTCAGGAACTAAGGAGAACAGTATGAAGAACAAGACATTCCTCATAGCCATCATCATATTCATAGCCATGACGGTGGTCTCGCAGATAATCCTTCCCAAGGCGGCCGAGGATGCCACCGAAAAGGCAAACATCCCAAAGCCGGATTTCCAGTACGTGAAGGTGGGCAGGATACCCGGCGGGGCGGATCCGTTCTCGGGCTATACGGAAGTGGAGCTTTCGGACAGCGACAAAAAACTGGTGAAGGACTACATAAACTTCGGCGGAAGAGACTGGAAGGCCGATGAGGATTCGACCGTAAGCGGCAGCTTCATCGTCGAGATAAACAAGGATCAGTGCTTCGTCTTTACGCCCTCCACGCAAGGCGAGATAAAGCTGGGCGTCGTCTACTACAGCAATACAGCTGACGGCGCGAAGAAATACACCACCGAGATAAGCGGCACTGCCGCGGCGCCTCTTCTGGTGCTGCTGCAGGGCGGAAACAAGTAGATCCGGGAGGGATCATGAAGGGGTCATTAAAAAGAGCTTTGGGCATGCTGCTTGCAGCAGTGCTTTGCCTTTCGCTGGCGTCCTGCGGCATGGGCGGATATACGCCCGGAAGCTCCGGCAATAACGGCAGCGCAAAGCCGGCGGACCGCATAGAGCAGCTTGTGATAGGCACCGTGCTTAAGGCGGAGAATGTAAGCATACTCTCGGGGTCCGGTTCCGTAGGAGCGCTTAACAGGAACTGCATAACGGATCCTGCGCTTTTCGTGCGCGACAGGGACGGAAGGGTAAAGGGATTTTTCTTCCAGGATTACGCGGTGACCGCGGACGGAAAGGAGCTGCGGCTCGTGTTCCCGCTGGACAGGAAGTGGCACGACGGCGAGCCTGTCACCATGGACGACGTGATATTCACCTTCGAGTGGCTGCGCGACGTTAAAAAAGCGGAGTCCCTAAAGACTCTTACAAGCATCAGAAAGGAGTCCGGGAACCAGATAACACTGGTGTTCTCCGGCGTTGACGTGTACGGCTTCCTGCGTTCGGATGAGGCGTCTGCCCCCATACTCCCAAAGCACATCTGGGAGAACGTGGGCTCTTCCTATGAGACCTTCCGCGGAGAGGGCTTCAACGTGGGCTGCGGGCCGTACAGGCTCACCGGGATAGACGCGGCCTCGGGGGACGCTGTGTTCGAAGTCTTCCCGGGCAACGGATATCTTGGGGACGTTAAGGCGGATAAGATAATACTCAGGACTTATGAGGACGATACGGCTCTGCTTAAGGCTCTTGCGGAGGGAGAAGCGGACTTTATACTTTACGAAGGGCTTCTTTCCGGCGGGCAGGCGGACATCATAAAGGACAAGGACGGCATAGATCCCGGACGCACGGAATCCGGAAGCTTCTTCTACGCCGTATTCGGAAAGGAAGGCCCCTGCGGCGAGCTTAAGGACCTCAGAAGGGCAGTCGTGCTCTCCCTGGACTGGGAGCAGATAAGAAAGCTCATAGGTGGGGATCTGGGAGCCATACCCGGCGGCGGGGCGGTGCCGCCTTCCGCGTCGGGATATGACGAAAGCATAGCGAAGTTCGCGCAGAACAGGACGGAAGCCGCAAAGCTTCTGGACGGCCTTGGAATAGCGGACGCCGATGAGGACGGCATGCGTGACATGCCGGACGGCACGGCCCTTATCTTAAGGATAGTCTCCGATGACATCCCCGGGATGCAGGAACTTGCGGACAGCCTTGGGCAGCGCATTGCGGAGGATCTCAGAAGGTCCGGCATCAACGCGGTCTGCACGAAGGCCGAGGCGCCGGCGCAGGAGCAGCCGGAAGCTGAGGTCTTCGACATAAAGATAGGACGCGCCGAGGTGCCTGCCGGATCCTGGGACTGGAGCAGCGTCATACAGTCGGACGCTCTTGTCAGCGCCTATGACGCGCTGCGCAGGGCTTCGGGAGAATCCCGCTACCTTGAGGAGATGAAGTTTCTGCAGAAGCTTATGTCGGAAGAGCTCCTGGGCTTTGCGCTCTGCTGGGAGGAGGGCTTCCTTCCCTACAGGACGGATGCCTACAAGGGCTTCTCCTTCTTCCCCGGCGTGGGAGCGCTCAACTACGAGACCTTATACAAGCTGAAGGAAATAAAGAAATAGAGGCGGAGGGACAAAGATCCATCATGCACAGCTATATACATAAGATCAAATACTACGAGACGGACCGCATGGGCATAACCCACCATTCCAACTACATAAGGTGGATGGAGGAGGCCAGGCTGGACTGGCTCGAAGCGATAGGCTGGGGACTGGACAGGATAGAGGAGACCGGAGTGGTATCTCCCGTGGTATCCATAACCAGCAATTTCAAACAGACCACCACCTTCCCGGAGGAGATAGAGATAAGCGTCTGCGTGGATGAGGTGAAGGGCGCAAGGCTGAGGCTGAGCTACGTAATGAAGAACGCAGCCGGAAAGACCGTTTTTACCGGACGATCGGAACACTGCTTTACGGACAGCAGGGGCAAGGTCCTGAGGCTCGACAGGCAGCTTCCGGATCTGTACGAGGCGTTTCTGGCGCAGCAGGAGGAGATATAAATGGAAAAGAGAGATAGACAGATAATACTCACCGGGGACCGTCCTACAGGAAGGCTCCATCTGGGACACTACGTGGGGTCTTTAAAGCGCCGCGTGGAGCTTCAGAATTCCGGGAAGTTCGATGAGATAAACATACTCATTGCCGACGATCAGGCTCTTACCGACAATGCGGACAACCCCGGAAAGATAAGGGACAACATAATAAACGTGGTCCTGGACTACCTCTCCGTCGGTCTGGACCCGGAAAAGACCACCATCTGCGTGCAGTCACAGCTTCCGGCCCTGCACGCCCTGACGTTCTACTACATGAACCTCGTCTCCACGGCGCGCCTTTCCAGGAACCCTACCGTTAAGGCCGAGATAGCCATGCGCGGCTTTGCGGACGAGGGTCTTCCGGCAGGCTTCTTTGCCTATCCGGTATCGCAGGCCGCGGACATTACGGCGTTCGACGCCACGGTGGTGCCCGTAGGAGAGGATCAGCTGCCCATGATAGAGCAGACCCGCGAGATAGTCGAGAAGTTCAACCGCACCTACGGCGAGACTCTGGTGATGCCCAAGGCCATGATACCCGAGAACGAGATGCAGAGGCGTCTCCCCGGCGTAGACGGAAAGGCCAAGATGAGCAAGTCTTTAGGAAACTGCATCTATCTTTCCGACGATCCCAAGACCATAAAGAAGCAGGTGAACGGCAAGATGTTCACGGATCCTACGCATCTTAGGATAGAGGATCCGGGACACACCGAGGGCAACGTGGTGTTCACCTACCTGGACGCCTTCGCGACGGATGAGGACTTTGCGCTCTTCCTTCCGGAATACGCCAACCTTGATGAGCTTAAGGCTCACTACCGCAGGGGCGGCCTGGGGGACGGCACCTGCAAGAAGTTCCTTATAAACGTACTGGACAAGAACCTCGGTCCCATACGCGCCGAAAGGGCAAAGTGGGCCGCCGACATAGACACGGTGTACGACATACTCAAGGCCGGTACGGAAAAGGCCAGGGAGACCACCAATGCCACGCTGGCGAGGGTCCAGAAGGCCATGCGCATAGATTACTTTACGGACCGCAGGATAACCTCCGAGTGGGAGGCTCTGCTTAAGGAAGCGGAGAAGAAGTGAGCGGTATCTGCGAGTGCCACGGGCACATTCTGATGAGAGGGGACCTTTCCGAGAACCTCGAAATGCTTAAAAGCTGCGGCGTCACATACTTCCGCGAGGGCGGGGATGCCGCGGGAAGGAGCGCCTTTGTAAAGCGCTTTCTTAAGGACTTCCCGGAATACGGCCTTGAGTACGTGACCCCCGTATTTGCTCTGCATAAAAAGGGCAGGTACGGCGGGATAGTGGGAAAGGCCTTCGAGAACAGCCGGGACTTCCTTTCTCTCGTAAGAGAGGCGGCGTCTCTTGGATCCGACTTCGTAAAGATAATGTTCTCCGGCATAGTTACTTTTGAAAAGTACGGAGAGCTTTCCTGCGAGCCACTTTCCGCCTCGGAGATAAAGGAGCTGGTGAGCATTGCGCACGGCGAGGGCTTTGCCGTGATGGCTCATACCAACGGAAGAGACGCTTTTCTTGCTGCCGTGGAGGCCGGGACTGACAGCATAGAGCACGGGGTGTTCATAGACGAGGAATGCCTGCATGCCCTTGCGGAGTCCGATAGCATTTGGGTGCCTACGGTAGCCGCTATCGCTGCCTTCGCGGGAAGGAGCGGCAGCGGAGAGAAGACCCGCTGGGACGTAAGGCAGGGCTTCGACGCGCTTATAACAAGAAGGACTGTTGAGAGCCACATGGCTGCGGTAAGGCGAGGCCATGAGCTTGGGGCAAAGATAGCCGCGGGCGCCGACAGCGGAGCCTTTGCGGTGCCTCCCGGGAGCGGGACTCTCGCGGAGTACGCACTTCTTCGTGAATGCGGTCTTTCGGATGAGAGCATAACAGCCGCTAACGAGCTGATACGCGTGCGCTTTAAAAGACAGCGCTGAAAGGACAGATGCAGGACAAAGGCTTTTACAAAAAAGTTGCGAGGATAGCCATCCCGGTGGCGCTTCAGGGGCTCATAAGCAGCTCCCTTACGCTTTTGGACAACATGATGGTGAGCAGCCTGTCCGAGACTGCGCTCTCTTCGGTGAACCTGGGAGTGCAGCTTTTTAACATACAGTGGATGATGGTCTTCGGCTTCTGCACGGGCTGTTCCACCTTCCTTACGCAGTTCTGGGGCGCTCAGGACAGAATGAACATACGCAGGGTGATGGGCTTTGCCATGATAAACACCATGGCCCTGAGCCTCATCTTCTTCTGCGCGGGCAGGTTCTTCCCCATGCAGGTGATGAGCATATACACAAAGGATCCCTCTGCTGCCGCTCTGGGCGCGGATTATCTTAAGACCGCGTCCGTCAATTTCCTGCTGATAGCGGTCATAAACCCGCTGTCCACGAGCCTCAGGGCCACACAGCAGACTAAGATACCCATGTACATATCCTTCGGGGCCTTCTTTACGGACCTGTTCTTCAACTACTGCCTCATCTTCGGCAACTTCGGCTTCCCGAGGCTGGAGGTGAAGGGCGCGGCTCTTGCCACGGTAATGGCAAGAGTGCTGGAGTTCACGCTCATGGTACTTATGGTGTTCGTAAGGAAGAACCCGCTCAGGGGCTCCCTTAGGGAGCTGTTCTCCTTCGATAAGAATCTGGCCGTTAGGGTCTACAAGAACTCGGCCTTTACGACGCTCAACGAAACACTCTGGAGCGGCGCCAACTCCGCGATGAGCGCGGCCTACGGACACATAGGAACGCTGCAGTTCGCGGCTTTCTCCGCCTCCATAACGGTAATGAACCTCTTCCTGATGTGCATGTTCAGCGTGGGAGACGCCTCCCTCATACTGATAGGCGCCAGGATAGGAGAGGGCAAACAGGACGAGGCCAGGGAGACAGCGGCAAAGCTCAGGCGGCTGGCCCTCATAATGGGTACTGTTGCGGGGGTGCTCATAGCGCTGCTGGCAGGCCTGATACTGAGGATATTCGATCTCAGCCCCGAGGGCTTTGCCATAGCAAGGCGGATAATGTACATCCACGCGGTGTTCTGCCCGCTCAACCTGGCGAACGGAGTGATGGTGTCCGGCATACTGCGCGCTGGCGGAGACACAAGGTTCGCCGCGATATCCGAGATACTTATGATGTGGGTGATAAGCGTGCCGCTGTCGTTTGCCGGCGCGCTGTGGCTTAAGCTTCCGATAACTACGGTGGTGCTTATGGTGCAGGCGGAGCCGGTGATAAAGTTCTTCGTGCTCACGAGGCGCTTTAAGTCCGGCAAGTGGCTCAACAACATGATAGAAGGGCTCTAGCCCGGGGCGAGGCGCGGACATGACATACCCAAACAGCAGAAAAAAAATACTTGTCTCGGCAGTGATAAACACGCTGATAGCGCTGATGGTGCTGGGCGCCTTTCTTTACATGTTTCTCAGAAGGTCCGGAGGCATGCTCAGCTCGGCCGGCCTTTCGGCCCTTAAATACTTTACTACTCTTTCGAACATCTACGACGGCATAATATCCGCCGTGCTTGCGGTGCAGCTTTTCGGGACCGCTTCCGGCAGGCGGGAGGGGCCTTCACGCGCCGTCTTTCTGATAAAGCATACCGCGGTGGCAGCCGTGAGCGTAACCTTCCTTGTCGTGATACTTTTCCTGGGGCCCCTGTACAGCTACCCGGCCATGTTCCGCGGGGCGAATCTCTGGCTCCACCTTATAGTACCGGTGCTCTCCATAATTGAGTTCGTCGTACTGGAGGATTATTGGTACATAAGCTTTAAGCAGAGCTTTCTCTGCATGCTCCCGGTCTTTGTCTACGGGATCTTTTATCTGATCAACATACTCAGGAACGGCACGGGGAGATGGCCGGACCCCGCAGACTTCTACGGCTTTACCCGCTGGGGCCTTCCCGCGGGGATGGTCATTTTCGCCGTGATAATGATAATCGGATGGGCAGCCGGGCTGGCGCTTCGCGCCCGTATTTGGTATAATCAACGCAGGAAGCAGCAGAGGATGCCCGTCGGAGGAGAAGATGACAAGGCTCAGTGAAAAGAAAAAGAAGGAACTGGCAGCTGCGGCACTTGAGGTCAGGAAGCGCGCCTACGCGCCGTTTTCCGGCCATGCCGTAGGCGCAGCTCTGCTTGCGGAGGACGGGAGCGTCTTCACGGGCTGCAACATAGAGAACAGCGCCTATTCTCCCACAATATGCGCGGAGAGGGCAGCCTTTGCAAAGGCAGTAAGCGAGGGCTTCAGGAAGTTTATGGCAATAGCCGTTGCCGGAGGCTTTGAGGAGGTCCCTGAGGGCTACTGCGCCCCCTGCGGTGTCTGCCGCCAGGTAATGGCGGAGTTCTGCGGAAAGGACTTCATCATTCTGCTTGTGCGCACGCCGGAAGACAGAAGGGAATACACGCTGGAGGAGATCTTTCCCCTGGCGTTCAGGATAGAAGAAACGGAAGGGAGACCTTCGGGAAAGGAGGCGCCGTGACCATTCAGGAGATACTGTCCAGGTGCGACCACACGCTGCTTAAGCAGACCGCCGTGTGGAAGGACATCCAGGCCGTGATCGACGACGGCATAAAGTACCGCACTGCAAGCGCCTGCATACCCCCGGTGTTCGTAAAGAGGGCCGCAGAGTACGCGGCAGGAAGGCTTCCCATATGCACCGTGATAGGCTTTCCCAACGGCTACAGCACCGCTGCGGCAAAGGTCTTTGAGGCCCGGGACGCGATAGCAAACGGCGCTTCCGAGATAGACATGGTGATGGACATAGCGGCTCTTAAGGCCGGCAACGACGCCTTCGTTCTGGCGGAGATAAAAAGGGTCAGGGAAGCCTGCGGGGAGCACATCCTCAAGGTGATAATAGAGACCTGCCTCCTTTCAAGGGACGAGAAGCTGCGCGCCTGCAGCATAGTGTCTTCCTCCGGAGCGGATTACATAAAGACCTCTACAGGGTTCTCCCTGGGAGGCGCCACGAGGGAGGACGTAAAGCTTCTGAGGTCAAACTGCGCGGAGCACGTCAAGGTGAAGGCGGCGGGCGGAATAGCGGACCTTAAGGACGCTGAGGAATTCATAGAGCTGGGAGCGGACAGGCTCGGGACCAGCCGCATAGTAAAGGCGGTAAAGGACCTGGAGAGCAAATGGCAGATCCATGCGAATGTATGATATCATAAAAAAGAAGAGGGACGGCGGAAGGCTGACGAAGAAGGAGATAGACTACTTCGTAAGCGGCTACACCAAAGGGCGCGTGCCGGATTACCAGGCCGCGGCTCTTTGCATGGCCATATACTATAAAGGCATGGACCTTGACGAGACCACCGCTCTTACTCTTGCAATAAAGGATTCCGGAGACACCCTGGACCTGGATCTGGGGGGCGTCAGGGTGGACAAGCATTCCACCGGAGGCGTCGGAGACAAGACCAGCCTCATAGTGGCTCCTCTTGCGGCATGCTGCGGCATAAAGGTGGCCAAGATATCCGGAAGGGGCCTGGGGCACACCGGCGGAACGGTGGACAAGCTTGAGACCATTAAGGGCTACAGGACGGATCTTTCCACCGCGGAGTTCGCAAAGATAGTAAGGACCGCGGGCGTTTCCGTAATAGGGCAGAGCGGCAACTTTGCCCCTGCGGACAAGAAGCTCTACGCCTTAAGAGACGTTACGGCTACAGTGGAGAGCGTCCCGCTGATAGTCTCAAGCATCATGGGAAAAAAGCTCGCCGCCAACGACGACTGCATAGTCCTGGACGTAAAGTGCGGCAGCGGATCCTTCATGAAGAGCAGGGAGAACGCCGAGGAGCTGGCAAGGCAGATGGTGAGCGTCGGAAGGAATGCCGGAAAGGAAGTCTGCGCGCTCATCACGGACATGGACAGGCCTTTGGGCAATGCCGTGGGCAACGCGCTCGAGGTAATAGAGGCCATAGAGACGCTCAGGGGCGGCGGCCCGGAGGATCTAAGGGAGCTGAGCCTTGCGCTTACGGCGCAGATGCTTCGCCTTGCGGGCATGGGCAGCACCGAGGAATGTGCGCAGACCGCAAGGAAGGCGCTGGACTCCGGAAAGGCTCTGAACACCTTCGCGGAGATGGTGGAGCTGCAGGGCGGAGATCCGGTCTGGGTGTACCACACGGACAGATTCCCCGCAGCGGAGCACTCTCTGGAAGTGATCTCCCCCGCGGACGGATACATAAGCAGGGTGGATACGGAGAAGTACGGCGAGGTGAGCCTGATACTCGGCGCCGGACGCAACACGAAGGACGATAAGATAGACCCCGCAGCGGGCTTCATACTTAAGAAAAAGACGGGTGACGCAGTGCGCCGCGGGGACGTCATAGCGACGCTCTATACCACGGACAAACCGCAGGCTCTTGAGGAGGCCGCGGAGATGATGCTCTCGGCAACGGTGTTCTCGGAGGAGGCGCCCGAGCCCGTGCCGCTGATCCTGGGAATGATAGAATAGCCGTTAAAAGGAGAGGAACATGAAAGAGGTATTGATAAAGGAAAGGACTCTCCCCGAGAGCTACCACGCGGCGCTTCTGGCGCTCAGCAGGGAGGGCGAGATAAGCGACTGCGCGGACTGGAACACCACCCAGAAGGAGCTCTCGATGACCTTTCAGGTGCAGGAGCCCCTGGCCGAGCCCATGATAAGCAAGCTCTTCATAGGAGGCCCCGAGGAGCTGGAGCAGTACCGCCAGGAGATGCTGGACGGCATACTGGATTTCGAGGTGGCCGCGGGCAAGTGGGCCTACACCTACCACGAGAGGATGGCGGAGCAGTTCCCCTTCATAGTTGAGGAGCTCAAAAGGAATCCCAGCTCAAGAAGGGCGGTGCTTCTGATAAGGGACTGGAGGAAGGACAGCGCGTCCGACGACCCTGCATGTCTTCAGCACATACAGTACTTCATAAGGAACGGAAAGCTGGACTGCGTGGTGCTGTTCAGGAGCAACGATGCCTGCAAGGCCACATACATGAACGCCTTTGCCCTGATAATGCTTCAGGCGAGGTTCGCGGAGCAGCTCGGCGTAGGGGTGGGGACCTACACCCACAGAGCCAGCAGCTTCCACTGCTATGAGAAGGACTTCCACATGCTGGAGGGCTACGTCCGCCGCATAGAGACGGAGGACATAGACGATCTTACCTTCGACTACGTTGACGGATGGAAGGACATGATGGAGGACGCCCAGCCTGAGATAGCGGCAAGGGTGGAGGAGCTCCGGGCAAGAGCATAAAAAAATACGGCGGCGCTGCGGCGCCGCCTTTTTCATTGTCTGATCATGCCCAGGGGTCCTTGGACCTGGGATCTTTTATCTGCACCATCAGGAACTGTTCGTTTAAGAACCATTCGCCGGTGGATGCTTTTCTCTTTAAAGTAACATAACGAAGACTGTCCGCTCCGCTGCTTGTAAAGTACAGCGCATAGTAGCCTACGCTGAGGTTCTGCTTTGACTGAGGAAGCTCGTTTATTACGAGCTTATACGGATCCTTATGCGGCGTGTAGTCGTTGTCGGGAGTTGCGCCCTCAAAATAAGAGAAGGGAATGTAGTCCTGACCGTCCGCGAACCTGTCCGCTAAAAACTGCCTCTCGAACTCGGAAAGGCCCTTCGGGCCGCTGAGGTACTCCAGCATCCTGAAACACTCTTCCTTATCCTTCGGATAGACGCAGAGCGCAAGAAGCACCATGGCAGCGGTATTCTGCGGCTGCTTAAGATCGCAGTCGCTCATGGCCTTCATATCCTCCAGCGTCTCGGGGAGCTTTCTGAAGAAGAAGGTCCAGCTTTCGGTGGGCGTCTTCTCCCATTTGGTGTGAGTTCCTGTATATTCGTTGAATCTGGACATCTCTGTATCCTCCTATGCCAATTATACCGCGCCTGCGGCGGGTGTAAAGTGAAATCCTCTACACAAAGCCGCGCCGGCGCTAAGAGCGGGCCATCTCGCTCCTGCCTCTTTCCACGTCTGTCTCCGGCGTGTATATGGTCTTTCTGTTCTGATAGCCTCTTATGTATTCCAGGGTCATCAGGGAGAAGAGTATGCGGAAGGACGTCATCGGGTCGTCAATGTCCTCGGCGCATATGGTCCTTATCTTGTCCAGCCTGTACATGAGGGTGTTCCTGTGCAGACCGAACTGAGCCGCGGTCCTTGTGGTGTTCCTGCCGTTGAGAAGGTAGGCCTTGAGAAGCTCCGAGTTGTTCGTCCCGTGCCTGTCGTCGTAGTAGCGAAGAGAGATGGTGCCGGGGCTGCAGAGCTTTATGTAGTCTCCGTGGTACTCCTTGCGCACCGCGTTGAAGCATATGTCTATCACGGTGTACATTGCGTATTCCTCCGCGCGGAAGACCCTGCGGCTCCTGTCCGGGCAGAAGGTCCTGGCAAAGGTGAGGCTCTTTGCAGCCTTCTCGTAGTCAGCGTGTATGGAGAGGAGGTTGCGCGTCATGCTGTTGACGCAGGCGTAGAGGTGGTATTCCTCCACGAAGCGCTGCAGCGAGTCCTCGCTGAAGTCGAAATTGGCGGAGTATTTCTCCTGCTGCACCAGAGCCACAAGCTTGTTGTCGTACTGCAGGGGGAAGGCTCCGGGGTATATTGCCGTTATCATGAGCATTGCCTCCGCCGACACCTTCTCCGATATGTCCTCGGACTCCAGCAGCACCATGAAGAACTGCCCGGTCAGGGAGTTCGTTATGAGGCGCAGCCTGTCGTTCAGCATCTCCTGGTCGTTCACCTTGCCCTCTATAAGGTCCAGTATAAGCGTGGAGAAGCGCGAGTCCGCCACGGATCTGTCCGAATAGCTTATCCTGAGGAAGTCTGTCATGCTGGATGCCAGTTCCTCCAGAAGGTCCGAATTGAATCTGTCCCTGGAGTTCTTGCGCATAATGACGAGGAGGTAGCCCGCCACGCGTCCGTCGTACTCAAGGGGCTTGAGCCTTGTGACCCAGCCTCCGGACCAATCCTGCCATTCGTCCTTGAGCTGCGCCGCGTGCTCCGGGCGGAGGCTGCCGCCCTGCACCAGGTAGGAGAACTCCTCGCAGTTTATGGCCCTGAAGCAGGATATTACCCTCAGTCTTCCGGAGAGGTAGATGCAGTCCGCCTTCATCGCCCTGGCGGCGCCCTCCATCATGGGGTCCGCCACGGATGCCGAGCTTCGAAGGTGCCGCCTCAGGGAGGTTATCCTGCTGTATTCGTCCGCAAGCTCGCTCAGCGAATTTATTATCGGTATAACGGACAGATCGGTTATTATTATATGGTAGTTCCTGGACTCCAGATAGAAGTCCATGACGCTGTCGCCGTCCGTCACCACCACCGTGTAGACCTTGTCCTTTTCCGTCTCCGCACGCGAGGCGGAGTAGAGATCCTTTGCCCTTGCTATGTGCAGGTAGTCCTCCTGAAGGCCCTCGCCTTCTGCGCCGAGGATGCGGAAATAATTGAACTCATCGATCCTTTCGGGCATGTTGTCGGTAAGGATGTGTCCCTCCAGACAGGCGCTTAATATGCTTGTCTTAAACATTTTGGTCCTTTCCGTGCGTTTGGATGTACCAAACAGTAAATTTGCACATTTTCGATAATTATTATACCTCATTATTGTGCACTTTGCCCAATCAATGTTAGACAAATATTTAACGAAGTGTCTGCAAAACGCGCACAATGCCGCGCGCTGTGTTAAAATCAATTAGTAAACCGTATCATGTTAAGTGTTTTTTAAAACATCAGGAGGATCTACATGAAGAAGGTAATAGCTATTCTCCTCGTGCTGCTGATGGTTTTCGGACTTGCAGCATGCGGAGGCGGCGGAAACACCAACGGCAATAACGCCAATGCGGTAGTAGGCAAGGATCTCCCCGAGATCAACCTGCTCGTAATGCCGTCACACAGTGCATACGCCACACTTATCCAGCAGCAGTGGGATGCACTCGGCAAGGCTGCCGGCATCAACATCAAGGTAAACATCGACATCAACCAGAACGAGTTCTACAACCGTATCCAGGATGACAAAGATGCTACCATGTGCTGGATCGTAAACAACTCCAACCCGAATCCGTATGAGCAGCTGAAGTTCTACGACAGCCGCTTCACACCGGCACAGCTCCGCGGAGGCCCGCGCTGGACATACTCCGACAAGGATAAGGTCTATGGTCTCTTCGACAAGATCACATCCGAGCCTGTGATGGAGAAGTCCACCCCGACCTACAAAGAGCTCGTCGGCATCATGAACGAAGAGGTCCCGTCAATTCCTATCTATGTTCCTGACAGACTTGCTTACAGCGTCAAGGAACTGACAGGCATCGGACTTACCGAGGTCGGTGACATCAACTTCGCGAAGAGCTCCTTCTCTACTACACCCGAAGGCAAGAAGGTCCTTCGTGTAGCTACCAAGGGAGACCCCACCAGCCTTATGCACGCTCTGGTCACTGTAGCCAGCTTCAACACCCCGGCTCAGCAGATCATGATGGATCGTCTGTTCGACTATGACGGAGAAACCGGTACCTACGTTCCGATGCTCGCTACCAAGGCCGAGCAGATCGACGAGGCAGGACTCCGCTACAGGTTCACTCTCCGCGACGACGTCAAGTCCTGGAACGGAGACAAGTTCACCGCAAGCGACGTTCTCTACAGCATTAAGGCTGTCGTTGACGCCGGACAGCAGGCAAGATACTTCGACAACTTCGATGTAGCCAATTGCGTAGTCGAGAGCGAGACCTCTTTCGTCCTTGCTCTTAAGAAGCCGGATCCGTTCATCCTCACAACACTCTCCAACATCCCCTACGGCATGATGGTAGAAGCTTCCGTCACTGCCGGCGGCGGACTTGAGAACATGACAGGAAACGGCGGAAAGATGCCGAACTGCTACACCGGTCCCTACAAGCCCGTTAAGTGGGAAGAGGGTTCCCAGGTAGTATTCGAGAAGAATGCCGATTACTGGGGCGGCGAGCCGTACTTCGATGAGATCGTTCTCATCAGCATCAAGGATGCTACTGCTCGTGTAGAGGCTCTTGAGGGCGGCAGCGTTGATCTTGCTCTTGAACCCGCAGAGGACATGGTCCCCGCCATCAAGGGCAACAGCAAGCTCACCATACTCAGCAAGCCGACTACAAACCATCACACCCTGTTCCTCAACACCACCAAGGCTCCGTTCGACGACGTACACGTACGCAGAGCGCTCGCAATGGCACTGGATTATGAGAACAACATCGCTATGGCTCTGAACGGCTACGGAAAGCACTCCGACAGCATCCTGCCGCTGGGCAACCCGATGTACTTCAAGCCCGACAAGTCTTACTACACCTATGATCTGAACGCAGCCGTAGAAGAGCTCAAGCTTTCCGGCTACTTCCAGTAGATCGCAGAGTAAGTAAATATCGTTAGTTTTCGTTGCCCGGGGCGCTTTTCTGCGCCCCGGACAATGTGTATTATCCTTCAGGAGTATTCATATGGGCAGGTATATCATACGAAGACTGCTTTGGATGATCCCGGTAATACTGGGAGTTCTTCTGATAGTCTTTGCCCTCAGTGCCATAGCCCCGGGCGACCCCGTCGATTCCATAGTCGGCTTCGACGCCCCGGAAGAAGTAAGAGAGGCAAAGCGTCAGGAACTGGGTCTTAACGATCCGTTCATCATCAGATACGGCAGATACGTTGTGGGGGTCTTCACGAGGGGCGACTTCGGGACTTCCTACACGACCAAGCAGCCAGTGCTTGGAGAAATACTCTCGAGATTCCCGAACACTCTTAAACTTACGTTTTTCGCAGTGCTCGTAGCTTTGATAATAGGAATACCGCTGGGTGTAGTTGCAGCGGTAAAACAATATTCAGCAATAGATAACGCGACAATGGTGTTCGCCTTGTTCGGCGTTTCTGTGCCCCAGTTCTGGTTTGCGTTGATGATGATGTACATCTTCGCGATAAGGCTCAACTGGCTGCCGCCGATCACGGCAAACAGCGGACCGGCGGGCTGGGTGCTTCCGGTTGCCATGATAGGCATAGCAAACGTCGGAATGATAGCAAGAACGACACGCTCCTCCATGCTGGAGGTAATAAGGCAGGACTACATCAGGACGGCGAGAGCCAAGGGACAGAAAGAGGGCAATGTAATATTCAAGCATGCTCTGCGCAACTCCCTCATCCCGGTAGTCGCTACTCTGGGCAACACGCTGGCATCCTCTCTGGGTGGTTCGGTAGTTGCCGAGTCCATATTCGCGGTAAACGGAGTAGGGCTCTACATGCTCAACTCCATAGACAACCGCAACTGGCCGTCTGTTGCGGGCGGACTGCTCTTCCTTGCCATAGTGTTCAGCTTCGTAATGCTCTTCATAGACATTCTGTACACGATAATAGACCCGAGGCTCAAGGACGAGTTCAACGCAAAGAACAAGATGGCTGCAAACCGCAGGGCTGCAAAGAAGCAGGCCCGTCTGGCCGCCAAGGCGGCAAGCGCGCAGGAGGTGTGACATGGCAAAACTATATACCCCTGCAATGGCAAAAATAGAGAGAAAGAAAGCCAAGGAATTAAAGAAAAACAAGGGCAAGGCGCTCAAGTCCTCCCCGACCAGAGAGGCCTGGAAGAGGCTCAAGAGAAACAAGCTGGCCATCGTCGGCATGATAGTTCTGATCCTGATAATAGTAGTCGCCATAATCGGACCGCTGATCGCTCCGTACGACTATTCCGCTCCGGATTATGCTCACCGCCTTCAGACGCCCAGCAAGGACCATCTCCTCGGTACGGACAACACAGGCCGCGATATCCTCTCAAGGCTCATAATAGGTGCCAGGATATCGCTTCCGATAGGCTTCCTGTGCGTTATCGTGGCGTTCGCCATAGGCGGTACTTTGGGCGCTCTGGCAGCCTTCTACGGCGGCAAGGTGGACATGATAGTAATGCGTATACTGGATATCTTCCAGTCCATACCGCCCATGCTCATGGCCATAGCCGTAGTAGCCGTACTCGGCAAGGGCGTTCAGAACCTGGTCATCTCGATAGTTATCAGCTCGCTTCCGGCAAGAGCCCGTATAGTCCGTGCCTCGATACTTACGGTAAAGAGGAACGACTACATAGAGTCCGCAAGGGCCATGGGAGCCAGCAGCAAGAGACAGCTCATAAAGTACATGCTGCCTAATGCTCTCGGCCCCATACTTACGAGCTTCACCTTCAGCGTAGCTACCGCAATACTGACCATCTCATCGCTGAGCTATCTGGGTCTTGGTATCTCCGAGCCCAGCCCCGAGTGGGGCGCCATGCTCTCCCTGGGTAAGACTCTCATACGTACATATCCGCACGTACTGCTCTTCCCGGGCCTGGCGATAATGATCACAGTACTCGCGCTCAACCTCTTCGGCGACGGCATCAGAGATGCTCTCGACCCGAGACTTAAGTAAAGGAGGGAATTATGACAGACAATAACGTGATAGTTCCCGAAATGGTTCCGGAACCCAAGGCAAAGACTCCGGTGCTTGAGCTTAAGAACCTTGTAGTCCATTACGAGACTCAGGAAGGCGTTGCGGAAGCCGTCAACAATGTTAGCTTTACCGTAAACGAATCCGAGACCATAGGACTGGTAGGCGAGACCGGCGCAGGCAAGACCACCATAGCCCTTACCACGATGGGGCTCCTGCCCGATGCAGGCCACGTCATACAGGGCGAGGTGCTTCTTGACGGAGTCAACATCGCGTCCACGGCAAGGAAGAAGCGCGAGAAGAAGAAGCACAACAAGAAGATGCGCAATCTGCGCGGCGGCACCATGGGCATGATCTTCCAGGATCCCATGTCCGCGCTCAACCCGGTGCACTACGTAGGCGACCAGATCGCCGAGGTAGTAAGCCTGCATAATCCCGTCAGCAAGGCCGAGGCAAAGGCTCGCGCCATAGAGATGATGGAGACCGTAGGAATACCGGGCAACCGCTACAGCGAGTATCCGCATCAGTTCTCCGGCGGCATGAAGCAGCGCATAGTAATAGCAATGGCTCTTGCCTGCAACCCCAGGCTGCTGATAGCAGACGAGCCCACAACCGCCCTTGACGTTACAATACAGGCGCAGGTGCTGGACCTGATGAGAAAGCTTCAGGATCAGTTCCATACCGCTACGATAATGATAACCCACGACCTGGGCGTAGTTGCCGAGACCTGCGACAAGGTTGCCGTAATATACGCCGGCGAGGTAGTGGAATACGGAGATCTGGAAGCCATTTTCGAGCATACCAGCCATCCATACACCAAGGCTCTGTTCGAGGCTCTTCCGAGCCTCGACACCGATGTGGACAGACTGCGCTCCATAGAAGGACTCGTGTCGGATCCGATGGATCTTCCATCGTACTGCTCCTTCTGCGACAGATGCCCGGAAAAGACGGACGACTGCAGGAAAATAGACCCGATAACCAAGGAGATAGCTCCCGGACATCTCGTAAAGTGCATACACTTCATGACCCCGGAAGAGATCGAATCGCTTAAGAATCCCCCGGTAGCAGATGCCACCGACATCTCTGACAAGATAATGGAGCCGGAGGAGAAAGGAGAGGCCGCCGATGAGTGATGCTCTTCTTCAGGTAGAAAACCTTAAAAAGTACTTCATGGTCCCGGACGGAATGCTCCACGCCGTTGACGACGTGAGCTTTACCCTGGACATAGGTGAGACCCTCGGCGTAGTAGGTGAGTCCGGATGCGGCAAGTCCACGCTCGGAAAGACCATACTTCAGCTGATCGGACCCACGAGCGGCAAGATCATATTCGACGGAGAGGACATCTCCAGGGTGGACAGCAAGAAATTCGTAGAGCTGCGTCCCAAGATGCAGATGATCTTCCAGGATCCGCTGTCCTCCCTCAACCCGCGCATGAGCGTCAGCCAGCAGATAGCCGAGCCTCTGCTCATCCACAAGGTCTGCCCGGACAAGGAAACTCTTAACAAGAGAGTGCTTGAGCTGATGGATACCGTAGGTCTTGCGAGGCGTTATTCGGATACCTACCCGCACGAGCTGGACGGCGGACGCCGCCAGAGGATAGGCATCGCGAGAGCTCTTGCTCTTGAGCCTAAGATGATCATCTGCGACGAGCCTGTATCTGCTCTGGACGTGCTTATCCAGGCGCAGATACTGAACCTGCTGCAGGATCTTCAGAAGGAAAAGGGCATGGCCTACATGTTCATAACCCACGACCTTTCCGTTGTAAAGCACATTTCGGACCACATAAGCGTAATGTACCTTGGCCAGATGATAGAGAAGGCTCCCACAAAGGAGCTGTTCAGCCACACCTGGCATCCGTACACCAAGGCGCTGCTCTCCGCTATTCCTATTCCGTCTCTTAAGAACAGGAAGCAGAGAGAGCTGCTGAAGGGCGAGCTTACGAGCCCGATCAACCCGCCCGATGCCTGCCGTTTCGCTCCGCGCTGCAACTACGCATGCGAGGAGTGCTTCAAGGGCACGCCCAAGCTGGAGGAGCTCTCCAAGGACCACTTCGTTGCATGCAAGCGCGTCCGCGAGCTCAACGGACTGTAAGTCACAGGAAACAATATGCGCCGCAGCCGGAGACACGACATCTCCGGCTGTGTTTTTTTTGTTAAAATAAATACTTTTGGAAAAGCATATAGTGTATAATATTATCATCAACAGATGAAGACCCGGAGGTGATACTATGTCCGAAAAGATAAGCATTTGCTGTGTGGGAGACCTGATCCTGGATGAACCCGGCCCTGCAGAGCCGTATTTTGAAGGCAGCAGGGACGTTTTGCGGGCGCAGGACGTAATGATAGGCCATGTTGAGACACCGCACACCACAAAGGACAGGACAGAGCCGTCGTGCATAGACATTCAGGCTCCGCCTTCGCCTCCGAAGCACCTGGAGTGCCTTCCGAAGGTAGGCTTTAACGTAGTCACCACCGCGGGCAATCATTCCTACGACTGCGGGCCCAACGGCATATTGGACACCATAGCAAAGCTGGACGAGATAGGCCTTGCGCACTGCGGCACCGGAAAGAACATAGAGGACGCCAAGAAGCCTGTCTTCATAGAAAAGAAAGGCATAAAGGTGGGCGTCATCTCAATCAACGCCACCGGCCCCAAGCTGGGCTGGGCGATGTCCCAAAAGCCCGGTGCAAACTATGTTAAGGTGGAGACCGCCTACATTCCCAAGTTCGACATGCCGGGATGCCCGTGCAGGACGGATACCTACCTTCTGCCAGACGCCAAAAAGCAGCTGGCTGAGGAGGTAAGGGATCTTAAGAGCAAGTGCGACATAGCCGTCGTAGTGTTCCATAAGGGCAACGGAGGAGACATCCCCAGGCTTGACGACTACGAGCAGGAGATGTGCTACCTGTGCATAGACGCGGGAGCGGACATAATATTCGGTGTGCACCATCACATCCTCAAGGGCGTGGAATACTACAAGGGAAAGCCTATATACCACGGCCTTGGGAATTACGTGTGCTTCACCTACGCCATGACCTCCGGCTACAACGACACGCCGGAGATGGTGGCTTATCTTAAGGAGCGCGCGAGGCAGGGACGCGGAGGCGGCCACTACAAGGTGGACTTCTATCCCTGGTCCGAAAAGTCCCGCCTTACGATAATTGCAAAGGTATTGGCTGATAAAAACGGCGTCCTTGAGTGCGGCTTCATACCCGCGTTCATAGAGGACAGCGGTAATGTGGTAATAAAGGACCGTGAGAACGGCGGACAGGACGTCCTGGACTTCATGAGGGCTCAGACCGACGGCGCAGGCCTCGGCGTAAAGCTCGAATGGTCCGATGACGGAAGCTTCGTGCGTATGCTGTAGAGTACAATGCTGTCGAGGAGGAGTGGAACGATGGAAGGACTTATGACTGCGGAAAAATATCTGGGAAAGTGGGCCTTTGAAGTGCCGCCGGAGAAGGTGCCCGAGGCAGAGGTAAAGGATACTGTCACTGCGGAAGTGGTCGTTATCGGCGCCGGCACTGCAGGCCTTATAACAGCGAACTCCGCCATGGACGAGGGCCTGGACGTGGTGCTGATCACGGGCTCCGACAGGCCCATAAGCAGAGGCGGCTCCAACGCAGCGGCCTTCAGCAAGACCATGAAGGAGGCGGGCTACGGCCCCCTGGACCCGTGGTATGTTGAGAAGGAGATCCTCGCCAACGGAAACATGGTGGACCAGAAGAAGTGGTACAAGTGGTACAACCACAGCGAGGAGGCCTTCAACTACGTAATAGACTATATGGAGAGCAAGGGCTACCAGACCGCGCTGGAGCAGGGCAACCACATGAAGGAGCACGGCCTGCACTATTCACCCGTGATCTCCCACGGCTGGGCCAAGGACATAAGGGCAGGCAAGGCCGGAGTAGGCCAGGCCAGCCTGGTGAACGAGTTCGCGGAGAGGTTCGTAAAAGGCGGCGGCAGGCTCATCTTCAAGTTGGCAGGCTACTACTTCGAAAAGGACGGAGACAGGGTAGCTGCTGTCATAGCAAGGGATCTTGAAAACGGCGGTTACGTAAGATACAGGGGCACCAAGGCCGTGGTCATAGCCGCGGGAGACTTCTCCAAGGACAAGGACATGATGGCCAAGTATGTCTCACCGTATATAGACTGCGTCAGAGAGGCATCCTACAACTCTCCGGAGGACTACAACGCCAGGGGAGGCAACGGGATATTCAGGGGCGACATGCTCAAGGCTGCCCTCTGGGCAGGCGCCGCGTGGCAGAAGTCCCTCCCTAACTGCGTGATGCTGAGCAATTTCTCCAACGGCGCGGTAGTGTCCAGGTACCAGAACTTCCCGGGACTCCTGCTGGATGCTGACGGAGAGCGCTTCATGAACGAGTACTGCTCCAGAGCCTTCGGGCCTGTTACCCAGCACCTGAACAAGAAGGGCCTCAGCTGGGCCATCTGGGATTCCGACTGGTACGATCACTTCACCTGGTACGACGTGATGAAGCCGGACCAGTACAAGGATGAGTTCACCTACACCAGGGAGCAGGTGATGTCCGGATGGGACGCCAAGGCGGACGGAAGCTTCACACCGCCCAAGATGTTCTTCGATGCCGAGATAAAGAGGCCGCAGTGGTTCAAGGCGGACACCATAGAAGAGCTGGTGGAGAAGGCAGGGCTTCCTCCCAAGGCACTTGAGACGATCAGGAACTACAATAAAATGTGCCATGAGGGCAGGGACTCGGAGTACCACAAGGATCCGGATTTCATGATCCCGGTGGAGAAGGGCCCGTTCTACTGCCACAAGGAGGACTTCACCCACATGAACCTCTTTACCGTGCTGGGTGGTCCAAGGACCAACAGCAACATGCAGGTCTGCGACGAGAAGGACGATCCCATCCCCGGGCTCTACATAGTGGGCACGGGCGTGGGCGACATGTTCGCGGGGCATTACACCTTCATGACGGAGGGCGCCTGCTACGGAGCCTGCTGCATAACCTTCGGTTATCTTACTGGAAAATACATAGCGGAGAACGAATAGGTCCGGGCTCAAATACTTATACAACGATGAAAAGGCTGCCGAAAGGCGGCCTTTTCTTTTGGCTTTTTGCAAACAAATGTTCTGCGGGTCTGAATAATATGGTATAATATTATTTGAAACTGCTGATCATGGTCTGTTTGGGGGAGAAAATGGATATACTTGAAGGTCTGAATCCGGCTCAGCTGGAGGCAGTGAGCACAACTGAAGGCTGCATACGCGTGGTGGCGGGCGCCGGATCCGGCAAGACCCGCGCCCTTACGCGCCGCTTTGCGTACCTTGTGAACGAGGCCGGGATAATGCCCGGAAACATACTCTGCGTCACCTTTACTAACAAGGCCGCTGCCGAGATGAGGCAGCGCATACATCAGCTGACGGGGGATAACGATACCGGCTACATCAACACCTTCCACGGCTTCTGCGTGGCGGTGCTTAAAGAAGACGGCAATGCTGTCCAGTATCCCAGGAGCTTCCTGGTGCTGGACAACTCCGACATAGACTCAATGCTGCGCATCGTCTACGAAGAGCGGGAGCTTACACTGCGGGACATGACCTTCTCCGCGGCAAGAGACATGATAGAGATGCAGAAGCTCAAGTTCCGCCCGGAGTATTACCACGACCTCATAAACATGTCCCTGGACGAGCTTCGGGAGAAGTACCTTAAGGCGACCGGGGCCGCGGACATCATCTTCTACGGCTATTTATACCAGCAGAAGAAGTGCTTCGGGCTGGACTACAACGACCTCCTGAAGTTCACCCTCTACATATTCGAGACCCACCCGGACATACGCCTCAAGTGGCAGAAGCGCCTGGAATACATAATGATAGATGAGTTCCAGGACATAGATGCCATCCAGTACAGGCTGATGGAGGTGCTCTGCGGATACCACGGCAACCTTTTCATAGTGGGGGACCCGGACCAGACCATCTACACCTGGCGCGGAGCAAGCGTGGCCTTCCTTCTGGACTTCGGGAAGCATTTCCCGGGCGCCTGCACAATAATGATGAATACTAACTACCGTTCCACGCCCCAGATACTGGCCGCGGCGAACTCCCTCATAGACAAGAACGCCTCAAGGATAAAGAAGGACCTGGTGCCTGTCCTTCCGGACGGGGAGAGCGTGCTGTATCACCACGCGGAGACTGCCTCACAGGAGGCGGAGTGGATAGCGGACAGGATAGGGGAGCTCTCGGCAAAGGGCGTGCCCCTTAAGGACATTACCGTCCTCTACAGGGCGCACTACGTTACGAGGCCCATAGAGGAGCTCTTCCAGAAGAAAAAACTGCCTTACCGCATCTACAGCGGGGTGCAGTTCTTTGACAGGGCGGAGATCAAGGACGCTCTTTCCTACCTTCGGATGATAATACTCAGGGACGATCTCTCCTTCAGGAGGATAGTAAACGTCCCCAAGAGGAACATAGGGCAGCGCCGCGTAAAGATCCTGGAGGAGTATTCCGCCGGAAACGGCTGCTCCCTATGGGACGCGCTCAGGGATCTTTCGGAGACGGAGGACTTTAAGGGCACGGGTGCGCAGAGCTTCATAAGGCTGATAGAAAGGCTCTCTGAGGGAAGCTCGGACAGGTCGGTATCGGAGCTGCTCTCCGCCGCGCTGGACGAGAGCGGCTATGAGAAGATGCTCCGCACGGAAGGTTCGCAGGAGAGGCTGGACAACCTCGCGGAGCTTAAGCAGTCCGCCTACGAGTACGAGACCTCCTGCGGAGAGGAGGCATCGGCTGAGGATTACCTTGCACACGTCGCGATGTTTACCAACAGCGACACCGCAGACCCCGGAGACAAGGTCCGCCTCATGACTGTCCACGCAGCCAAGGGCCTGGAGTTTCCCTACGTCTTCCTCTGCGGCCTTAACGAGGGCGTATTCCCCTCCAGAAAAGTAAACGCTCTTCCTCAGATGGAGGAAGAGCGCCGTCTTGCATTTGTTGCCATGACCAGGGCCGAAAAGAGGCTTTTCCTTTCAGACGCGGAGGGGAGGAACATAGACGGTTCCGTGCGCTATCCTTCGCGCTTCATCCTGGACATAGACGATGGTCTTCTGGAATATGACGTGCCCCTGGAAGAGGGCCTGGTGAAGGCCGCCGCGGACTACATACAGTCCAGCCGCAGGTACCTTCCCGAAAAAGCTCCCGAGCTTCTGGCTCCCGGCACCCGGGTCCGCCACGCCGTCTTCGGTGACGGCAGTGTGCTGGGAAGCGATCCCTCAAGGAGAGCCTACACCATCCAGTTCGACTCTCTGGACACTCCCAGGGAGATATCCTTCAGGGCTAAGCTGTCCGTTATTTCTTAAAGAGACCGATTATGAAGTTGATCAGCTTCTGGAAGAAGTTCAGCTCTTCCGCGTCTTCTGTGCTATTCTGATCGTTGCCTTGATCCTGCGGAGCTTCGCCGCTGTTTTCGGGCGGCTGTTCGCCTCCGCGCTGGCCTTTTTCGCCCCTCTGGCCTCCCCATTCGGGGCGCTGACCGTCATTGCGTTCTATTATGTTGCCGTTCTCATCGCGGATCTCGCCTTCCGGGGGCTCGGGGATATTGCCGTTCTGTCCCGGAATACCGGGCATGCCGCCGTTCTGATCCGGGGCTTCGGGTGTGGCTCCGCTCTCGCTGTCGTTCTGGCCGCCCCAGCCGGGTCTTCCGCCGTTCTGAGCGTTCTGACCTCCCCAGCCTCTGTTTCCGCCCATTCCGCCTTTGCCGGAGTCCATGGTGGTTCCGTAGGGGTTGACGAGGCATCCTTCCTTAACGTAGCAGCTGCCCTCGTAGTCCAGGCCGCCCTCGCCGCCGTTGCTCGCGGACCTTACGATGGTGGTAAGACCGCCGATGATGTTTATGTTGCCGTTGGAGTCTATGCCGTCAGCTCCCGCGGTGATGTTGATGGTGCCTCCCATTATGTTGAGGGAGTAGGTGTAATCCGTCAGGTCCTTGTTGGCGGCGTTGATGCCGTCATCGGTGGAATTGACCGTGATGTTTCCGCTGTAGATGTTGATCGTAGCGCCTTCTATGGCCTCGCCGGCCTTCTTAACGTTTATGACGGGGCCTTCGGTGCCTTCCTCGCCTATGGTGAGGATGTAGTCTGCCTTTATTCCGTCGTCACCGGAGCTTACGGTGATGTTTCCGCTCTTTATGGTAAGGTCCGTTCCGGAGTTGATGCCGTCGCCTTCGGCGGTGATGTCGATGGTAAGATCCCTGCCGTCTATTACGAAGCTGGCGTTGGTGTAGCCGTCAGCTATGTCGTCCTCTTCCAGGTCGGAGACCTTTATGCCGTTCTTGCAGCTGCCGTTTACGGTAAGTGTGCCTGTTCCGGTAAGGACCACGGATGATCCGGTCTTGGCCTTAAGGGCCGCTCCGTCGAAGTCGTCGGTCTCCTCATCGGCTATGTCCTCGGCATCGGTAAGTGTGACGTTTCCTTCGATTATCACTTTAACTTCCGTGCCCTTGTTGAGGGATACTGTGGCTCCCACGCTGCTGGTAAGATCCAGATCCTTGAGGATGAGGACCACGCCGGTGGTGCCTTTCTTAACTGCCAGGTTGCCGTCCGCGCAGGTACCTGTGACTATGTAGGTGCCGGACTTGCTGATCTTTACGCTGTTGTTCTCATCGCTCATCACTATGGTCTCGGCGTTTGCCGTATCGGCGGTGAGGGCTTCAGCGCTGTTGGATGTGAGCTCGCTGGTTACTATCTCGGATGGTTCGCTTGCGTAGCCGGAGCTTCCGCTCTGGCTCCATCCTCCGAGGCCCGGGGCATTATCCTGCGCGCTGCTGCCTGCGTATACTGCCGCTCCTGCCGAAAGGCTCATTACCGCGGCCAGTGCTATAACTGCTATCTTCCTTATATTCTTATTTTTCATTGTTTTTATCCTCCGTATGATATCTATGATAACGGGCTTTCGTCTGCCCTTTTACGGTTCCTATTTTAGCCTGCAATTTTAGAGAGTTCGTAGAGGAAAAATGGAGATTCGGAGTAGTTCCCGGCAGTTTTGTTTCACTTTCCGCAGGTCTTCGGAGCCCGCGAGGCGTCCTAAACTGTTGACGCGGACTTGCGCCGTATACTATAATAAATTATTAAACGGAAGCGTTGAAAGGACGGTAATATGAACCATTCGCACACTCACTCCCCGGAGGAGAAAAAGAGGCAAATGAACCGCCTGGCCAAGGCCATAGGGCACCTTCAGCACGTAAAGGGCATGATAGAGCGCGACGAGGACTGCGCGGACGTTATAATGCAGCTGTCGGCCGTGAACGCCGCCCTTAAGAACCTCGGCAAGGAGATAATCAACGAGCACATGACCCACTGCATAGTGCACGCCCTGGAGGACGGGGACATGGACGCGGTGGAGGAGTTCCAGAAGGCTGTCCAGAAGTTCATGTGAGGTGGAGATCATGGATAAGAACATCATTAAGAGAAACGAACTGATCGCCCAAAAGGTGATGAAGGGCCTTGAGTCCAGAAACATGACCGCTTACTATGCCGCAAGCAGGGAGGAGGCTCTCGCAAAGGCGCTTGAGCTGATCCCGAAGGGAAGCACATCCACCATGGGCGGCTGCATGAGCGCCCGCGAGATAGGCCTTTTTGACGCTCTCAAGGCGGGAGACTACAACTTCATAGACAGGGACGAGATAGAAGACAAGAGAGCAGCGATGCTGGCTGCCTACGATGCCGACTGGTTCCTCTCCAGCGCCAACGCCATGACGGAGGACGGCGTAATAGTAAACATCGACGGAAACGCCAACCGCGTGTCCGCAATAGCCCAGGGGCCCAGGCACGTGCTCTTCATAGTAGGCATGAACAAGATCTGCAGGGATCTGGACAGCGCCATGAAGCGTGCCAGGAACGTTGCGTCTCCCACCAATGTGCTCCGCATAGGACTCGATACACCCTGCTCAAAGACCGGGACCTGCTTCGACTGCAAGTCTCCCAGCACCATATGCTGCCAGTTTCTTATCACCAGGTACTCCAGGCACCCCGGCCGCATACATGTTATTTTAGTAAACGACGAACTTGGATTCTGATATCACGAGGATAGACGCCTCTCCTCTGGAGGGGCTTACAGACAAACAGGCCGCAGAGCGTCTTTCTGCAGGCCTCGGCAATACCGCGCCTTCTTCAAAGAGCCGCAGCGCAGGAAAGATCGTAAGGGACAACCTTTTTACGTTCTTCAATCTTATATTTGCCGTGCTGGCGGTGCTCCTTATAATAGCCGGCTCCTTTAAGAGCCTCACCTTCCTGCCCGTAGTGATAGCCAACATAGTGATAGGCACTGTGCAGGAGCTGAGGGCAAAGAAGACGCTGGACCGGCTGAGCCTTCTCAACGAGCCTAAGGCTAAGGCCGTAAGAAACGGAAGGGTAGTGGAGCTTCCCGCGGACAAGCTGGTGCTGGACGACATTGCAGTGTTCGGCCAGGGCATGCAGATCTGCGCGGACGCCGTAGTAAAGAGCGGCGAGATATCCGTAAACGAATCCCTGCTTACAGGCGAGACTGCCGAGATCAAGAAGAAGCCGGGCGACACGCTGTTTTCCGGCAGCTTCGTCGTGTCCGGAGAATGCCGCGCAAGGCTGGATGCGGTCGGGGACAATTCCTACGCCTCAAGGCTGACTGCTGCAGCCAAGGTCTCGGAGAGAAAGGAGCGCTCCGAGATGATGCGCGTGCTCAACAGGATAGTCGGCGCGGTGGGCATCATAATAATCCCCGTAGGCATAGCCCTGTTCTGCCAGCAGTATTTCGGAGCCGGCAGAGGCTTTTCCGGAAGCATAGTCTCCATGGTTGCCGCCGCCATAGGCATGATACCCGAAGGCCTGTATTTCCTTACGAGCATAGCCCTTGCGGTAAGCACGGTGCGCCTTGCCCAAAGGCGCGTCATGCTCCATGACATGAAGAGCATAGAGACTCTTGCCCGCGTGGACGTGCTCTGCCTGGACAAGACCGGTACTATAACCGACAGCGGCATGACTGTAAACGGTCTCATCGGCATATGCGGAAGGCTGCCTTCGGACGGGGAGTATGTTTCCGAAGCAGATCTGGAGGCGCTGCTCTGCGGTTTCATGAACGCGATGCCGGGGGGCAACAACACGAACGATGCTCTTAAGGACAGGTTCGCGGGCAGCAGATCCGGGGATGCTGCACCCTGCTTTACCGATGTTGAGCCTTTTTCCTCCGTATTGAAGTACGCCTCCGCCGTAAGCGGCGGATACAGGTATATGCTCGGCGCCCCGGAGATGATACTTGCGGACGGCTTCGAGCGCATCAGGACGAGGGTGGAGCACTACAGCGCTCAGGGTTTCAGGACACTGCTTTTTGCGAGGGTCGATGCAGACCGCCCGAAGGAACTGGCGGCCGGAAGGACAGCCGAGGAGCTTGCGCTGATAACTCTTGAGAACCGCGTAAGGAAGACCGCTGCCGAGACCTTAAGATACTTTAAGGATCAGGGCGTTGAGATAAAGATAATCTCGGGAGACAGTCCGCTTACGGTATCCAGAGTTGCAGCTATGGCGGGCGTCGAGGGCGCTGAAAAGTATGTGGATGCCAGGGAACTCAGTTCCGATGAGCTCATAGAAGAGGCCGCGGAGAAGTACACGGTCTTCGGAAGGGTGCTCCCGGAGCAGAAGAGGACGCTCGTAAGGGCATTGAAAAAAGCCGGCCATACCGTAGGCATGACAGGCGACGGAATAAACGATATACTCGCCCTTAAGGAGGCGGACTGCTCGGTGGCCATGGCCTCCGGATGCGATGCGGCGATGCAGGTGTCGCAGGTGGTGCTTCTGGATTCGGACTTTTCGGCCATGCCCGGAGTGGTGGCCGAAGGCAGAAGGGTGGTAAACAACATACAGCGCTCGGCCAGCCTGTTCCTCATAAAGAACATCTTCTCGCTGCTGACGGCGCTGCTCTCGATAATATTCTTTGCGCGCTATCCCATGCAGCCTACGCAGGTTACGCTAGTAGCGGCCTTTACCATAGGCATACCGGGCTTTTTCCTGGCGCTGGCGCCGTGTAAGGAAAGGATAAGGGGGAGCTTCCTGTTCAACGTTCTAAGGACGGCTGCTCCCGCGGGAATAACAGACTGCGCGGCGGTGTTCGGATTCTCCGCGCTCGCAATGTCGAGAGGTATCCCCGAGCCCGAGGTCTCCACGGCCTGCACGGTGCTCCTGTGCTGGGTAGGCTTTATGATGCTGCTGATAATAAGCAGGCCGCTTAATCTTTGGAGGGTAGTCCTGATAATTGCCTGCATGGCCGGAGCCTTCCTGGCGGGGACTCTCTTCTCACAGCTGTTCTCACTTGCGCCCATGTCGCCGCAGTGCATGAAGCTTCTGGCGCTCTTCGCCGCAGGTGCGGCGGTGCTGCTTCTGGCGCTTACGGCTGCCGTCAAAAAAATAAAAAAATGACACAGGGGATCGTTCCCTATGCCATTTTTTCCATGTGTTCCTTGATCGCCGAGAAGGTAGTCTCGCTGATGTAGTGTTCTATGCGGCAGGCGTCCTCCGAGGCGGTCTTTTCGTCTACGCCCAGCGATATCAGGGCCTTCGTAAGGGTCCGGTGTCTGTCGTAGATGTTCTCCGCAAGCTCTTTTCCGGACTTTGTCAGCACTATGTGTCCGGACGGCCCTATCTCGATGTATTTATTTTCTTTCAGGATGCCCATGGCCCTGCTTACTGAGGGCTTGGAATATCCCATGCGGTCCGCGACGTCTATGGACCGGACCTCGTTTAGCTCCCGGGACAGCAATAATATCGTCTCAAGGTACATCTCTCCTGATTCAAGCAATGCCATTGCGGCCTCCTTTCTGTGTCAGCATCATTATATCAATTATCTGCAAAATTTTAAAGGAAAACAGAAAAAAAGACTTGAAAAGTTAGCAATAGGTAACTATAATGAGATGACAGTTAGTTGACGCTAACTTTTTTATCAGCCTTGAGTTAGCGTCAGCTAACGGATGGCCTTTCAAAAGGCGGATACAGGAGAGCAGAGATGATACCACTTGCGCTCGCGGACGCGGGAGAAGAAAACATTATCAAAAAGGTCGGCGGCAGCCCTGACGTGCGCCAGCACCTGAAGGAGCTCGGCTTCGTGCCCGGCTCGGCCGTTACGGTAATAAACGCTCTCGGCGGCAACGTGATAGTTAAGGTCAAGGAGTCGCGCATAGCCATAAGCGACGAGATGGCCAGAAAAATAATGGTATGAGACAGGAGGAAAAACGGATGTTTACACTTAAGGACGCCGCAATAGGCAGCACGGTGAAGGTCGTAAAGCTGCGCGGCGAGGGCGCGGTAAAGCGCCGCATCATGGACATGGGCATCACCAAGGGAGTAGAGATCTTCGTAAGGAAGGTGGCTCCGCTGGGAGACCCGATAGAGCTCAATCTGCGCGGCTATGAGCTGTCGCTGAGGAAGGCCGATGCCGAGATGATAGAAGTAACGGATGCTATAGAGTCCGCGGAAGAGAAGAAGGAGTAATATATGGGAATCAGGATAGCCCTTGCGGGCAACCCCAACAGCGGAAAGACGACGCTGTTCAACGCGCTCACCGGTTCCAACCAGTTTGTGGGAAACTGGCCGGGCGTGACGGTGGAAAAGAAAGAAGGAAAGCTTAAGAAGTTCGAGGACGTCATCGTTACGGACCTCCCGGGAATATACTCGCTGTCGCCCTACACACTGGAAGAGGTCGTGGCGAGGAACTACCTCATAGGTGAGCGCCCGGACGCGATACTCAACATCGTGGACGGCACCAACCTGGAGAGGAACCTCTACCTTACCACTCAGCTGACGGAGCTGGGCATACCGGTAGTAGTGGCCATCAATATGATGGACCTCGTAAAGAAGAACAACGACAAGATCGACACCGCGGAGCTCTCCAGACAGCTCGGCTGCAGGATAGTCGAGATCTCCGCGCTTAAGGGCACAGGCATCATGGAGGCCGCCCAGGCTGCCGTTGACGCCGCCAAGAAAACGAAGACCGTTCCGCAGCACAAGTTCTCCGGTCCGGTGGAACACACCATAGCCCACCTGGAGGAGGCAGTGGTCCACGACCTTCCTGAGGAGCAGCAGCGCTGGTACGCTGTAAAGCTCTTCGAAAGGGACGACAAAGTCCTGGAGCAGCTGAAGCTCCCCAAGGAGACACTGGACCACATCGAAAAGGACATAGCGGCAGTGGAGGCGGAGCTGGACGACGATGCGGAGAGCATCATCACCAACGAACGCTACATCTACATAGCCGAGGTAATAAAGGCCTGCTACAGAAAAAAGGCCGCCGGAGCCCTCACGGCATCCGATAAGATAGACAAGGTAGTCACCAACCGCTGGCTGGGGCTCCCGATCTTCGCGGTCATCATGGCAATAGTATACTGCCTCTCGATGGCGAGCTTCGCGCCCGGAACCAAGCTCACAGACTGGGCAAACGACGGGCTCTTCGGTGACGGCTGGCATCTGCTGGGGATAGGCTCAAAGCAGACCGCAGAGGCTGAGGAGGCTTACGGCGACACAGATCTTATCCTTGAAGCCTTCATAGACGAGTACGGAACGGACGAGATCGCGGACGCGATAGACATCGAGAGCGAGGAGTTCAGTGAGGACTCCGCCAAGGCCGCGCTTGCCGCGCTGATGGCTGCTGTTCCGGACGGCGCCGAGGTGGATTACACCATAGTAGACGAGGAGACGCTGGACGAGGAGGCCGCAAAGGCTTCCAAGGCAGACCTTGCCGATGCTATAAGCAACTTCCTCAACACGGAATATAAAGAGAGCGCCGGCGCTCCCGACCCGGCCGCTTACGGCGTATGGGTGCCAGGCATACCGGGACTTATCGAGGGCGCTCTGGACAAGGCGAACTGCGCGGAATGGCTCAAGGGTCTTATCCTTGACGGTATCGTGGCAGGCGTCGGAGCCGTTCTGGGCTTCGTTCCTCAGATGCTGGTGCTGTTCCTCCTGCTGGCCTTCCTTGAGGCCTGCGGCTACATGGCCAGAATAGCCTTCGTGCTCGACCGTATATTCAGAAGGTTCGGGCTCTCCGGCAAGTCCTTCATACCCATGCTGATTGGCACGGGCTGCGGAATACCGGGAGTAATGGCGTCGCGTACCATAGAGAACGAGCGCGACCGCCGAATGACAGTAATGACGACCACATTCATTCCCTGCGGAGCCAAGATCCCGTTCATAGGGCTCATTGCCGGAGCGCTCTTCGACGGAGCCTGGTGGGTGGCGGTATCCGCGTACTTCATAGGAATGGCAGCAATTATCATCTCAGGTATCATGCTCAAAAAGACCAGGATGTTCGCGGGAGATCCGGCTCCGTTCGTAATGGAGCTCCCGGCTTATCACTGGCCGACCCTGGGCAACGTGCTCAGGTCCATGTGGGAGCGCGGCTGGTCCTTCATAAAGAAGGCGGGAACCATAATCCTCCTGTCCACTATAGTGATATGGTTCCTGTCGCGCTTCGGCTGGACAGACGGCGCATTCGGAATGCTTGAGGAAGATGCTATCGGAAGCAGCATACTCGCTACCATTGGCAACGCCATCAAGTGGATATTCGCTCCGCTCGGATGGGGCACCTGGCAGGCAGCGGTGGCATCCATCACCGGCCTTGTAGCCAAGGAGAACATCGTCGCAACCATGGGCGTGCTCTACGGGAACCAGGCAGGTTTCGCGGCGGAGTTCACCATGCTGACAGGCTTCTCCTTCCTGGTGTTCAACCTTCTGTGCGCTCCGTGCTTCGCGGCCATGGGCGCCATCAGAAGAGAGATGAACAGCGCAAAGTGGACCTGGTTCGCCATCGGTTACGAGTGCGGCTTTGCCTATGTGATAGCCCTCATGATCAACCAGTTCGGGAAGATCTTCACCGGTCAGGTGGACGTTATCGGACTGATCTTTGCGCTGGTATTCCTGGTAGGCATCATATACATGCTCTTCTTCAAAAAGTATCAGGAAGCCACCAGGCTCACAATACGTTCGGTGGACGCCGCAAGGTAGCCTTCGGAAGAAAAACTTTAATGCAAAAGGGATAAAATGATAGATTTTTTAGCGGACAATCTGGCAACGATACTGATAACACTGGTGCTCACAGGCATAGTAGCGCTGATAATAAGGAAGCTGGCGCGGGATAAAAAAGCCGGCAGATCCTTCTGCGCCATGTCTGCAAGCGGCACCTGCGGCAGCTGTCCGCACAGGAAGGAGGGCTGCACGGGCTGCAGCTTTCCCAAGGACATAAAGATACAGAAGCAATAACTTTTCGAACGACCATAGAGACCTCATTCACACAGCTGAAGGGCGGCCGCCGCAAGGGCAGGCCGCCTTTTGGCAAGCATGTGAAGTTGTTTCGAAATACTTGAAAAATAATAATTTTGTGATAAACTAATTGCGGTGGGTCTTAACGGAAAACCGCGAAGCTCCCACATTATTATTGAGGAGGCAAAACATGAAAAAAGTATTAGCACTCGTTCTTGCCCTGGTAATGGTGATAGGCCTCGCCGCATGCGGCGGCGGAAACACCGCTCCGGCAGGAAACAACACCAACAACACGACTCCGGAACCGACAGCAGATAAGGACTATGTCATCCGCATCTACTCCAACTCCAATTCCCCGGAGCGTACGAAGTGGTTCATAGACCAGGCTAACAAGGCAGGATTCAAGATCTCCATCGACGACAACACCGTCATCAGCGGAGATACTGCAGCTGTTCAGCAGGCTAACGAGAAGAAGGACGGAGACATTCTCTTCGGTCTTAACGAGACTCGCTGGGGTCAGGTAATAAACGGCACCTATGAGAACCTCAAGCTCGTTCCCTGGACACCGACCTGGGCTGACAAGGTAGGCGACTTCAAGTACGACGGCAAGGCCTACGGTCTGGTCATCCAGAACGTACTCATGCTCTACAGAACAGACGAGTACGGCACCAACGGCAAGGAGCTCAAGTTTGAGCACTGGGCAGACATCGTCGACTGCGGTTACAAGTGGTACAGGCAGGGCAAGGTAGGCGGAACGACAAACGCCAACATCAACAGCTCCATGCTCTATCCGTTCGCTGATCCGACCTCCCCGGCCGGCGGCATCTCCATCGACGGATGGAAGACCCTGTGGAAGTACTGCGCCAACGGAAACTTCACCGGTGACAGCTACGGCTTCGACCCGCTGAACAGAGGCGAGGTACAGGTATCCACCTTCTACTCCAGCAAGCTGTACGGAAGCATAGACTCGGCTGCTACCGGCTCCGAGCATCCTATCAAGAACGACACCTGGAAGCTAGTAGACATCGCTGACGGCACCTATTACATAGCCGAGTATCTCGGAATACTCGACAAGGCCGGCCGTACCGAGGCTCAGACGCTGCAGGTAAAGGCGTTCGCAGAGTGGTTCGGAGCTGCCGATCTCCAGGCTGCATGGGCAGAGGAGTTCGACACCTATCCGTGCAACAAGGACGCTGCCGCTAAGGTATACGCGGAAGTTCCCGAGATCTACACCATCAAGAACTTCGCCCTCAACAAGGTCAAGGGCACAGACATGACCTACGCCGAGTATGTAGGCGCTCACTCCGCTGAGTGGACCAACATCCTCACCAACCTCGGATTCTACTGGGCAGACCAGAAGGATGCTCCGGCAGAACCGAACTGGGATACCCTCGACTGGGCTACTCTCACACAGAAGAAGTAAGAACTAACAGAAACCATGGCGAGCCATTAATACGGCTCGCCATTTTTTGAAAGGGCTCAGCATCATGATCAAGCTAAACGACATAGTAGTAAAATTCGGAGATTTCACGGCGCTGCACGACATCAACGTCCACGTTAAGGAGGGAGAGTTCTTTACCTTCCTGGGACCGTCGGGCTGCGGCAAGACCACGACTCTGCGCACCATCACCGGTTTCATATCGCCTTCGTCCGGGACCGTTCTTATGAAGGACAGGGACATAACCAGAGTGCCGATAGAGAAGCGCAACATAGGCATAGTCTTCCAGAGCTACGCGCTGTTCCCGACCATGACCGTCTACGACAACATTGCCTTCGGTCTTAAACTCAAGAAGCTCGGAAAGACCGAGATAGACCAGAAGGTAAGGGAGATAGCAAGAAAGGTGGACCTTTCCGACGAGCAGCTTGACAAGGCGGTGTCCCAGCTCTCCGGAGGTCAGCAGCAGAGGGTAGCCATAGCAAGAGCTCTGGTAACGAGCCCCAGCGTCATCTGCCTGGACGAGCCGCTCTCCAACCTGGACGCCAAGCTGAGGGTGCAGCTGAGGAACGAGCTGAAGAAGATGCAGAGGGAATTCGGCATCACATCCATCTATGTAACGCACGACCAGGAGGAGGCGCTTACTCTCTCCGACAGGATAGCGGTCTTTAACAAGGGATACATAGAGCAGATAGGCACACCGAACGAGATCTACAACCAGTCCGCTACCGAGTTCGTCTGCAACTTCATAGGAGACATAAACAGGCTCGGAGACGACATAGTGGCAAGGCTCAACGAGCAGGGCGCCGGGCTGGATCCCGCGTGGCATCACTACATACGCCTTGAGAGGCTGCATGTTAACAAGAAGGCGGACGGAGAGCACTTCGTGTTCGACGCGGTTGTGGAGAACTCCGAGTATTACGGCCTGTACATAAAGTACACCGTAAAGGCCTTCGGACAGACGCTGAAGGTTATAGAGAAGAACGACGGGCGCACTCCCTATGTGGAGGGCGAGACCGTCTCCGTGAGCTTCAGCGCGTCCAACATCATGAGCTACGAGCCGAAGGAGGAGGGCGGTGATGCTTAACGAAAAGCGCTTTGACGCGACATTCGTGTTCCGGCTGATAGGCATCGTATTCTTTGCCTACCTGTTCTTCGGCTTCATGCTGGTGCCCTGCTGGAACACGCTTACCAGCATATTCAAGGAAAAGACGGCATCCGGAGAGGCGGATCCGTTCGCGGTCATCAGGTTCTTCCTGGCGGGCAACATGAAGCGCTTCGTCTGGAACTCCCTGAGGCTGGCGGTGGTCCTTGTCATAACCGTAAACATCGTGGGGATATCCATAGTGCTTCTTACGGAGTACTTCGACATCAAGGGCGCCAAGATACTGCGCCTGGGCTACATGACCACGATGATATATTCCGGCGTGGCTCTCGTAACGGGCTATATGTTCCTCTACGCGAACGACGGAATACTGACGCCTCTGCTGACGAATGCCTTCCCCGGGATTTCGAGCACGTGGTTTACCGGCTACGGAGCGGTAGTCTTTACCATGACCTTCGCCTGCACCAGCAACCACATGCTTTTCCTTAGGAATGCTATACGCGGCATAGACTACAACACCGTAGAGGCGGCAAGGAACATGGGCGCCAACCCCTTCAAGGTCCTCTGGAAGGTGGTAATGCCCACGCTGATCCCGACGCTGTTCTCCCTTACGGTAATGACCTTCATTACAGGTCTTTGCGCCATGTCCTCGCCTACGCTGCTGGGCTACGACTCCATAAACCCGGAGATCGTAAGGCTGGCAGGAAGCTCGTCCGCAGATGAGTCCTTCCCGCAGGCAAGGGCCGCGCTGCTGTCGATAATCCTGGCGATATTCACCATAGTTCTGCTGACCGTGCTGACGGCCTACGAGAGGAAGGGACACTACCTTTCCGTATCCAAGACCAAGGCCAAGCTGCAGAAGCAGAAGATAACGAACCCCGTGGCTAACGTGATAGCTCACATCTATGCCTACGTGCTGTTCATAATCTACATGACACCTGTGGTGATGATCATCATCTTCAGCTTCCAGTCGTATTCGGCCATAAGGATGAAGAAGCTGGATCTTTCCAACTGGACGCTGATAAACTACTTCGGCAAGCAGGACTACGAGTACATGACAGCCCGCGGCACCTACAAGACCCGCGAGGGCGCCATCTCCGGAGTGTTCTCCAACGAGCAGACCTTCGGAGGAATAAAGACCAGCTTCATACTGGCTGCTGCCGCCGCGGCGCTGGCCTGCATAATAGTGGTAGTTGCATGCAACTACATCTCAAAGCACAAAAAGAGCGGCTCCATACTGGAATATGCGCTGCTGTTCCCGTGGCTGCTGCCCACCATACTGATCTGCTACTCCTACAGGGTGTACTTCAACAGCGATACCATATGGTACGTGGGCAACACCAACCTCTACTACGCGGACAACGTGCGATTGCTTATAATCATGGCTTATGTGGTGACCAAATTGCCATTCAGCCTGAGGATGATAAAGGCTTCGTTCTACACGATAGACTCGGAGCTGGAGGACGCGGCAAAGAACCTCGGCTCCAGCCCGCTTAGGACCTTCCTTAAGGTGAAGCTTCCCATCATCCTCCCAAGCGTGCTGGCGGTATTTGCGCTGAACTTCAACGCGCTGTTTACCGAGTACGACATGTCCGCCACCTTCGCCAGCACCTACGGCACGTCCTACGCCATGGTCATCCAGGCCATGACCGCCGACGAAGGCCTTTACGGCTATAACGTGAACGCTTCCGGAAGGCGCTGCGCCTCGACGGTGTTCATAATGATAGTCTCGGGGCTCATACTGTGGCTGGTATACGGCGTGGGCGCCAGGGATCTCTCCGAAAGGCTGGAGGCTAAAAAGAAACGCAGGGAATTCTTCGCCAGGCTGTTCGGACGGAAAAACTGAAAACAGAGCCATAGGAGGGCCATTTGATAAAAAACATAGTATTTGACATGGGACAGGTCCTTGTGGACTTTGCCCCGAGGAGGTTTACCGACAGGTACGATCTTTCCGAGGAGGACAAGATTCTCCTTGTGGACGAGATCTTTGAAGGGAACGCGGACTGGGTGCTGTCGGACTGGGGATACCTTACCGAGGCAGACGTAGGAAGGCGCGCCTGCGAAAAGCTTCCCGAAAGGCTGCACGCCGTTGCCATGGAGCTTGCCACCAGGTGGTGGGATCCGATAATCCCCATGGAGGGCACGGCTGACATAGCAAGGAGGCTCAAGGAGGCCGGGTACGGGCTGTACCTGCTGTCCAACGCGGGCTATGCACACAGGACCTACTGGCCGACGGTGCCGGGAAGCGAATATTTCGACGGGGTGCTGGCTTCTGCTTACGAGAAGCTGCTGAAGCCCCAGCCGGAGATATACAGGCTGCTATTTGAGCGATTCGGCCTGGATCCTTCGGAGTGCCTGTTTACAGACGACAGGGCAACGAACCTTGCCGGAGCCGAGGTCTGCGGCATGAAGACCGTAATGTTCAAGGACAGCGCGGACTTTCTGAAAAAGCTTAAGACACTCGGAATAGAGATATGAGACAGGGCATGATATGCCGAACATTTGTGCGCGGATGTATTGAATCCGCGCACTTATTATGATATAATTATTTGCTATGAGAGTCGATAAATATCTAAAAGTATCGCGCCTTATAAAGAGGCGCAGCGTAGCTCACGACGCCTGCGAGGACGCGAGGATCTTCGTCAACGGCAAAGAGGCCAAGCCCGGCAAGGACATAAAGCCCGGGGACGAGATAACCATAGCCTTCGGAAAGTCGGAGATGAAGGTCCGCGTGCTGAGTACGCCGGACCACGTGGGAAAGGACGACGCGGCAAGCCTCTACGAGGTGCTTTCGTGAGCGTCTGGAGCGCTCCCTCAGAGGGGAGGTTCAAGCTCGTTGCGCCGTTCGGGCTTACGGGAGATCAGCCGCAGGCAGTGGAAAAGCTGGCCGCGGGTATTAACGCGGGCAAAAAGCACCAGACACTGCTTGGAGTTACGGGTTCAGGCAAGACCTTTACCATAGCCAGCGTCATAGAGCGCGTTCAGCGCCCCACGCTGGTGATATCCCACAACAAGACTCTTGCGGCGCAGCTGTGCGGGGAGTTCAAGGAATTCTTCCCGAATAACGCCGTGGAGTACTTCATATCCTACTACGATTACTACCAGCCGGAGGCCTACGTGCCCTCCACTGATACCTACATAGAAAAGGACTCGGATGTCAACGAGGAGATAGACCGCCTCCGCTATTCGGCCACCGCGGCGCTTGCGGAGAGGAGAGACGTCATAATCGTGGCTTCCGTCTCCTGCATATACGGCCTGGGCAGTCCGGACGAGTACCGCAACCAGATGATATCCCTGCGCCCCGGCATGCAGAAGAGCCGCATGGACATACTGCGGGAGCTGGTGGACATCCAGTACACCAGGAACGACCTCGGCTTTGAGCGGGGCACCTTCCGCGTGCGCGGAGACATAATAGACATCATCCCGGCAGGAGCGGAGAACGCCGTGCGCGTGGAGCTCTTCGGGGACGAGATAGAGTCCATAAAGGAGCTGAACCAGCTGACCGGAGAGGTGATGGCCACAAGGAACCACGTGGCGATCTTCCCGGCAAGCCACTATGCAACAAGCAAGGAGCACATGGAGCGCGCCCTGGTGACCATAGAGGAGGAGCTTGAGGACCGCCTCAGGTGGTTTACGGACAGGGGCCGCCTTCTTGAGGCCCAGCGCCTGGAGCAGCGCACCCGCTACGATCTTGAGATGATGCGCGAGATAGGCACCTGCAAGGGCATAGAGAACTATTCGAGGCATCTGGTGGGCAATCCTCCCGGGGCAATGCCTTATACCCTCATAGACTACTTCCCCAAGGACTTTTTGATAATAATAGACGAGTCTCACGCCATGCTGCCGCAGCTTCGGGCCATGGCCAACGGAGACCGCGCCCGCAAGGAGAGCCTTGTGGAGTACGGCTTCCGCCTTCCCAGCGCTCTGGACAACAGGCCGCTGCGTTTCGATGAGTTCGAGGGCAAGGTGAACCAGATAATATACGTCAGCGCAACTCCCGCGGACTACGAGAAGGAGAAGTCCGGCGGCATATCCGCCGAGCAGGTGATAAGGCCCACCGGACTTCTGGATCCGCCCATAGAGGTGGTGCCCACGGAAGGGCAGATAGACCATCTTATAGGCGAGCTCAACAAGGAGATCGCCAGGGGATACAGGGCACTGGTGACTACCCTTACCAAGAAGATGGCGGAGAGCCTCACGGACTATCTTAAGAACGCCGGACTTAAGGTGCGCTACATGCACTCTGACGTGGACACCCTGGAGCGGAACGTCATCATAAGAGACTTAAGACTGGGCGAGTTCGACGTCCTGGTAGGCATAAACCTCTTAAGAGAAGGCCTGGATCTTCCGGAGGTGTCGCTGGTGGCCATACTGGACGCGGACAAGGAAGGTTTCCTAAGGACCGAGACCTCCCTTATCCAGACCGTAGGAAGAGCCTCCAGAAACTCCGAGGGCCGCGTGATAATGTACGCGGACAGGATAAGCGCCGCCATGAAGGCCTGCATGGATGAGACCGACAGGCGCAGGAGCATACAGGAAGCATACAACAAGGAGCACGGGATAACCCCCGAGACAATAAAAAAGGCCGTAAGGGACGTCATAGAGGTCACCACCAAGGTGGAGGCCGATGTGGACGAGTACGAAGGAAAGAACCTTCTGGAGCTTACAAAGAAGGAGCTCTCCGACTACGCCGCCAGACTGGAGAAGGAGATGCGCGCCGCCGCCAAGGATCTGCTGTTCGAGCGGGCCGCGGTGCTGCGTGACAGGCTCCTGGAAGTGAGGTCTAAGCTTTAGATGAAGTGGCACGAAAGAATAAGATATAAGATGAGCCCTCAGACGGGCTCGATCATAGGATGGGCGGGGTTTTTCGCCGCGCTGTTCATCGCGATCATAGTCATGGGGAAAGGCGCTTCGAACGGAATGACGAGAGAGACCGGAGCCGTAGTGCTGGTCGCAGGATTACTGATAGCCGGTCTGTTCGCGGCATTCTGGTTCGTTTTCGGAAGATGCTATGAGTGCGGCCGCATGCCAAGGCCTTCTGAGACCTTCTGCGCCCGCTGCGGAGCAAGGCTGGACAGGAGCAAGGCAGAGGCGGAGGCTTTAAAGGAGCAGTCCCGGGAGCCCTCGGAAGCCCTTGCCGAGGCTGAAAGGAACGGCAGGGACCTTACCGAGACCATGGTCTCTTCCGAGGACATATTCGACGGAGTGGTGCTGCACCTGTTCAGAGACACGATCAAGCTTCCGGACGGAAATACTTCCACAAGGGAGTTCTTAAGGCACCTGGGCGCTGTCTGCGTGGTGCCTGTGACGGACGACGGAAAGATAGTGGTGGAGCGTCAGTACCGCTACGCCGTAGGGCAGACCATGGTGGAGATACCCGCGGGAAAGCTGGATTATAAAGGCGAGGACCGCCTGGAGGCCGCAAAGAGGGAGCTCAGGGAGGAGACAGGCTACACGGCAGATCGCTGGACGGACCTGGGCACCTACCTTACCGCCCCGGCCTTTTCCGACGAGAAGATAAGCATGTACATGGCGGAAGGCCTGCACAAGGGCGAGCAGGACCTCGACGATGACGAGTTTCTGGATGTGGCGGAGGTGCCGCTGGATGAGCTGGTGGCAGACGTAATGGCAGGCAGGATAACCGATGCCAAGACGCAGACAGGAATACTTAAAGCTGCAAGGGTAATAAGCGGCAGGAGGAAAAGAGATGAATAAGTTCAGAATACATAAGATTATCGCGGTTATACTGATAATTCTACTGATCGCGGGCTGCCTGTCGGGCTGCGGAAGCAGCGCTCCGTCGACTGCGAACAACAACGCAAACACCGCGCCGCAGGGCAATTCGAACGCGTCGCCTTCAGACAGCGGCAATACCGTGCCGTCGAACACCGAAAAGAACGAGCCGAAGCAGGAATACAAGTCCGGCAAGGATACAGCGGCCCTGCTATCCGAGGCGGAGGCATATTTCTACGGAGCTCCGGGAGTCAAAGTCGATTACAGCAAGGCTAAAGAACTGTATACGAAGGCGCTGGAGAAGGGTTCCCCTCTTGCTGCTCATATGCTGGCGATGCTCGCGCTTGCGGATGAAACTGAGAGCGACTGGGAAAAGATCATGAAGGAATTCGACACCTTGGAGCAGCTTGCGGTCCTGGGCGCAAAGGATCCGGCAGAAAAGGGGGATCCCGAAAGCTGCATAGCTATGGGAATGGTCGCCATCAATACCAAGGAGCCCAAGGCCGGAGTCCGGTATCTTGAGACTGCTGCCAAAGCAGAAGAGCCGTACTCGACCATGGCCATGACAGCGCTCGGAGAACTGTACCAGAAGGCAGGTACCAAAGAGGACTACGACATTGCGGCTGAATGGTTCAAAAGAGCCGCCGATTCCGGCAGCAAGCGCGCCGTATACAGCCTTGCACAGCACTACTATCTCAACATGAACGATCAGGCCAAGGCCGTTGAGTGGTGGAAGAAGGCTCAGGACGCGGGTTATGATGTGTGGTATTCCCTGGCGTCGTCATATACCCTTTTAATGGACTATAACGCTGCTGCCGAGGCATATCAGAAGGGCATGGAAGCCGGAAACAATGCCTGCGCATACGGCCTGGGCAATTTGTACTACGCGGGCGCCGGTGTCGAAAAGAACTATACCAAGGCTCTGGAGCTCTACGCGAGGTACCTGAAAGGACGTCCTTCGTTCGAGGGTAAGAGCCATATAGACATGAACGAGAAAACGATAAGAGAGTACATAGACAGAATGATCAGCAGCGGCGCGGTCGATAAGAACACCGTTCTGAGCATCATGGGAAACGATTTCCTGAACAAGTAATGCAGAAAGACTTAGTTATAAAGGGCGCAAGAGCCCATAACCTGAAAAACATAAACGTCACCATCCCCAGGGACAAGCTGGTGGTTATAACGGGACTCTCCGGATCCGGAAAGAGCTCCCTGGCTTTCGATACCATCTACGCGGAAGGCCAGCGCCGCTATGTGGAGAGCCTCTCCGCGTACGCAAGGCAGTTCCTCGGACAGGTGGACAAGCCGGACGTGGACTCCATAGAGGGGCTTTCCCCGGCCATATCCATAGACCAGAAGACCACTTCCAAGAACCCCAGGTCCACCGTCGGAACGGTCACCGAGATCTACGATTACCTGAGGCTTCTTTACGCGCGCATAGGCGTGCCTCACTGCCCGGTGTGCGGCAGGGAGATAAGCAGCCAGAGCGTTGACCAGATAGCGGATCTTATCATGGCACACGGCGAGGGCGCAAGGGTCACCATACTTGCACCCGTGGTGCGCCAGAAGAAGGGCATGCACGAGAAGATCCTGGAGCGCATACAGCGCGAGGGCTTCGTGCGGGTGCGCGTGGACGGCGGGATAAAGACTCTCGGGGAGGACGAGATATCCCTCTCCAAGACCTTCAAGCACAGCATAGACATAGTGGTGGACAGGATAGTGGTAAGGCCCGGCTCTGAAGGGCGTATATCCGAGAGCGTTGAGCTTGCCTTAAAGCACAGCGAGAACGGCCTGGTGTCGGCTCTTATCCAGCACGGGGACGAGTCCGAGGAGCATCTCTTCTCCACCAGCCTTGCCTGCCCGGAGCACGGAATAAGCATAGGCGAGCTTGAGCCAAGGAGCTTCTCCTTCAACTCGCCCTTCGGAGCCTGCCCGGTATGCAACGGCCTGGGATTCATAGAACGCATGGACCCGGAGAGGATAATAGACGATCCCAAGCTGTCCCTCAACCAGGGGGCGCTTACCAAGGCCTTCGCAAGCATGGAGTACGCGGGCTTCTATAAGCAGCTGATACAGGCCCTGGCGGACTACCACAGGGTGAGCCTGGATACTCCCTACGAAAAGCTTCCGGAGAAGTTCGTCCACGAGCTGCTCTACGGTACGGACGGAAGGAAGCTGGACTACGGCTACGTGCGCAGGGACGGTTCCATATCCCGCAGGCACGACAGCTTCGAGGGAGTGATACCCAACCTTATGCGCCGCCACGCCTATACCAACTCCGAGCTCATCAAGGAGAAGCTGGAGGCCTACATGACCGTGGATACCTGTGAGAAGTGCCACGGAAAGCGCCTTAAGGACGAGATACTTGCCGTCACGGTAGGCGGTAAGAACATAATAGAATACACCGATCTTTCAGTGCGGGACGCCCTGACCTTTACCGAGCATCTTGAGAAGACGCTCAGCGAAAAGGACATGGCCATAGCCCGCCTGATACTGAAGGAGATAAAGAACCGTCTGAGCTTTCTTGCGGAGGTGGGCCTGGACTACCTAACCATGAGCCGCGCGTCGGCAACTCTGTCCGGCGGAGAGAGCCAGAGGATAAGGCTCGCAACGCAAATTGGATCTTCCCTTGTGGGCGTGATGTACATACTGGACGAGCCCTCCATAGGACTGCACCAGAAGGACAACGCAAAGCTGCTGCAGGCCCTAAGGAGCCTTGCGGACATAGGGAATACCGTGCTTGTCGTGGAGCACGACCAGGAGACCATGGAGGCCGCGGATCAGATAATAGACATAGGTCCGGGAGCAGGTCTTGAGGGCGGATATCTGGTGGCTCAGGGAACGCCTCAGGACATAATGGCCTGCAAAGAGTCAATAACGGGGCAGTACCTGTCCGGGGCAAAAAAGATAGAGATACCGAAGACCAGGCGATGCGGCAACGGGAAGTTCCTTACGATAAAGGGCGCCCGGGAGAACAACCTGAAGGACATAGACGTGAGCATTCCCCTCGGGGAGTTCGTGTGCGTAACAGGTGTCTCCGGATCGGGAAAGAGCAGCCTTGTGGGTGAGATACTCTACAAGACGCTTGCCCAGGAGCTCTACCGCGCCAAGGACCGCCCGGGAAAATGCCGCGGCGTGGAAGGCATAGAGAACATAGACAAGGTAATAAACATAGACCAGAGCCCCATAGGAAGGACGCCTCGCAGCAACCCGGCCACCTATACCGGGGTGTTCACCAACATACGCCAGCTCTTTGCGCAGACAAACGACGCCAAGATGAGGGGCTTCGACCAGGGGCGCTTCAGCTTCAATGTTAAAGGCGGGCGTTGCGAGGCGTGCAGCGGAGATGGTATAATAAAGATCGAGATGAACTTCCTGCCGGACGTCTACATACCCTGCGAGGTCTGCGGCGGAAAGCGCTACAACCGCGAGACCCTTGAGGTAAAGTACAAGGGCAAGAACATCTATGACGTGCTTGACATGAGCGTGGAGGAGGCGAGGGAGTTCTTTAAGAACCTCCCCGCCATAGAGCGCTACATAAGTACGCTGGACGAAGTGGGCCTCGGCTACATAAAGCTGGGGCAGCCCAGCACCCAGCTCTCCGGAGGAGAGGCTCAGAGGATAAAGCTCGCAACGGAACTCTCAAAGCGCAGCACGGGCAAGACCCTCTACATACTGGACGAGCCCACCACGGGGCTGCACTTTGCGGACGTGGACAAGCTTATAGACGTTATGCAGAGGCTCGTGGACGCAGGGAACTCGGTGCTGGTGATAGAGCACAACCTGGACGTCATAAAGTGCGCGGACCACATAATAGACCTCGGCCCTGACGGAGGAGAGCGCGGCGGCATGGTGATCGCCAGCGGCACCCCGGAGGAGGTAGCGGAGGCAGAGGGATCATACACAGGTCAGTATCTTAAGAAGATTCTAAATAAAGGGTAAGAGCTTTTGGAGGCGAAGACCATGACCGAAAAAACATTCATGAGCAAGGACGGCAGGAGCACCATCCACTACTATGTCTGGGAGCCGGAAGGAGAACCGGTGGCCATACTCCAGATAACCCACGGAATGGCGGAGCACCTGCTCCGGTATGAGCCTTTCGCGGAGTATCTCAACAAGTTCGGCATACTGGTCTGCGGACACGACCACATAGGGCACGGACGCAGCGCGGACCCGGACGACTGGGGCTATTTCGGCGAGGAGAACGGCTGGAAGATAATGGTCCAGGACGTGGAGCAGCTCCACGGGATAATGAAGGTCCGCTACATGGACACCCCGTACTTCCTGATGGGACATTCCATGGGCTCCTTCATAGCAAGGGCATGGCTCTCGATGTACGGAAACGGCGTGGACGGAGCCATAATAATGGGCACCGCCGGAAAGAACCCCGCGCTCGGCATAGCCAAAGCCATAGTTAAATTCGTAAGAAAGACCAAGGGCAGCAGGCACATAAGCAAGCTTATCACCAACCTGGCCTTCGGATCGTATAACAAGAGGATAAAGCCCGCCAGGACGGCCTACGACTGGCTGACAAGGGACGAGGCGATAGTTGACAGGTACGTGGAGGATCCCGCCTGCGGATTCACCTTTACCGCGGCAGGCTACGCGGATCTGTTCAACCTCATAGGATACATAAGCTCCGAGCAGTGGTACAACCTTGTGCCCAGGGATCTGCCCATACTTCTGGTGTCCGGAGCAGAGGACCCGGTAGGCGCATACGGCGCCGGCCCGGCAGAGGTGGCGGAGGGCCTTGAGGCTGCAGGCTGCACGGATGTGTCGCTTATACTCTATGAGGGAATGCGCCACGAGATACTCAACGAGAACGGCAGAGAGGCTGTTATGGAGGACCTTAAGAGGTTCATACTCGGAGAGGAAGCTCCCGCCGCTGACAGCGAGCAGGAGGAAGAGGCTCCCGCGGAAGAAGAGAAGGTCTTCTATCCCTCCGAAGCAGAGGATACCCGCGCTGCTGCCGAGAAGGCCTTCGAAAACGCTGCGGAGAACGATCAGGCTTCTCCCGACATCAGCGGAGAGGAGAAGAAGGAAGTGCCCCACAAGGGCATAAGAGGCTTCGGTTCCGAGTTCAACGAAGGACCAGCGGAAAAGAATGCCCCGAGCGAGAGCGAGCTTAAGCTCAAGGCAGCGCTTAAGGGCCTGATGGAGGAGCCGGACCTTGAGGTGGAAGCTCCCGCACAGGACAACAGGCCTGCTGCAGAGAAGGCCATGGAATCCGCTGTGGAAGCTCCCGCGGCACCGGACCTTTCCGGCGTTGAGAAGGCGGATGTTCCGCACCTCGGTATAAGAAAGCTCTACGAGACGGTGGACGGAATGGCGGAAGGCGCCGCTGAAGCCGCTGCGGAAGAGGTCAAAAAGATAAGCGAGCAGGCAGAAGAGCTGGCATCCAAATACGATGGTTAAGCTGGGAAATTCCTGGGACGCTCTCCTTGCCGATGAGTTCAAAAAAGAATATTACCTTAAGCTGAGGGAGTTCCTTAAGGCAGAGTACTCCACCCGCACCATCTATCCGGACATGTACAGCATATTTAACGCTCTTAAGAGCACCGCGTATGAGGATGTGAAGGTGGTGATACTGGGCCAGGATCCCTACCACGAGCCCGGACAGGCTCAGGGGCTGTGCTTTTCTGTGCCGGAGGGAGTTCCGCTGCCGCCGTCCCTTAAGAACATCTACAGAGAGCTCTGGGACGACGTGGGCGTATCCCGCCTTTCGGGGGACCTCAGGGACTGGGCGGCTCAGGGAGTGCTGCTCTTAAACTCCGTGCTCACGGTAAGGGCGGGGCAGGCCGGATCCCACGCGGGCAAGGGCTGGGAGACCTTCACGGACCACGTGATACAGCTCCTGGACCAAAGGGAGGATCCCGTTATCTTCCTCCTCTGGGGAGGCTACGCAAGGCAGAAGAAGGCCCTCATTTCCGGACCTCAGCACCGCATACTGGAGGCGCCGCATCCGAGCCCGCTGTCCGCAAGCAGGGGATGGTTCGGCTGCAGGCATTTCTCAAAGACCAACGAGATCTTAAAGGCTCTGGGGAAGGAACCCATAGTCTGGTAGAATGAAACTGTACCGTTGATTATTCGGACGGCGTGCTGTATAATCATTGGGACGAATAAGTGTAAGGACGCGCCGGCCCGCAGCCGGGCTTCCGCGCAATAGGCATCTGCGAACCATGTCAGGTCCGGAAGGAAGCAGCATTAAGCGGAGCCGCCTATGTGCCGCGGGCAGAGCTCGGCTGCGGACCGGCGCGATGTTTTAAGAGCACCGTCATATCAATACAGGTCATATCTTATCGGACTCTGCCCTATGCCTTTTCGGGCTAGGTCCTCGGTGGTGACGCTGCAGACGGATCTTCGCCTCAGCCTTTGGCGCCCGCGCAAGATCAGCTGCGGATCTACAGTCGATCCTTGCCTTCTTGCGCTAAGGCGGACCGTCCCGCCTTACGCGTCGGCAGCAGCTCACATCCGGCAGCGTGATACCCCCTGCGGGACCCCTCAAAGACATAGGGCAGAGCCCGGTCAGGTACCGCCTGGACTAATATGACAGATGTGATAATGATCAGACGGCAGCCCGCCCTTGCAGAGAGGGACACGGGTGCAGATGACGGCGCTCAAAAGACTGTCAGGGAACCCGGTCCTTAGCGATCGGCAAGTCCGAAGGACGCAGGCGGAGCTTAGTACCGCTGGGAGGGTCCCCTGCAAGCGGGAGCGTGTCTGTGAGCACCGTCATATGCGCTCATATCTGTTTACGTGAATGGAGGACAAGATGTATCAGGCGCTCTACAGGGCCTTCCGGCCGGAGACCTTCGGGGATCTCGCCGGGCAGGATCACATAGTAAGGATACTTAAGAACCAGATAGCGACGGACAGCGTAGGCCATGCCTACCTCTTCTGCGGTACGCGCGGAACAGGCAAGACCACCACTGCGCGGCTTCTTGCCAAGGCTCTCAACTGCACCTCGGAGGGGGAACGCCCCTGCGGAGAATGCGAGAACTGCAGGGCCATAGCCGCGGGCAATTTCATAGACGTGGTGGAGCTGGACGCGGCCTCCAACAACTCGGTAGACGATATCAGGACCTTAAGGGAAGAGGTCAATTTCCCGCCTGCCGTAGGCAGGAAGAAGGTCTATATCATAGATGAGGTCCACATGCTCTCCACGCAGGCCTTTAACGCCTTCCTAAAGACGCTGGAGGAGCCTCCCAAGGACACCGTATTCATACTCTGCACCACGGATCCCAACAAGCTTCCCGCTACCATTCAGTCCAGATGCATCAGGCTGGATTTCCGCAGGGTGCCGGAGAATGTCATAAGGGATCGCTTCAGGACCATTTGCAAAAAGCTGGGCATAGAGGCGGACGAGGACGCGCTGGCGCTTCTTGCCGAGAACGCGGACGGCTCCGTAAGAGACGGTCTGTCTCTGCTGGATCTCTGCGCGGGCGCGGGCGGAAAGCTCACCAGGCAGGACGTTCAGAGCCTCCTTGGCATAGCGGGCACCGAGGTCTTCATTAGGATCACCGGGCAGATAGCCGCAAAGGATACAGCCGGGGCTCTCACCACCTTCGCAGAGGTGCTCTCCGAGGGCAAGGAGCCGCTGCAGTTCGCAAAGGATCTCATGGAGCATTTCAGAAGCCTCATGATAATAAAGTTTACGGAAAGGCCGGAGGAGATAATAAACCTCTCTCCGGAGAACGTGGAGAGGCTGAGGAGCCAGGCGGACGCGCTCAGCATGGATCTGATATCCCGCAGCATACGCGCCGTGTCGGACGCTCTGGCGGACGCGCGCTGGTCCTCAAGGCCCAGGATACTCATAGAGCTGGCGCTCATAGAGATGTGCAGGTAGGCAGGGAGGAACCATGGGAAACAGCTTTTTCTTCCAGTGGGAAGTAGACCTGATGGAGTTCGTCCAGGCGCTTCTCGGAAGCGTCGGGGCCGCAGTTGCCTCAGTAGTCAGCATGTTCGGCGAGGAGCTGGTGCTGGTACTGGTGCTCGGCTTCATGTACTGGAGCTGGGATAAGAAGATCGGCCGCAGGATAGGCCTCAACATAGTAATGGGCGTGGTCTGGAACCCGCTCATAAAGAACATTGCGCTCCGCAGGAGGCCGTATTTCGACAACCCCGGAATAAAGTGCCTTAAGCCCGTGGACAGCTCCGCTGACATCTACGACATAAAGGCCCAGGGCTGGTCCTTCCCGAGCGGACACTCTGCTAATTCCACCATAGCCTTCGGATCCATAGCTTACTACTATAAGAAAAAGGCAGTAAGGATAATATGCATCCTCCTGCCCATACTCGTGGGGATCTCCAGGTTCTGCGTAGGTGTCCACTATCCCACGGACGTCATCTGCGGCTGGGCCCTCGGCGCTGTCATAGTGTTCCTTATGCCGTGGCTTTTGGACAGGGCAAAGCATAAGGCGCTGCTCTATCTTATAATATTCATCATCTCGCTCTCGGGCTGCTTCTGGTGCAGGACCGACGACTACTATACAGGAATAGGCATGATGGCCGGCTTCTTCCTCGGAGATCTCTTCGAGGAGAAGTACGTCCGCTTTGAGAACACCAGGGTGTGGTGGAGGATGATACTCCGCGTAGTACTAGGCGGGGCGATATTCTTCGGACTCAACGTTGTCCTTAAGCTGCCGTTCCCCGGCTGGATGCTCAAGACGGAGGATGCTCTCGGATACGCCATCCGCGCGGTGCGCTACGCCGTCATACTCTTCGTCGAGGTAGGCGTCTACCCGCTGGCCTTCAGGCTTCTGGACAGGAAAAAAGCATGAAAAAACTGCCGTGTGACGCGGCAGCTTTTTTATTTCAGTCCTTTTAAGTATTTTACTTCTTCGGCAGTCAGTTTCCTGTAGGTGCCCTGTCTGGTCCTTCCCAGGCGTATGTTTCCTATTGCGGTGCGCTCCAGCGCCAGGACCCTCAGGCCTATGGCCTCCGCCATCTTCCTTATCTGGCGGTTCTTGCCCTCGGATATGGTGATCTCCAGAACGCACTCCCTTGAAGCCTGCGATACCATGTTTACTATGGCCGGCTTAGTGTGGTACTTCCGCGTGTAGCGGTTCCCGTTCTTGTCCTTTTCAGTTACCTCTATGTCTATGCCGTTGCGGAGCTTCCAGATCTGCTCCGTGGTGGGCACCCCGTTGAGCCTTGCCAGGTAGGTCTTCTCTATGTGGGAGGAGGGCCTGGATATCCTGTTGGCCAGCTCTCCGTCGTTGGTAAAGAGCAGCAGTCCGCAGCTGTCGTAGTCCAGCCTTCCCACGGGGAACACCCTCACGTCCACGTCTGTAAGCAGGGACATTACCGTGGGCCTGTCCTTTTCGTCCTTTACTGTGGTGACGTAGCCGGGCGGTTTGTTGAGCGCGTAGTATACGAGCTTTTCCGGGGCGTCCAGACGCCTTCCGTTTACGACGACGGCGTCTCCTTCCTGAACATCGTAGCCCGGCTCCTTAAGGACCGCGCCGTTTATGCGGACCCTGCCGTCCTTTATAAGATCATCGGCCGCTCTGCGTGAGCATACGCCCGCCTGAGCTATGTATTTATTGAGTCTCATAGCGCTCCTCCGTTGCTTCTCAGATAAGATATTTTACCACATACCGCGCTCATAATGAAACACTCACTTAACGATAATCATAAATAATCATTCTGTGGAAAACTTGTGTATTGACAAAAGTTGAAAACCTGTTACACGTTGAAATATAAGGATTTTCGGGCCGTGAAGGTTTTCCACAGCCCTTTGTTGAAAACTGCGGAAAACCCCTTTACAGTTTTTTGCAAAAAGCCGCGGAACGCTGAGTTTTAAGCGTTTTTGGGGCTTGTGGATAATTGTTCGCAGAAAAAGAACAAAGGCAAAAACGGTATACATAATCTCGGCCCAAAAAAGATTATTTTTGCCTCAAAAAAGAGGCATTTTATTGACGGCATATTGACAAAATGGTATATTATAACCGCAGTACATCTTTAAGTTGGTACAGAGAGACCGGCAAGATCGTTACATAGAAGCGCAGTGCGCGGAGAAGGTCGTCTTGCCGGGGGCAGGACGTTTTTTTATGAAGTCTGAAAGACCACCCAAAGCGCAGCTGATGAACGAAGAAGCCATGCACCGCGCCCTTAAGCGGATGTCGCACCAGATACTGGAGCAGAACGAAGGGGCGGAGGGGCTTGTTTTTTTGGGCATACGCCGAAGAGGTGTGCCTTTGGCCAGAGAACTTGCAAGGAATATCCGGGAGATAGAGGGCTCGGACATCCCCGTAGGCGAGCTGGACATCACTCTCTACCGCGATGATCTTTCGGAGGCCGATCCCGCGCCAACGGTAAGCAACACCAGGATAGACTTTCCGGTAAAGGACAAGAAGGTGATACTGGTGGATGATGTAATATTCACCGGGCGCACCGTAAGGGCCGCAATGGATGCTGTAAGCGCGCTTGGAAGGCCCGCTTCCATACAGCTTGCGGTGCTGATAGACCGCGGCCACAGGGAGCTTCCAATAAGGGCTGATTACGTAGGTAAAAACGTTCCGACGTCGAGGAACGAGATCATATCCGTACAGATGACGGAGTTCGACGGAATAATGTGTGTCGATCTGTACGAAAAACAGGAGGAATAGTTATATCATGAGTGAGAAAAACGGAGCAATCTACAACGCCAGAGAGCTTGGAACAGGCAAGACTCTGGTACTGGGACTTCAGCATCTGTTCGCCATGTTCGGCGCCACGGTGCTCGTCCCCATCATCACCGGCCTCAGCGTTTCCGCTACGCTGCTCTTCGCGGGCATAGCAACGCTGTTCTGCCACCTTGTTACCGGAGGAAAGGTCCCTGTATTCCTTGGTTCTTCCTTCGCGTTCCTGGGCGGATACGCAGCCATCGCGCCTACCCAGCTTGCTGATGGTTCCCCGAACCCGGAACTGTCCAGACTTCTGCCGTACGCGTGCGTCGGCGTTGCCTGCGCAGGTCTTCTCTACCTGGTGCTGGCCCTCGTCTGCAAGGCCGTAGGCAGCCACAGAGTAATGAAGTACTTCCCGCCGGTGGTCACCGGTCCCATAATCATAGCAATAGGCCTCAACCTTGCGCCTTCCGCCATCAACAACTGCGATGACAACTGGTGGATAGCTCTGGTAGCCATAGTTGTAGTAATAGTCTGCAATATCTGGGGCAAGGGCATGATCAAGATCATACCCATACTCCTGGGCGTTCTGGCATCCTATATCGTGGCAGCAATAACCGGCAATGTAGACTGGACTCCGGTAGCCGAAGCCAAGTGGGTAGGCCTTCCGGTAGCCATGGAGAACACCGTGTTCGGGCTCTTCAAGGGCGGAGTTGACGGCAACCTTATAGTAAGCGCCATCATCACCATCGTTCCCATCGCTGTAGCTACCATGATGGAGCACGTAGGAGACATCTCCGCTATCGGCTCTACCGTAGGCAAGAACTTCATCGATGATCCGGGCCTGCACAGGACCCTCATCGGCGACGGCGTAGGGACCACCATCGCGGCTCTGTTCGGAGCTCCGGCAAACACCACCTACGGCGAGAACACCGGCGTGCTTGCCCTCACCAAGGTCTACGATCCGTTCGTTATAAGGCTTGCAGCCATCTACGCGATAGTGCTTTCCTTCTGCCCGAAGTTCGCTGCGATAATCAAGGCCATGCCCTCCGCTACCATCGGCGGCGTATCCCTTATCCTCTACGGAATGATCTCCGCTGTAGGCGTACGCAACGTAGTAGAGAACAAGACAAACTTCCAGGAGAGCCGCAACGTTATCGTAGCAGCCCTTATCCTCGGACTTGCGATAGGCATCGGATACAGCGAAGCCGGCTCCATTGCGATCGGCTCCGTACACCTCTCCGGCCTTGCGGTAGCTTCCATCGTAGGACTCGTGCTCAACGCCATCCTGCCCGGCAAGGACACCACATTCGCCGAGAACCCCAACGACCAGCTCTCCGGCTCCCTCGGAAAATACTGATAGTCAGCATAGGGGACGGTTCTCTGTGTCATTTCTCACGGAATGGCACGGGGACCGTCCCTTTTTTATTTTTTTTGTGACCAAAGCATGCCTCTTTTCGTGTATTATAGTGTAAAGACGAAAAGTGTTTACCGGTGCATCGATGGAAGACGAAAGGATAGTAGAGCTTTACTGGGAGCGCTCGGAGAGCGCCATAAGCGAGACAGAAACTAAATACGGGCGGTATCTTAAGACCGTGGCAGTCAACATCCTCTCAAACGAGGAGGACAGCTTGGAGTGCGTCAACGATACCTACCTGAACGCATGGAACGCCATTCCTCCCGCGCGTCCTAAGGTCCTTCAGGCCTTCCTCGGCAAGATAACAAGAAACCTCGCCCTGGACAGGTACAGGGCGGAGAACGCTCAGAAAAGGGGCGGGGGAGAGATAGCCCTGGCTCTGGATGAGCTGCTGGACGTATCTTCCCGCGAGAGCGTGGAGGACAGCGTTGCAGACAGGACGGCTCTAACGGATGCACTCAGGCGCTTCCTTTCGGGGCTTTCGACGGAGGACAGGAGGATATTCCTCAAGCGCTACTGGTATTTCATGCCCGTAAAGGAGATCTCGGAGGAGATGGCGCTTTCGCAGAGCAGCGTAAAGATGAGGCTGCTACGGATGAGGGAGAAGCTCAGGGAGAAACTGATAACAGAGGGGTTCGAGATATGATCACGGAAAAGATGCTCTCGGCGATAAACGACATAGACGACGAGATGATAGCCGACGCGGCTCCCGGAAGCCGCTATGAAAAGATAAGCTACGCCCGGAAAAGGCGCAGGATATACAGGGTGGCGTCCCTTGCGGCGTGCCTGTGCATTGTGGTGGCGGTGCTGGCTGTCACCGGCCTTGGGAATTCCCGCATGAACCATGCGGGCGGGGAGAACAGCCTTGTTCCGAAAAACAATGATTCGATGATGCCCGGCCAGGTGCAGGAAGACGTCTCCGCTCACGGCGAAAAGAACACGTATCCCGTAATGCCGAGCTATTCCGAGAATGAGGTGACTAAAGATAATTCTGTAGACGATACACTGGTAAAGATCGGCATCCTTTCGCCTCTGCAGGACGGCGCAGGCGGAGTCATAGAGTTCTGCCCCAAGGGAACGGTGCCCGGCAAGGGTTTCATGGAACCATCTGATGTTCCTGAGAAGATGGCGGTGTATCATCATGAAGGCGTCACTACGGCAGGCGATCCAGTAGGGCTGGACAGGGAAGCAGTGTCAGCGCTTCTGGATACCTACGCGCAAAGGCTGGGGATCAGTACGGAAGGCGTTACAGAAAATGTGTGGAAAGACGAATCCGGAAAGGAAAGGCTGTTCAGCCTGACAGTCAAAGACGGAAATACGGAATTGAGTGTCGATGCCGGAGCCGGAGTGCATATTAGCATGCCTGAGGGATCTATGCCGGCGGATGTCAACAGCATCCTTGAGCTTAAGGATCCTGTCGTAACTGAGTACTGGATCTACTCTGCATCAGCCGAGAAAGATAATAACGGTGAGATGGTGTACACAAGATGGCTTCGTTTCATCACAGATGGCGATGATCCACTGAAGTACGCGGGCCTCTACGAACGCTTAATGGGCTCTGTCACCCTGCATTATCATGATTACACTCTGGTGACGGAAAAGCTGGGAGACTACCCGGTGATCTCCCCGGCTGAGGCGCTTGAGCTCCTGAAGGAAGGAAAGTACAACGCTCCGGCAAAGAACCCGGAAACGGAGTTCCCGGGGGAGGAGCTTATAACAGGACTTCGGATGGAGTATCCGCTGTCCCCGACCTACGAGTACATAGTACCTTACTACGTGTTCACCGTCATGCTTCCGGATGTGGATCCCGGGCACTATAACATAAAGGACGCGGACGCCTTCGTGGAATACTACGTTCCCGCTGTAGACGCGCGGTATTTCGAGTCGGATACGGCGATATTCATCCAGTAAAATGACTTAGAGGATTGTCCCCTGTGTCATCCGAGGGCGAGCTTGCGGCACTCGCGGGCAAGCTCGGAGAGGGTGCTGCAGGGCACCATCTTGCAGAGGACGGACATGGTCCTGACGCTCCGCAGGTGTTCCCATTTCCTCTGAGGTATGGGGTTCATCCAGATGACCTCGCCGGCAAGGGAAGCCGCGCGGATGACGCTCTTCTGTGCGTCCTCCAGCTTGACGGTCTTGGCGTCGGATACTATCAGGAGCGTGGTCTTCTGGTCCAGGACGGGCGGCTTGACGGCGCAGATGCTGTCCAGCGCGTAGCCCAGATCCGTGCCTTTTCCGTAGAGGCCGGTGCGCCTTACGTAGCTTACGAACTGATCCATGTCCTGAAGCGCAAAGGGATCAACCTCCGCGGTCTCCTCGGAGAAGAGGAATACCCTGGAGCTCTCCGAGACGTCGGACATGCTCTTTATGAAGCGCAGGGCGAATTCCGAGAACTGTATCATAGAGCCCGAAACATCGCAAAGCAGTACCAGCCTGCGGTGTTTCGGCCTATTTCTTTTGTATTTGAGTCTTATGAGGCTTCCGCCTGTCTCAAGGCCTTTGCGGATGGTGCGCTTTATGTCCAGGGCTCCCGCGGACGAGGACTTGTTCTTCCTTGCGGAGAGCTCGCCGTTTATCTGGCGGCTTATGCGCTGTATCATGGCCACGGCCCTGGGCATCTCGGCGTCGTTTATCTGGGAGATGTCCCGGAACAGGAGCCCCAGGTCCGGGTCCGTCTCCTGAACGCCAAGCTCCGCATCCTCCATCATCAGCTGCTGCTCCATTATGGACTTCATGAACACTGAGCGTATGAAACCCTCGTAGAGCTTGGGGTTGCGCTCCGCGTTCTCGCGGAACTTATTCATGAACTGCCTGAGGCGCTGCTTCTCCTCCTCCGGAAGGGCGGCGTAGCCTCCTATCATGTCGTCGTCGGCGTTGAGGAAGCGGTTCTTCTTAAGCTCCTCGGCGGCCTCCGCGCGCCTTTTCTTCAGCTCCTGCTGCTCCTCCATGGCCTTTTTGAGGTTGGCGAGCTTTTGCTCCGAGCTTACGAAGAAGGCGTCGAAGAGCCTGTCAAAGGCCGAGCATTCCGCCTGGGACTTGGCGCAGATGGTCCGAAGAGCCGCCTTTACCTGCTCCCTTTCGGAAAAGCCGGTAAGCTCCAGCGCCCTGCAGGCGTCCTCCGCCTCTTTTGTCCCAACAGAAAGACCCTCCTGAGACAGGAGGCGCACGAATTCAGCTATTCTGGAAAGATAAAGATCGTGGTCCATCAGTGGTGATGGTGTCCGCAGCCGCAGCCGGTATCCAGCTGGGCTATGTCTTCCTCGTTCTTAAGGATGAAGCCCGCTGTAAGGCCTGCAGCCTCCGGTGTAAGATCAGGAACTCCGAGAGCCTCCAGCGCCGCTATCCAGTCCAGTGTCTCGGCTATGGAGGGCTTCTTCATGATATTGTCGTTCTCGCGGAGGTCGTGGACTGCCTGAGCCACGGCAAGAGCAAGCCTGTCGGAGACGTTGGGCATCTTGGCCTTTATTATGGCTACTTCCTTCTCTATGTCCGGATAGTTTATGAAAAGATAGGCGCAGCGGCGCCTTAAAGCCTCGGAAAGAGGTCTTGTGCGGTTTGATGTGAGCACCACGAAGGGCGTGCTCTTTGCCTTGACGGTGCCTATCTCCGGGATGGTCAGCTGAAGCTCGGAGAGCATCTCAAGAAGGAAGGCCTCGAACTCCTCGTCGGCCTTGTCTATCTCATCTATGAGGAGCACCACGGGCTTTTCGGAGCGTATGGACTTAAGGAGCGGCCTTTCCAGAAGGTACTCCTCGCTGAACACGGACTTTGTGAGCTCCGTCTTGCTCTGCGGCTGGGACTGGCCCATGCCCACCTTTATGGAGAGGAGCTGCTTCTGGTAGTTCCACTCGTAGATGGACTTGCTCTCGTCCAGACCCTCGTAGCACTGAAGCCTTACCAGCTCTCTTCCAGAGCGTAGGCCATCACCTTGGCCACCTCGGTCTTTCCCACGCCTGCGGCGCCTTCTATCAGAAGGGGCCTTCCGAGCGCCAGGGATACCACGAGCGTGGTTATTAGGGTATCGTCGTATATGTAGCCGGCTTCGTCCAGCTTTTTCTTAAGTTCTTCGGGTGTTACAGTCATTTATAATATCTCGTACTTTCCGCCCATGGCCTCGAAGTCCTTAAGGAAGCTCCTGTAGATCTTCTCCGGGCAGAATTCATTGTTAAGGATTATAGGCTTTGTGAGCTTGGCCGCGGACAGAGCCATGGACATGAAGATCCAGGGGTCCTTGCGGCAGTCTATCTTTACGTTTTCCTTATATTCCGGGCGGCCCGTGCCTTCTATGTGTATGCCGCTTTTTGTAAGGCTCGCCTTCTGGCCGAGAGCTTCGCAGATCTCCGTCATCACCTTAAGCCTGTCTGTCTCCTTGGCCTTAAGCTGCGGGACCCCGCTTATGGTGACGGTGGCGCCCTTTACCGCGGACATGGCCGCGTAGTATGTGGCAAGGCTGGGGCAGGTGGATGCGTCGAAATCCAGCTCCTCGTAGTCCTGGGCTATAAGCGGAAACTCCTTGGCGACGTCCCTGTAGAGCTGGGGCGAAACCCTGGGAAGCTCCGTTACAGTAAGCCCGCCGCTCTGCTCTCCGCTGGCAGCGCCGGCGGCTACCCAGAGGGCCGCAAGTCCCCAGTCGTTCTCCGTCGTTATCTCACCCGGGGAATGGTAGTACTGCCTGCCCGGGATGAAGAATCCGTCGTCCCTGCGCTCCACCTCCACGCCGAAGTCCGCCATGGAGTTTACGGTAAGGTCCACGAAGGAGCTGTCGATGAGCGGTGAGGAGAGCTTTATTGTGCTGGAGTCCTGAAGCAGTGGAAGCGCCATCAGAAGCGCGCTTATGAACTGGGAGCCCTCGTCTCCGTCGAAGACGTACTCTCCGGGGCTCAGCCTTCCCTGCATGGAGAAGGGCAGCGAGAACTTGGTAAAGCGCACGCCCCTTATTGCGAGCTTTCCGGTAAGAGGGAAGAGCTTTCTTCTTGGGAGGGTGCCGCTCGCCCTGCAGCTTGCTCTTATCCCGAGGGCCGCGCAGAGAGCTATGGCTATCCTTGAGGTCGTTGCGCTCTGTCCGAAATCAAACTCGGCTATCTGTCCCATGACGTTCTTGGGGAAGGGGGTCACCAGCCAGTCGTCTCCGGACTGCTGCAGCCTGCATCCGAGAGCCCTGAGGCAGTCCAGCGTGGCGTCCACGTCCTCGCAGTCAGGCACGTTGCGCACCAGCGTGGGCTTTGCGGGTATGCCGGACATGAAAAGCAGCCTCTGCGCGTGCGCGTGAGAGGCCGGAGCCTTAAGTGTTCCGCTGAAATGTGAAGGATAAATTCGTATCATCGTGTTTCTCCCTGAAGATTATACTATTTTTGCGCAGCAAAGACAATCTGCTTTAAAATGTGCTATAATTAATCAATATAGCGTAAAGGAGGTCCGTATGCAGATCAGCGACAGCAAGATGGAATACCTAAGGCTTCTGGCAAAGACCTACAGGTCCGAAAACGAGACCGAGGCCGAGATCGTGAACCTCATGACTATTCAGCACCTGCCCAAGGGCACGGACTACTTCATGAGCGATATCCACGGAGAGTACGAAGCCTTTGTGCACATACTCCGCAACGCTTCCGGCACCATCAAGAGAAGGATAGATGAGATCTTTCCGGACATGGACGAGGCCGAGCGCAGGTCCTTCGCCACCCTGGTCTATTACCCCAGTGAAAAGCTGGAGCTGATGCTGCCGGAGATAAAGGACAAGAAGGAGTTTTACAGGACGACGCTCAACAGGCTGGTAAAGCTGCTGGAGATCTCCACCTTCAAGTTCACAAGATCTTACGTAAGAAAGCGCATCCCCGAAAAATACGCCTATACCATAGAGGAGCTGCTCTACGGGACCAGCGGGGAAAGCTCCTACGGAGGCATAGACCACAGGGCTTACATCATAGATTCCATAATAGAGGTAGGCTGTGCGGACGACTTCATCAGGGTCATCAGCGGCACCATAGCCAGGGTATCCATATTCCGCATGCACATACTGGGAGACCTCTACGACAGAGGCCCCGCGGGCGAGAAGATAATAGACACCCTGATGCTCTACGACAATGTGGATATACAGTGGGGAAACCACGACATCCTCTGGATGGGCGCGGCTGCCGGAAACCGCGCATGCATAGCCAACGTCGTAAGGAACTGCACCAAGTACGACAACATCCACACGCTCGAGGTGGGCTACGGCATAAGCCTCAGAAAGCTTGAGACCTTCGCTCTGAGGAAGTATCCCAAGGCTGACAATCCCATGATGATAGCCTCAGCAATGATGCAGTTCAAGCTGGAAGGCCAGCTTATAAAAAAGCACAGCCACTACGAGATGGAGTCCCTGCTCCTGCTGGATAAGATAGACTACGAGAAGGGCACCATAAACATAGACGGCAAGACCTACAAGCTCAACAGCAGGGATTTCCCCACGATAGACCCGGAGGATCCCTACAGGCTCACCGGAGAGGAAGAGGAGCTGATGCAGGATCTTGAGAAGGAGTTTGCGGAGAGCCGCGTGCTGCAGCAGCACACAAGGTATCTGTTCGACCACGGCAGCTTCTACAAGGTGCTGAACGGCAATCTGCTGTTCCACGGCTGCATACCCCTTACACCGGACGGAGAGTTCGACCCGATCAACACCGAGGACGGTCACAAGAAGGGCAGGGAGTGGTTCGACTACGCCGAGAAGCTCGTCCGCACGGGCTATTTCAGCAAGGGCGGCCGCGACAAGCAGCGCGGGATAGATCTCTTCTGGTATCTGTGGTGCGGTTACAAGAGCCCCATGTTCGGCAAGGAGAAGATAACCACTTTCGAGAGGCTCTTCATAGACGACAAGGAGACCCACGTAGAGAAGAAGAATCCGTACTACGAGCTATACGATAACGTGGAAGTGGTAAAGATGCTTCTCAGGGAGTTCGGCGGCGATCCGGAGCACGGCATAGTGATAAACGGACACGTTCCCGTAAAGAAGGGCAGCAACCCCATACACGCCGGCGGCAGGCTGATAGTCATAGACGGAGGCTTTGCCAGGGCCTACCAGAAGACCACCGGCATAGCCGGCTACACTCTGGTGCAGAACTCCAACGGCTTCCTGCTCTCCGCGCACGACGCCTTCACCACCAGGGAGAGGGCCATAGCGGAGGAGCTGGACATAAAGACCATACCCGTCCAGAAGGAACCGGTAAAGAACAGGATAAGGAACAAGGATACAGACGCAGGCAGGATCAGGGAGAACGACATTGAGAACCTGAAGCTGCTGCTCGCCGCGTACAAGGCGGGTCTGATAAAACCGGAATAAGCAGGATCATCTGATGGCAGAAGACAACAGGTCTAAAAAAACATTCGTAGCCGGCGCGGCTCTTCTGGGGCTGGCCGGGATAGTCGTAAAGGTGCTGGGGGTATTTTTCAGGGTGCCTCTGGCCAACATAATAGGCGCGGAAGGCATGGGGATATACGGCGTGGCATACCCCATCTACATTTTGATGCTCACCATTTCTTCCTCCGGACTTCCTACCGCCATCTCCAGGATGATAGCCGAGAGGCGCTCCGTGGGGCAGTACTACGAGGCATACAGGGTATTCAAGGTATCCTTTAAGGTGATGCTGGGCCTTGGACTGGCCACGGGCATCATCCTTTTCGTGTTCGCGCCGGTAATAACCGGGATCCAGAAGGAGCCGGAGGCAGTAATGGCCCTCAGGGCTACAGCTCCAGCTCTCGTGCTCTGCCCGATAATGAGCTGCTACAGAGGCTTCTTCCAGGGGCAGAAGTCCATGGGACCCACCGCGCTCTCGCAGGTGGTGGAACAGGTGTTCAGGGTGGGCATAGGCATAGGGCTTTGCATGGTCCTTTCCAGGATAGGCCTTGCTGAGGGCGCTGCAGGAGCCAGCTTCGGTGCTTCCGCAGGTGCGCTGTTCGGACTTATAGCGGTTATGTTCCGATTTGTTCAGAACAAGCCCAAGATGCTTAAGGAGATCTCCGAGAGCGGAAGAAAGCCCATACAGCCCATGCGCGGGATAATACTGGACCTTCTTGCCATAGCCATACCCATAACCATAGGTGCGGCAATAATGCCGATACTCAACGGCATAGACACCATAATTGTAAAGAACAGGCTGCTCTCTCTGGGCTACAACGACACCGTTGCCCGCACCCTATACGGAGAGCTTTCCGGCCTGGCGTCCCCGATAATAAACGTTCCGCAGGTCCTTACCCAGGCCATAGCTCTTAGCCTCGTACCCGTCATCTCCGACGCCTTCAGGCGCGACGACATGGATTTCGTAAGAAAGAACAGCGCCCTGGGGCTGAGGTATTCCGCCCTTGTGGGGCTTCCCTGCTCCCTGGGCATAATAGCACTGGCAAAGCCGATAATGCAGCTGTTCTATCCCACCCAGACCGCCAGCCACGACAACGCGGCAGCATGCCTGATAATGTACGCCGTAGGGCTCTTCTTCCTCTCCGGGGTGCACTCGCTTACGGGCGTGCTCCAGGGCATAGGAAAGCAGGGCATACCGGTTAGGAACCTCTTCATAGGAGCGCTGGTGAAGGTAGTCGTTACCTTCCTTCTTACAGGCATCCCGGCTATCAATGTAAAGGGCGCCGCCATAGGCACTACCTGCGCTTACGTGGTGGCCTTCCTGCTGAACCTTGCGGCTGTCGTTAAGTTCACATCCCTGAAGGTGGACCTTAAGCTGATGCTCATAGGACCGCTCATCTCCTCCGGCGTGATGTTCGCCGTGGTGTTCGGAGCGTACAGACTGCTCAGGGCGCATTCGGGCAATGCAGTGTCCACTCTGGCGTCCGTCTGCATAGGCGTACTGGTCTATGTGATAATGATCTTCGTCACCAGGTCGGTAAGGCTCAGCGAGCTCTCATCCATGCCTCTGGTGGGCAAAGTGATAAGAAAGCTGGGCAGGCGCTGAATGCCAAAAAACTTTGAAATTTAAGCACTTTTTGCACTTTTAAAGGTTGACATTGCTGCATAATCGTATAGAATTATAAGTAAGGAACGGCACATAAAAACGGTGCCGGATTATACAAGATACAGGAGGAATAAAATGAATAAATCTGAATTAGTAGCTGCCGTTGCGGCTAAGACCGGTTTCACCAAGAAGGATACCGAGATCACCGTTAATGAAGCTCTCAACGCTATAGAGGCTGAACTCAAGAAGGGCGGCAAGGTCCAGCTCATCGGGTTCGGAACATTTGAAGTAAAGTCCCGCAAGGCCCGTCAGGGCAGAAACCCGCAGAAGCCGGGCGAAGTGGTAAAGATCCCCGCAAGCAAGGCTCCTGTCTTCAAGGCCGGCAAGGCTCTTAAGGATACCGTAAACAAGTAATAAGCACGTTTACCCGGCGGGCATGCAAATGCCCGCCTTTTTTATTGTCCGAAACCCTCAGGAGTGATATAATATTTAGAATATTGCAGAGGACATGGAGAGATTATGCGTGTAGAATTTACAAAAAAGATGAAAGAGGAGTACACCATAATAGCGCCGGACATATTCCCGACGCACATGGAGCTCTTTGAGGCTGCCTTCAGGCTCTACGGCTTTAACATGGTAGCGGTGCATTACGACGGCAAGAAGGTCATAGACACAGGCCTTAAATACCTGCACAACGACGTCTGCTACCCCGCGATATGCTCCCTCGGCCAGCAGCTCTACGCGCTCTCCTGCGGGGATTTCGATCCCGAAAAGTCCGCCCTCATAATGTTCCAGACAGGCGGAGGATGCAGGGCTTCCAACTACATTATGCTTCTCCGTAAGGCCCTTAAGAACATGGGTATGGAGAACGTCCCCGTCATCTCCGTAAGCTTTACGGGGCTGGAAAAGAACAGCGGTTTTAAGATAACCCCGGCCATGGCTCTTACGGCGCTGCGCTGCCTCATCTACGGGGACATGCTGCTGCTCCTGAAGAACCAGACTCTTCCATACGAGATAAACAAGGGCGACACCAGGCGCGTCGTGGACAAGTGGGTGAAGGAGATCTCCGCCCAGTTCGCAAGGAAGGAAGGGCTCACCAGCCGTTCAATGAAGAAGAACCTTGCCGCGATGGCAAAGGATTTCCACGATATCCCCAGGGAAAAGAAGGACCTCATAAAGGTCGGCATAGTGGGCGAGATATACGTAAAATACGCGGCTCTGGGCAACAACGGCCTGGAGGATTTCCTGCTTTCCCAGGGCTGCGAGTACATGATACCCGGCACACTGGGCTTCTTCCAGTACTGCTTCGCAAACATGGAGAAGGACCACGAGTACTACGGAGGCGGCATTGGAGCTCTGCTTGGCGGCCGCCTTGCAGGAAGGATATCCGAGAAGTGGGAGGAGGCCATACTTGAGGCTCTGGAGCCTTATCCGGAGTTCGTGCCTCCAGTAAGCTTCGACAAGGTGAAGGAGCTTGCGGACAGGGTCATAGACCGCGGCGTAAAGATGGGTGAGGGCTGGCTGCTCCCGGGAGAGACTGCCGAGCTGATAGAGAAGGGCTACAGCAACGTCATCTGCGCCCAGCCCTTCGGCTGCCTGCCCAACCACATAGTAGGAAAGGGCACCATACACAGGCTGAGGGAGCTCTACCCGAACGCCAACATATTCCCCGTGGACTACGACGCGGGCGCGTCAAAGGTCAACCAGGAGAACCGCATAAAGCTGATGCTCGCCATAGCGCGCGAACAGGAGGGCAGACAGTGAAAAAGCTAGGCATAGATGTAGGATCCACTACTCTCAAATGCGCCGTCATGGACGAGAGCGGCGCGCTGATATTCGCCAGATATCTAAGGCACCTCTCCAAGATAGACGAATGCCTTAAGGACATGCTCGGCCAGGTGCTCTCTGAGTACCCCGGCGAGAGCTTTGAGCTTGCCATATCCGGCTCCGCGGGCATGGGCCTTGCGGAGAGCATGGGGCTTCCCTTTGTGCAGGAGGTCTACGCGGAGAGAGTAGCCGTAAAGAGGCTTGCTCCGGACACGGACGTGGTTATAGAGCTGGGCGGGGAGGACGCCAAGATACTCTTCCTTACCGGCGGCTTTGAGATGCGCATGAACGGTACTTGCGCAGGCGGCACGGGAGCCTTCATAGATCAGATGGCTGCCCTGATGCAGGTGCCTACGGAGGAGATGGACTCTCTTGCGGCAAGGCACGAGAAGCTGTACACCATAGCCAGCCGCTGCGGAGTGTTCGCCAAGTCCGACGTTCAGCCTCTCCTTAACCAGGGAGCCAGAAAAGAGGACATAGCCGTGAGCATCTTCTACGCGGTGGTCAATCAGACTATAGCCGGTCTTGCGCAGGGCAGAGAGATAAAGGGAAACATACTCTACCTGGGCGGACCGCTCACATACATTCCGCAGCTAAGGGCGGCGTTCGACGACGTCCTGGGCGCAAAGGGCGCGTGCCCTGAGAACTCCCTCTATTACGTGGCCATGGGCGCCGCGTGGGCGGGAAGCGCCGAGCCCATAGACGTACCGCAGCTTTTAGACAAGCTCGCGAATCGCGGCAGCGGCAAAGGCTACACATCCTGCACGCCCCTGTTTACGAGCGAGGAGGAATACGCGGCTTTCTGCGAAAGGCACAGGAAAGCCTCCGAAGGCATACGCGAGGTCTACGAGCCCGCGGACGAGATGTACCTCGGCATAGACGCAGGTTCCACCACCGTAAAGCTGGTGCTTGCGGACAGGGAAGGCAACGTGTTCAGGCCTCTTTATACTCCGAATAACGGCAACCCTGTGCCCATAGTAAGGAGCTATCTGCAGCAGCTGTACAGCGACTGCCCTGACATAAAGATACTCGGCTCTGCCGTTACAGGCTACGGCGAGGAGATAATTAGAAACGCCTTCCGCGTGGGCACTGGAGTTGTGGAAACGGTGGCTCATTACACCGCCGCCAAAAAGTTCTGCCCGGACGTGGATTTCATCCTGGACATAGGCGGACAGGACATCAAGTGCTTCCAGATAAGGGGAGGCGCGATAGACAGCATATACCTCAACGAGGCCTGCTCTTCCGGCTGCGGATCCTTCCTGCAGACTTTCGCGGGGGCTCTTGGCTACAGCTCCGCGGAGTTCGCAAGGCTCGGTCTTTACGCAAAGAAGCCTGTGGATCTGGGGTCCCGCTGCACGGTGTTCATGAACAGCTCCGTAAAGCAGGCCCAAAAGGACGGCGCCGCGGTGGAAGACATTGCCGCGGGGCTTTCCATAAGTGTTGTAAAGAATGCTCTCTACAAGGTCATACGCTGCGCAAGCGCCGAGTCTCTTGGAAAGAACATAGTCGTTCAGGGCGGTACCTTCCTGAACGATTCCGTGCTGCGCGCCTTTGAGCAGGAAATAGGGGCAAACGTCATACGTCCGGCCTTCGCGCCGCTTATGGGCGCCTACGGAGCGGCTCTGTACGCGATGGACCACGGCGCATCAGACGCTAAAGAGGCGCTGCTCGGACCCAAGGAGCTTTCAGACTTCACACACAAGGTGACTACGGCCACCTGCCATGGCTGCGGCAACAACTGCAGCCTTACGATAAACGACTTCGGAGGCGGCAGGCGCTTTATTGCGGGCAACCGCTGCGACAGGCCGGTAAAGGGCGACAACATTAAGGAGCACTACGACCTCTACAAGTACAAGCAGCAGCTCTTAGGCGAGCTGATGTCGGACATTCAGGATCCGCAGAAGAAGACCATAGGAATACCCATGGGACTCAACAACTACGAGCTCCTGCCGTTCTGGCATGCCTTCTTTAAGGAGCTGGGCTTTAATGTCATGGTGTCTCCGTTCTCCACAAGAAGGATATACTTAAGCGGCCAGCACACCATACCGTCCGACACCGCCTGCTACCCGGCCAAGCTGATGCACGGCCACCTGGAGTATCTGCTGCAGCAGCAGCCGGACGCCATATTCTACCCGAACATGAGCTACAACACGGAGGAGGGGCTGGGCGTCAACCACTTCAACTGCCCGGTAGTGGCCTATTATCCGCAGCTTCTGAAGCTGAATACGGCGGACTTCAAGGGCATAGCCTTCATAGATGATTTCATGAGCCTGGCGGACAAAAAGCAGTTCACCGGACGCATATCCAAAATACTTCCCGGGTACTTCCCGGAGCTTAAGAAGGGGCAGATAAAGGCCGCGGCGGACAAGGCCTACTCGGCTCTTGCCGGATATTTCGAAAAGGTGCGCGCTAAGGCCGACGAGTTCATGAAGATCGCGGAAGAAAAGGACATGCCGGTGATAGTCCTTGCCGGAAGGCCATACCATGTGGACCCGGAGATAAACCACGGCATAGACACGCTGATCTGCCGCCTGGGGGCGGTGGTCATAACCGAGGACAGTCTCAGCAGCCGCATAGCGCCGTTTGCGGTGGACGTCCGCAACCAGTGGACCTACCACGCGAGGCTCTACGCTGCCGCAAAGTACATAGCGCAGCTCCCAAAGACCAGCCGTATAAACCTTGTGCAGCTGGTGTCCTTCGGCTGCGGCGTGGATGCCATAACGACAGACGAGGTGCGCTCAATACTTGAGAGCGCCGGCAAGCTGTACACCCAGATAAAGATAGACGAGATATCCAACATGGGAGCCATAACCATAAGGCTGAGGAGCCTCTTCTCTGCTGCAAAGGACAAGGAAAAGAGCGCGTAGGGACCACTTACTTAATGCTTAAAAGTCATTACGATACAGTAATAATAGGCGCAGGGCCTGCGGGGCTTGCGTGCGCGCTTACGCTGAAAGAGCTGGGCGCGGAGGACTTCGTAGTGCTGGAGCGCTTCGAATTCCCGCGTGACAAGTGCTGCGCGGGATACATCACAGGCAAGACAAGGCAGGCATACGAGTCCTTCGGGCTCAACATAGAGGAGTGCCATTATTCCTTCATAGAGGATTTCGGCATATATTTCAGGGGCAGGGAGCGCCAGAAGATAACCAACCGCTTCCTGTATACCAACCGGGGCATAGACAGGATGGAGCTGGACCACGCCTTCTTCAGGCTCGCAAAGGAAAAGGGCGTCTGCATAGAGGAAAACTGCCGCGTAAGCTCCATAGATCTGCCTTCGCGGACGGTCACCGTCAACGATCAGGATACGGTGAGCTTCGGAAAGCTCGTCATAGCGGACGGCACCATGGGCACCGGCTGCAGACTTCAGGAGGCGCAGAGGCGCAACATAGCCATGCAGCTCATATTCCAAAGCGGCCGGCCGGACAGCATAGAGCTGCATTTTGGCATATCCCCTAAGGGCTACGGATGGATAAGCAGCTTCGGCGGGCTTACCAACATAGGTCTTACGGACGAATTCAGGAAGGACGCAGATTATCAGGAGCTCTTTGCATCATACATGAGGGGCGCGGGCTTCGATCCAGACAGCCTCATCAGGGAGGGCTCACTGCACGCCGCGTTCACGCCTATAGGAGTAAAGGAGCCAATACTGGACGGCTGCGCATATTTCGCGGGAGACGCTCTCGGCGCCTGCGACCCGTTTACGCTCTCGGGACTTAGGTACGGGCTTAAGAGCGGACAGAAAGCCGCGGAGTCCGTATCCACCGGAGATCAGGACATGTACAGGCGCTATGCGCGAAGGCTCAGGGCAAGGTTCCGCTTTTCAAGAGTCCTGATGAAGCTGTTCTATACCGGCTTTGCCCGGTACATGGTCTTCAATGTGGGCTGCAGGTATTTCGGCGGCTTCATATCGGCCGTGTTCAACAATTACTTCGTGAACAAAAAGTAGGAGGCCCGAGTTGTATACCATAAGGACAGCTGAAAAAAAGGATAAGGACAGGCTATTGGAGATCTATGCCTCCGCAAGGAAGCGCATGGCAGAAGGCGGAAACCCCAACCAGTGGGGGAACATAACGCCAAGAGAGGAGCTCATAGATAAGGACCTTGAGGTGGGCAGGAGCCTCGCGGTGTGCGACGGAGACGTTATCTGCGGAGTGTTCGCACTGTTTTCCGGAGCGGATCCCACCTACGGTTACATAGAGGGCCGGGGATGGCTCAACGACAGGCCGTACCTTACCATACACAGGATAGCAAGGGCCGACGGCGCCCGCGGGGTATTCGACGCTGCCATGGAATACTGCAAAAAGCGCTCGGACAACATAAGGATAGACACCCACAGGGACAATGCGCCGATGCTGCACCTTGTAAGGAAGCACGGCTTTAAGGAGTGCGGGATAATATATCTTGCCAACGGAAGCCCCAGGATCGCTTTCCAGTGGACATCCGCGCAGGAGGCAGAAAGGAAGGATACTATGGATCTTACACTTGAAAAGGCAAAAGAGCTCAATAAGGACATGGTGACGGAGGATCACCTCATAATACACTCCCTTAACGTCTGCTATGCCATGGGCGCCATGGCCGAGCATTTCGGGGAGGACAAGGAGCACTGGATGGCCGTGGGCTATCTCCACGACTACGACTACGAGAAGCATCCGGAGGAGCACCTTCAGTACACGGAGGAGCCGCTGCTGGCCGCGGGAGTATCCCCGGAGGACGTGCGCGCCATAATGAGCCACGGCTGGAGCATCATTAACGACGTGGAGCCGCAGACCGACATGGAAAAGAGCCTGTTTGCCGTGGACGAGCTTACGGGAATAATCCAGGCCTGCGCGAGGATGCGCCCGGAGGGGATATCGGACCTTGAGGTAAAGAGCTTCATGAAGAAGTTCAAGGACAAAAAGTTCGCCGCCAAGTGCGACCGCGAGCTCATAAAGAAGGGCTGCGGGCTGCTTGGGATGGAGGTCTCCGAGGTGGCTGCCATATGCATAGAGGGCATGAGGCAGCATGCCGCCGAGATAGGGCTGCTGGGGACCGCGCACGCGGAAGCATAAATATTTATTTGACAGGCAAATAAGTATATTATTTTACATAACTGTGATATAATCCAACAGTAACGATCACTGTTCAGGTGCCCCGGGTATCCGGGGATAATAGGGAAACGGGTGCGAATCCCGTACGATCCGGTCACTGTAACGGAGAGCTTAAGCGCAACATGCCATTGCCCAAGAGGTGAGAAGGCGCGCCACGCAAAGACCCGAAGTCAGGAGACCTGCCTGAGCGGAACGATAAGTATCTTCCTGAGAGAGTAGCTTGTCTGAACATGTTGTTTTCACGCGGGGCTTTTTGCGCCTGCAGTTAACGGATGATCTGCGCTTTCCGGAAGGTACCGGAAAGCGCTTTTAATTGGTTCTTAAGAAAAGGAGAAAAGAATGAAGACCAGAAAGATCATCGCGCTCGTGCTGGCGCTGGTAATGGCACTTGGAATGCTTACCGCGTGCGGCACACAAAACAACACGGCGCCGGCGCCCGGCAACACCAACAACGGCAATAACGGCAACAATACCAACACAGAGCCGGTCGCAAGCCACTATCCTGTCACCATCGACACCTACAACTATGCCAAGGAGCAGATAAAGGTGACCTTCGACAAGATGCCGGAAAAGGTAGTCTGCACCAACCAGACCCAGACAGAGCTGATGCTCTACTTCGGCCTTGACAAGTACATCGCCGGAATGGCTTACCTCGACGGTGCCGTAAGGTCCGACCTTCAGGCTCAGTACGATGCCCTCAAGGCAGCAGGCAAGGAGCTTACCGTAAAGGGCTACCCCTCCAAGGAAGTTGTGCTTGCACTTGAGCCGGACTTCATCTTCGGATGGAGGAGCGCCTTTGCGGACAAGTCCCTGGGCGATGTTTCCGAGTGGCACAAGCTCGGTACCAACACCATGATACTCCGCTGCTCCAACAACACCGTAAACAAGAGGGATCTTGATGCGGTACTTGCAGACATCGCAGACATCGGAGCGATATTCGACATAGAGGACAAGACCGACAAGTATATTGCCGACACCAAGGCTCTCATCCAGAAGATCGACGAGAAGGTAGCCAGCCTCGACAGGTCTCCGTACAGAGCCGTGATCATAGAACCCATGGGCGAAGGCAGCTGGTACTGCTGGGGCAGCAACACCCTTACCGGAAACCTCGTAGTCAAGGCGGGCGGCGAGTACGCTCTTCCTGCAGGAGGAAACCTCTCCATAGAGGACATAGTTAAGATCAATCCCGAAGTCATAATCGTAGATTACATGGAAGAAGAAGGCAAGACCACCGCTGAGTGCGAGGCTGCTGCTATCGCCACCATCACCGGTGTAGAGGCTCTGGCCGAAGTTCCCGCTGTAAAGAACGGCAAGGTAATGGCTGTAAACCTCACTGACGTATACGGCGGCGGCATCCGCATGGTGCCCTCCGTAGAGGCCATGTTCAACTTCATGTACGGTAAATGAGCAGGGAATCACTGATAAACAGGAAGCACATAGTTTTAAGGATGATGATAATAGTCTTTATCATCATCCTTGTGCTGTCCATTTTGCTTGCGGTCACCATCGGAGCGGTGAAGATACCGCTTGGAGACGTATACCGCATAGTGCTTTACAATGCCACACACTTTAAGATAGGCTCCATAGAGACCGGTATACTTATCGGAGACCTGGACTTTGCGTCAAAAGGGACTATGTATGAGATAGTCTGGAACGTAAGGATGCCCAGAGTAATGATGGGCGCGATAGTAGGCGTCCTCCTCGCCATGTGCGGCGTGGTGATGCAGGCTACAGTGCAGAACCCGCTTGCGGACCCGTATATTCTGGGCATCTCTTCCGGAGCCTCACTGGGCGCGACATTCTCGATAATGGTAGGAGCGTCGGCGATCTTTACGGGATTTCTGGCTACCATGGGCACTGCATTCTGGGCGTTCCTCGGAGCGCTTGGCGCCATGGCTCTTGTCATGGCTCTTGCGCACATAGGCGGCGGAAGGATCACATCCGCCAAACTGGTTTTGGCGGGCTGCGTGGTAGGAAGTCTTTGCGGAGCCTTTACGAACATCATAGTGTACATAGGCCAGGACGCGGAGAACATGAAAAACGTCACCTACTGGCTGATGGGCAGCATGACAGCGGCAAGATGGCACAATCTTCCGCTGCCGGGAATATGTGCCGCTGCCGGGCTGCTGTTCTTCCTGACTCAGCTTAGGACTATGAACACGCTGCTTTTGGGAGACGAAGCTGCCATTACGCTGGGCATAGACCTTGGCAAGAGGCGCAGGATATACATGCTCATAACCTCGCTGCTCTCGGCCGTTGCGGTATGCACCTGCGGTATAGTGGGCTTTGTCGGCCTTATGGTGCCGCATATCGTAAGGGGCTTCGTAGGATCCGACCACAGGTTCCTTCTTCCGATAGCGGCTCTTTCCGGCGGGATATTCCTGATATGGACAGACGTGCTGGCAAGGGTAGTGATGCCCAACTCGGAGATCCCGATAGGTGTCATAACCTCCGCGATAGGAGCCCCGATCTTCGTTTACATGATGATCAAGAAGTCCTACGGATTCGGGGGTGGCGACAGATGAAGCTGGAAACAAAAGATGTCGTCGTTACCCTATCCAGAAAGGACATCGTAAAAAAAGTATCCCTTCAGGTAAAGAACAACGATTTCGTAGGTCTCCTCGGCCCCAACGGAAGCGGCAAGACCACGCTCCTGAAAAGCATATACAGGGTCCTCAAGCCTTCCGCGGGGTATATCTACCTTGACGATGCAGACATAAGGATGCTGGATTACAGGCAGACCGCAAAGCGCATGGGCGTAGTGAGCCAGTTCAACAACCTGGCCTTTGATTTTACGGTAGAGGACATGGTCCTCATGGGCAGGTCTCCCCACAAGAAGGCCTTCGAAAAGGATACCGAAGAGGACTACGCCATAGCCCACGAGGCGCTGAGAAAGGTGGACATGCTGGACTTCAAGGACCGCAGCTTTCTGACTCTTTCCGGAGGTGAGAAGCAGAGGATAATCCTTGCAAGGGCCCTTGCGCAGCAGGTGGAGATGCTTATACTCGACGAGCCCACCAACCATCTGGACATAAAGTACCAGATCCAGATAATGGATGTGGTAAAGTCCCTGGGCGTGGGGGTGCTGGCTGCTCTGCACGATCTAAACCTGACGCTGATGTACTGCAATTACGTGTACGTTCTTAAGGACGGCTGCATAGTGGCCGACGGACCAACCGAGGAGATAATCACCGAGGAGCTCATAAGGAACGTATACGAGGTGGAATGCTCCGTTGAGAGGCATCCCAGAAGCGGCAAGCTGCATGTAACGTTCTTCTCTAATCTTAAGGAGGCTTAGGCAATGAAGATAGCAATGATAAACTGCCTGAAGGCCAATGAGGTCTGTACGGGAGCGGGCTGTCTTAAGGCGTTCAACGGCAGAACGAAGCACTTTGAACAATATGCGGGGACAGACCTGGAACTTGTTGCCATGGCCCGCTGCAACGGCTGTGAGGCAGGGATCGACGAAGGCTTTAAGGAAAAGCTGGACCGCATAGTATCCATAGGCACGGAGGTATGTCATGTGGGCGTATGCACCGTGCGCAAAGACCTTGGTAAGGAATGCCCCGTCATAACCGAGGCTCTTGAGTATCTTCAGGAGCGCGGCATAAAGATCGTAAGGGGCACTCACTGATAATATTCTATTTTTCAAAAGGAGGTAAACATGAAAATCAGAAAGATCATCGCGCTCGTGCTGGCGCTGGTAATGGCACTCGGTGTGCTTACCGCGTGCGGCACGCAGAACAACACCGCGCCGGCGCCCGGCAACACCAACAACGGCAATAACGCGCCCTCAAAGGACGAATACGGCACAGTCACCATCCAGAACGGCGAACGCACCGTGACATTCACCAAGATGCCGGAGAAGGTCCTCTGCTGCCATCTGTACGCTGCCGAGAACATGGTAATGCTCGGACTTGCGGACAAGATCGTGGGAAAGAACATCGCCACCAACCCGGCGGAAAAGCCGCTCCCCGAGCTTGCGGACTATTTCAAGAACATACCGGAGATCAAGAACACATATGAGACCGCTGTCGCCACGGGCGCGGACCTTATCATAGGCCAGGTAAGCGCCTTCAAGGACACCTCGTGGGGCACCTACGAGCAGTTCGCCAACGCCAAGGTAAACTGCCTGACCATAACAGGCACCATCGTTCCCGATGAGACCGTAGAGGACATCTACACCGACATCAGGAACCTTGGAAAGATCTTCAAGGTAGAGGCCAAGGCCGAAGAGGTCATCCAGAAGATGAAGGACCAGATAGCCGCTACCAACGCCAAGGTAAAGGACGTAAAGGACGAGGACAAGCCCAGGGTATTCGTATACGACATGTTCAAGGAAGACCAGATCTACACCACAGCGGCAGGTCTTGAGAGCAACCTCATAGAGCTCGCGGGCGGCATCAACACCACAAGAAAGATGGCGGATTCCCGCTGGTTCATGTGCTCCGTTGAGGTGCTCGTTACGGCTAACCCGGACATCATAATAATCAACGACTACGGCAAGCAGACCGTTGAGGAGAAGATCAACAAGATCAAGAGCAATCCTGCCTGCGCGGACATCCCTGCCGTAAAGAACGACAGATTCCTTATCATACCTCTTGTTGAGGTAATGCAGGACATCCGCGCCGCAAACGCCTGCCAGAAGATGGCAGAGTACTTCTACCCGGATCTCTTCAAGAAGTAAAGAAACGAGATCATGAAACACAGGACCTGGCATATTTTTCTGTATGTGATCCTCGCGGTCCTGCTGGTGTTTACGCTGATATATACGGTCGGTGTGGGCGCGACGGAGATATCCTTTAAGGACGTTTACTCCATCCTTACCGACCGCGTATTCAACGGCGGAGCCAGGATAGCCGCGGGCGAGTTCGACGACGTGACTTTTAAGATAGTCTGGCTGATACGTCTGCCCAGGACGCTTTTCGCGCTCCTCGTAGGCGTCGGCCTTTCCATCTGCGGCGCGGCGATGCAGGCGCTGGTATTAAACCCGATAGCGGACCCCTACGTGCTGGGCGTTTCTTCCGGAGCTTCCGCGGGCGCGGCAATAGCTTTGCTTGCGCCTATAGGCTTCATAGAGTGGCAGTACCAGACTACGACCTTCGCCTTCGCGGGAGCGCTCTTCTCGGCCTTTGTGGTATACATACTCGCGAAGCGCGCCGGAGGCGGCAAGCTCCAGCCGGTGACGCTGCTCCTTGCCGGTACGGCAGTCAACGCGGTCATGAGCGCTATAACCAGCTACCTGGTCTTCAGGGCAAAGAGCCCCGAGAGCATAGCCGCGGTCTACAACTGGCAGATGGGAGCCATATCCGCCGCTCAGTGGAAGACTCTGTCCATTCCCGCGGTGCTGGTCTGTGTCGGCCTGGTGATCTTTACGATAATGGGATCCAGGTTCAACATGATAATGATGGGTGACGAGGACGCGGCTGCCATGGGCATGAGAGTTAAGCTTTTCAGATCCACCATGTTCATAGTCTGCTCCGTGGTAGTCGCTTCACTCGTGTCCATCACAGGCATCATAGGCTTTGTGGGCCTTGTGGTGCCTCATGTGGTAAGGCTTCTTTCCAGGACCAGCGACAACAGGGTAGTGATGCCCATGAGCGCTCTTTTCGGAGCCAGCTACATAATGTGGGCCGATGCCTTCGCAAGGAGCTCCCACGGAGCCTCCGAGCTGCCGCTGGGCATAGTTACGGCATTCATAGGTGCGCCGTTCTTCATGTTCCTGATGATAAAGAACAGATACGGAGGGCGCGGAAAATGAATATAAGCTATGAGGATATCTGCGTAAAGCTGGGAGGAAAGGACATACTCAGCGGAGTGACGCTGAAGTCTCTCGAGGGAAAGATCGTAGGGATAGTAGGCGCCAACGGCTGCGGAAAGTCCACGCTCATTAAAACGACCTTCGGCATAGTGAACAACCACCGCGGGACCGTTATGGTAAACGGAAAGCCTACGAAGGAATATACCCCGAGGGAGCTTGCCTCCATGATAGGCTACGTGGGGCAGGACCAGTCCGTCGCTTTCGATTTTTCCGTGCGCGACGTGGTCACCATGGGTCTTTACGCACGCCAGGACAAGAGGCGCGGCAAGATACTGGTGGATACCGCCATGGTGGACCTCGGAGTATACCAGTTCGCGGACAGGAGCATACAGAGGCTCTCCGGAGGAGAGCGGAAGATGGTCTTCATCGCAAGAGCCGTGGTGCAGGGCGCGGACATGTTCATACTGGACGAGCCTACGAACCATCTGGACATAAAGCACCAGCTCTTCGTAATGGACTACCTTAAGAACAGCGGAAAGACCACCGTCATAGTGATACACGACCTGAGGCTGGCCGCCCATTACTGCGACTACCTGTACATGATATCCGACGGAAAGGTCTATGCGGAAGGGGCGCCGATGGACGTCCTTACTGTCGAAAACGTCCGCCATGTGTTCGGGATAAACGGGCACTCGGAGATAACTGAAAAGGGCATCCTGGATTTTGCGCTGTTCGAGCAGTAAACTGAAAAAACGTTTCATCCGGCCTGATGCCTGCGGGCCGGTTTTTGTTGCCACGAGAACGCAAAAAGGCTAAAATATAGACAGAGAAAAACGCGTTGGGGCATATCGGCCCGGAGGAAGAGATGAAGGATTACAAAGCGCTGCAGAACGGCTCTGACATAAGAGGCGTTGCCATGGAGGTCCCGGGCGGAAAGCCCGTCAACCTGACCGATGAGGCGGTATCAGACCTCGGACGAGGCTTCGTCCGCTGGCTGTCGGAAAGATGCGGAAAGGCTCCCGAGAGCCTCGGGATAGCCGTGGGAAGGGATTCCCGCATCACGGGCCCTCACATACAGGAGGTGCTCTGCGAGGCGCTGGGAAAAGCCGGAGCGTCCGTCCTGGACTGCGGCATGGCCACGACGCCTGCCATGTTCATGGCGACGGTAAACGACGAGGTGGCGCCGGAGGGCTCTGTCATGATAACAGCAAGCCACCTTCCGATGGAGCGCAATGGCCTTAAGTTCTTTACAAGGGACGGAGGCCTGGACAAGGCGGACATCTCGAAGATAATTGAATACGCAGAGGAAAGCTCTGCGGGGGCTAATGCTGTCCCCTCGGTCTACGAGTTCTATCTCATGGACTTCTACGCCATACACCTCAAGCGGATTATATGCAAAGGCCTTGGAGAGGAACCCGCCATAGACAAAAAGACCGGAAGGGAAGTCTTCGGGCAGCCGCTGAAAGGGCTTAAGATAGTCGTGGACGCGGGCAACGGAGCCGGGGGCTTCTACGTCTCCGATGTCCTGGAGCCTCTGGGCGCGGACTGCAGCGGCAGCCAGTTCCTGGAGCCGGACGGCAGCTTCCCAAACCACATCCCCAATCCGGAGAACAAGGAAGCCATGGAGAGCATATGCGCGGCGGTCAAAGCCGCGAAAGCCGACCTCGGAATAATATTCGATACCGACGTGGACCGTTCCGCCGCCGTCGACGAGCACGGAAGGGAGATAGGCAGGAACCGCATAGTGGCTCTTGCTGCGGTGCTGGCGTCCGAAGGCCATCCCGGCACCACAATAGTTACCGACAGCATCACCAGCACCCAGCTGGGCAGGTTCCTTACGGAGGACCTTAGGCTTAAGCACCTGCGCTTTAAGAGGGGCTATAAAAACGTCATAAACAAGGGACTGGAGCTCAATGCGGCGGGCACGGACTGCCAGCTGGCCATAGAGACCTCAGGCCACGCCGCCATGAAGGAGAACTGGTTCCTGGACGACGGTGCCTACCTTGCCACACGCATAGTGATAAAGGCCGCGCAGCTTAAAGAAAGGGGCCTCGGGATCTCCTCGCTCCTGGAAAAGCTGGAGGATCCGCTGGAGGCAAAGGAGATACGCTTTAAGATTGGCGCGGAGGACTTTGCGTCCTACGCTCAGGGCGTCCTGGACCGCATAGAGGCAGCGGTAAAGGCAGGAGAGATACCCGGTGCGTCCCTTGAGCTTCCCAACTACGAGGGCGTCCGCATCAACTTCAACAAGGAGCACGGCTGCGGATGGCTGCTGATAAGAAAATCTCTCCACGATCCTGTCATGCCCATGAACGTGGAGAGCGATATCCCCGGAGGGGTGGATATGATAGTGCAGCAGCTGCTGCCTCTGCTCGGAGAATTCCCTGAGCTGGGGAGATAATCTTATTTAGTATACACTACCAGACAACACTTTTGTCTGATGGTTCCCTCGCTTCAAAATACCCGCATCTGCAATCCCTGCAATAGTAGGCATCGGATGAAAAGCCATTAAGCATACACTTGTTATCCGGGCGGTCTCCTGTTATCAGTTCTCCGCCCATGTTTTTTACGTCGTACAGGAACATTCTGACGCCATGCCAGTAGGGTCTTTTGTCTCCGGGCATCCAGTAGACGACAGTATGAATGGTGTTAGAGAATAAATGGCCCTTTTCCATTGGCTTGCCGCATTTTGGGCAAATGATCTGATCGTCCATACTAATTCCCCTAATACATCAGGTTAATATAGTGATAATACGGAACACTGTCTCTCTCTTCTGACCAGCGATCGTGAGCACTCTGTTGCTCAGTGTGTTAATGATCGCTTTATTCAAAAACGGGAGCAGCCCCGGTAATAGCAATAACAAGCAAAGCCGCCAAAATTGATTTTAGAGTCCTTTTGATCCGCCTCATGTCAACATTCCTAATAATTGTGTTTTTTTACAAAAATTAAATGGATAGTTTGTGTTTATATAATAGAACAGTAGAAAGCAAAAATCAAGAATAGCACAAACAGACAGCATGATTAACTGCACTAAAAAGTTGTTTGGCAATTGTCAGTGGGTGTTGTAGCATTCGTTTAATTTTTGTCGTATAATATCAGTAAGCAGACAGGCTTATCGCGCAGAAAGTGCAAGGAGGATCGCTATGAGCGGAATTAAGATCCCTGAAAGGGAGGTACCTGTAGTAAAAGAGACCGACGTAGTGGTAGTCGGAGGAGGGCTCGCAGGCGTAGCCGCGGCAGCAGCTGCCGCAAGGCAGGGCATGAAGGTGACACTCATAGAAAAGACCATAGCCCTGGGCGGCCTCGCCACCATGGGGCACGTGTGCATCTACCTTCCCATAGACGACGGCAACGGCAACAAGGTCTACGGCGGACTTGCCGAGGACCTGCTGCACGTATGCATAAAGTACAGCTACGACAACCTCCCCGAGGTGTGGAGGAACAAGCCGGATACGGCGCCTAAGGACAGCGAGCGCTACCAGACGAACTTCAACATACCCGCCGCGGTGCTGGCTCTCGATGAGTTCGCGGAGGAGGAGGGTATAGACGTGGTCTTCGACACCGTGTTCTCCGAACCCATAATGGACGGAAAGACAGTCAAGGGAATAGTCGTTGAGAACAAGTCCGGAAGGACCGCCTACATGGCCAAGATGTTCATAGACGCGTCCGGAGACTCCGACCTCCTCTACAGAGCCGGAGCGGACACCGAGACCCTGCCCACCATAGTATCCCACTGGTTCCATGAGCTGGATTTCAAGCTCATGAAGGAGGGCATAGAGAAGGGCGACATGATGCTGGCCACGCCGCTCAGGTGGCTGGGACTTACCCCCAGCGGCGGAGCAGGAGACGAGAAGGAAGACCTCACCTGCGACGGAACCACCAGCGAGGGCGTCAACAAGTACATACGCTTAAGCCGCGGGCTGGCTCTGGACTTCCTCAAGAAGCACCAGTCCCCGGACTTCTGCATGATCTCCATGCCGACGCTCCCTCAGTTCCGCATGACAAGAAGGCTCATCGGTAACGACGAGCTGAAATACGACGCCGAGTACCACATAGAGGATTCCATAGGCTGTGTCATTGCTTCCCTGGACAAGCCCGCAACGGTCTATGAGTTTCCGTACGGAGGGCTCATAACCGACAAGCTGACCAACGTTGCAGCCGCGGGCCGCATGGTATCCGCAAGCGGCAGGGGCTGGGCCATCATGAGGTTCATACCCGCCTGCGTGCTCACCGGAGAAGCCGCCGGAACGGCAGCTGCCCTTGCCATAAAGAACGGCACGGATCTGCAGCACGTGGATGTTAAGGAGCTTCAGGCGGTGCTTCAGAAGAACGGCGTAAAGCTCCACAGGACAAAGGCCATGGAGGGGAACGTTCCCGTTCCGAGAAAGCCCGGCGGACCGCGCCCGGCCATCAGCAAGATGTACGTCCACAACGATCCGGAAGAGGTACGCCAGGCAGGAAGCGGACACTGATACACTAATACACAAGATGATAAAACGCGGGGCCTTTCACAGGGCTCCGTGTTCTTTTTTTGTTTTTTGAGCTTACTGTGTCGCCGCGGCTCAGTTTGTGGTATAATCGATTATCTATGGAGTTAAGATAAATGGCATTTACTCATTTACATGTACATACAGAATACAGTCTTCTGGACGGAGCCTGCCGCATAGATAAGCTTATGGCAAAGGCAAAGGAGCTCGGCATGAGCTCCATGGCCATTACGGACCACGGCGTAATGTTCGGAGCGGTGCGCTTCTACGAGGAAGCCAAGAAGGCGGGGATAAAGCCTCTCATAGGCTGCGAGTGCTACGTGGCGCCCCGGTCCCGCTTCGACAAGGACTCCCAGCTGGACCGCCACCAGTATCATCTTGTGCTGCTGGTAAAGAACGAGACCGGCTACAGGAACCTCATAAGGATGGTGTCCCTTGCCTACAAGGAAGGCTATTACTATAAGCCTCGCATAGACCACGAGCTTCTGGACAAATATCACGAGGGGCTGGTATGCCTTTCCGCGTGCCTTGTCGGAAAGATACAGCGCGCCCTGATGGACGGAGACTACGACACCGCAAGGGAAGAGGCCCTGTACTTCAAGGGGCTGTTCGGCGAGGATTTCTACCTGGAGCTTCAGGACCAGGGCCTTGAGGAAGAGATACGCGTAAACAGAGGCCTTCGGAAGCTGTCCGCGGAGCTTGGCATAAAGATGGTAGCCACCAACGACGTCCACTACATAAACCAGGAGGACGCAAAGGCACACGACGTACTGCTGTGCATAGGCACCAAGAGCTTCCTCTCCGAGACCGACAGGATGACCTTCCCCAACGACCAGTTCTATCTCAAGTCCGAGGAGGAGATGAGGGCGCTGTTCCGCGAGGTCCCCGAGGCCATAGACAACACCCAGGAAGTGGTGGACAAGTGCAATTTCGACTTCGAGTTCGGAAAGTACCACATACCGAAGTTCAAGGTCCCGGAAGGGTACAGCGAGCACAGCTATTTCGAATACCTCTGCTGGTCCGGCCTTGAGTACCGCTACGGCAGCACGGAAAAGAGCCCGTCCAGCGCCAGAAAGCAGCCGGCTGTTCCTCCCGAGGACATGGAGAGCCTTGCGCCTACCGTCTCCGAGGAGCTTAAGGCGCGCATGCGCTACGAGATACAGACTATAGAGAAGATGGGCTATGTGGGATACTTCCTCATAGTCTGGGACTTCGTCAACTACGCCAAGGGAAACGGCATAATGGTAGGCCCCGGACGAGGCTCCGCCGCGGGATCCATAGTCTCCTACACCATGGAGATAACGGACATAGACCCGATAAAGTTCAGCCTCATCTTTGAGCGCTTCCTGAACATAGAGCGCGTATCCATGCCGGATATAGACATGGACTTCTGCATAGAGCGCCGCGGAGAGGTCATAGATTACGTAAAGAGACGCTACGGCGAGGACAACGTGTCGCAGATATCCACCTTCGGAACGCTGAAGGCCAGAGCCGCCTTCAAGGATGTTGCAAGGGTCTACGAGCTTCCGTTCAACAAGTCCCTGGAGATATCCAAGGAGATACCGGACGAGCTCAAGATAACGCTGGATAAAGCCCTTGAGACCTCTCCGGACTTTAAGGCAGCATACGACGCGGATCCGCTGGTGCACCAGATAGTGGACACCGCAAGGATACTTGAGGGTCTCTCAAGGAACGTGGGCACGCACGCGGCCGGCGTGGTGATATCCTCCGAGCCGGTAGACGATGTTGTGCCGCTGGTGGCGTCCGACAGAGGCCTTGCCACCCAGTTCACGATGACGGAGATAGAGCACCTGGGGCTCCTTAAGATGGATTTCCTGGGCCTTAGAAACCTTACAGCCATCCAGGACTGCCTCCGCATGATAAAGAAAGACACGGGGCTTGAGATAGACCTGCACAGCATCCCGTACGACGATCCCAAGGTCTTCAGGACCATATCCGACGGAAACACCGTAGGCATATTCCAGCTTGAATCCGCCGGTATGACGAGCTTCATGCAGGAGCTCCAGCCGGACTGCCTGGAGGACCTCATAGCGGGCATCTCGCTGTACAGGCCGGGTCCGATGGATTCGATACCGAAATACATAGAGTGCAAAAAGAACCCGAAGAAGGTAAAATACCTTGTGCCCCAGCTGGAACCCATACTCTCTCCGACCTACGGCTGCATAGTCTACCAGGAGCAGGTAATGGACATAGTAAGGGCGCTGGGAGGCTACTCCTACGGAAGGGCGGACCTTGTGCGCCGCGCCATGTCCAAGAAGAAGGCGGACGTGATGGCCAAGGAAAGGGAGTACTTCGTCAGCGGAAAGCTCCACGAGGACGGCTCCGTGGACGTGCCGGGCTGCATAAGGAACGGCATCCCCGAAAAAGAGGCCAACATCATCTTCGACGAGATGACGAGCTTCGCGGCCTATGCCTTCAACAAGTCCCACGCCGCGGCCTACGCCGTAGTGGCATACCAGACAGCGTGGCTCAAGACCTATTACCCTGTGCAGTTCATGGCGAGCCTCATGACCTACCCGGCCAGCAATGACGCCGTCGCGGGGCTTATAAGGAACGCCAGCGACATGGGGATAAAGGTGCTGCCTCCTGACGTAAACAGGAGCCAGAAGCACTTCGAGTCCGAGAACGGAAGCATACGCTACGGACTCCTGGGAATAAAGCACGTGGGCGAGGGCATTGTGGACGAGATCATCCGGGCAAGGAACGTCCGCATGCCAAAGGACATATTTGAGTTCGTGGACGGACTGGACGTGCATCAGATAAACAGGCAGGCCATGGAAGCCCTGATAAAGGCCAGCGCCCTGGACTGCTTCCCGGGCAACAAGGCGCAGAAGCTCTCCACCATAGGAGACCTCATAGAGAGCGCGCAGAGCACCGCGAGGAACACCCTGGACGGGCAGATAAGCCTCTTCTCCATGGACGGTCCGCAGCAGGGCATAAGCATAAAGCGCACCATGGCTCCCATGACGGAGTTCCGCCGCGAGGATCTTATGAGCATGGAGAAGGAGATGCTTGGCATCTACCTTACGGACCATCCCTTAAACGACGTAAGGGAGCAGATCCTGGGCATCATAGACATGGACACCGCCACCCTTACGGACCCGGAGAAGAACGGGGAGATAGAGGACGGCAGGAACGTCACCATGGCGGGTCTGATAACCGGTGTAAAGAAGCTCGTCACCAAGAAGGGCACCCAGATGGCCTTCCTTACGGTGGAGGATCTCTACGGACAGCTGGAGGTGGTGGTCTTCCCCAAGTATTTCGAGGAGTGCCGCCTGAACATAGAAGAAGACGCCGTTGTGGTGATGCGCGGAAGACTGGACCTTAAGGACGAGGCAAGGCCGAAGCTCCTTGCAAACAGCGTCCAGAGGCTGGACCAGGTGTCCGTAAAGACCGCGATGGTAAAGATAGTCATTCCGGAGAGCTACAGCGAACCGGAAGGGCTGGCGCGCTTCAAGAGCATAGCAAAGCAGCATCTCGGCGACATGCCGGTAGCGATATTAGTGCAGAGCACAGGAAATAAATACAAGCTTAATTACGATCTTTGGGTGGACCCCTGCAGGGAGTTCTACGATAAGATCCACGAGGCATTCGGACAGGACTGCCTCAGATAGGAGAATGACATGAGAGTCGGAATACTTACAAGCGGCGGCGACGCACCGGGAATGAACGCGTGCGTAAGGGCTGTCGTAAGAGGATGCATCTATTACGGGATGGAAGTAATAGGGATACACCAGGGCTATGAAGGTCTGCTGAACGATGACATGGAGATGCTGCAGACCTCTTCCGTGGCTGACATCATCCACAGGGGCGGTACCATACTCCAGACCGCAAGGTGCGCACGCTTCGAAAACGATGAAGGCATACTTGACGCCTATGAGAACCTCAGGAAGCACGGCATAGAAGCGCTGGTGGTAATAGGCGGAGACGGCACCATGAGGGGCGCCTTAAGGCTCCACGAGCTTACGCGCATGAGAGTGTTCGGCCTTCCCGGGACCATAGACAACGATCTTGCATACACGGATTTCACCATAGGCTTCGATACCTCCGTCAACACCGCGCTAAACGCCATAGGAAACATACGCGACACCTCCAGCTCCCACGGCAGGACCACCATCATAGAGGTAATGGGGAGAGACTGCGGAGACATAGCCCTGCACGCGGGGCTCGCAGGCGGTGCGGAGACCATAATAATACCCGAAAGGCCGTTCGACCTGGATGACATAGTCAAAAAGCTCCAGGCAGGCAGGGCCAGAGGAAAGCGCCACTCCATAATCGTAAAGGCAGAGGGCGCTGCCATAAGCTCCGCGGATCTTGCCGCTGTTCTTACAGAGCGCATGGGCGGCGTAGAGGTAAAGGTAGTGATACTCGGGTACATCCAGCGCGGAGGAAGCCCCACCGCGCGCGACAGGATACTCGCCAGCCGCACCGGAGTGCGCTGCGTTGAGCTGATACGCGAGGGCGTCAGCAACGCCGCCATAGGCATAAAGGGCGACACCATAGTGGACTACCCGCTGTCGGTGGCTCTTGCCATGGAAAAGGACAGCCATCTTGAATACCAGCGGATCTGCGACATCCTGCTGTGATAAAAGGGAAAACAGTTTATGAGGATACTAACAGTAATAGCCGGCATACTGATCTGCGCCACTGGTGTATTCTGCTTTGCGGTATACATCAATCCGTTCTCGGACGTGGCATTCCTGGTGGGCGTGGTAATGATACTCGCAGGAATAATGCAGACCATATCCTACCTGATATCCGGAAGGGGCGAGAAGCGCCTTACCGACACCGCTCTGGTTGAGGGCCTCGTTACCCTCATGTACGGCTTCGCGGTGCTCAACGATCAGGTGACCGACAACATTCTTACCATGTTCTTCGGAACGTGGCTGACGCTCTGCGGCATAACGAGGATATCTCAGAGCCTCTACATAAGCCGCTTCAACAGAAAAGACTGGGCAAAGGTGATGCCTCTGGGGATAGTGGCGGCCATGCTCGGCGTCATAATGATGATGCCGCGCCTTCTGAATACTGTCATGCCCCTGATGCTCCTGGGCGGAGCCTTCGTTATCAACGGCTTCTCCATACTGGTATATGCCATGTTCATGAGAAGGCGCGACGCCGACAAGTCTCAGGCCGAGCTGGACGCAAGGCAGCGCGCCGAGGCAAGGAAGGCGCTTAAGAAGGCCGAGAGGGAGCAGCGCGAAAAGCTCCGCAGCATGACAAAGAAGGAGCGCGAGGAAGCAAGGGCAAAGATGGAGGCCGACAGAAAGCTTCTTGAGGAGACTCAGAAACAGGAGCTTGAGGCCAGAAGGAAGGCCCGACGTGAGGCGGCTCAGCAGAGCTCTACCATACACCTCTCCAAGAAAGAGGTAGAGGAGATAAAGCAGGGCGCGCCGCAGGAGCAGCTGGACGCCGACGTAGTGGCGGCAGCCGCGCTCGAGGCCTCCTCAAAGGTGAGCCTTAAGCTGCCGGAGGAGATCCCTGTGGTAAAGGTGGGCATACCCGAGCCGGAGAGCAAGGGCTCTGCCGCCAGGGATGATATTAAGGTACAGGCGGTGAACCTGGAGGAGATAGAGAAGGAACCGGAGCTGGATCTTCCGGATGTGGAGCTTCCCGAGGTGGTGCTCGCTTCCGAGACCGCGGGAAAGGTCAGCAGGGACGAGGTGATCTCAGAGATAGAGAACACCCGGCCTTACAGCGACATGGATGCTCCGGATTATACTCCGATAGACTTTGATGAGCTGGCAGCCGAGCCGCTCAGCAGGGAAGAGGATGAAAAGGATAAGAAAAGATTCACTCAGATCCTTAACTTCAACTGGAAGGACGCTGAGTAAAAGGGGGAACAATGACTGATAAGAGACCTGTCATGCTTTTGATAATGGACGGCTTCGGGATAGCTCCCGACGGACCCGGCAATGCGATAGCCGCGGCTTCGACGCCTAACATAGACGCTCTTCTTAAGAGATGGCCCAACGCGCAGCTTCAGGCAAGCGGAGAATACGTGGGGCTTCCGGATGGCCAGATGGGAAACTCCGAGGTAGGACATACCAACATGGGTGCCGGCCGCGTAGTCTGGCAGGAGCTCTCCAAGATAAGCAATTCGATAAAGAACGGCAGCTTTTTCAGGAACGAAGTCCTGGCGGACGCCATGGACTACGCCGCAAAAGGCCATGCGCTCCACCTTATGGGGCTGCTATCGGACGGCGGCGTGCACTCCCACAATACCCACCTCTACGCTCTGGTCAGGATGGCTAAGGAGCGCGGGGTAAAGGATGTCTTTGTACACTGCATACTGGACGGGAGAGACGTTCCTCCGGCCTGCGCGGAGCAGTACATAGAGGAGCTTCAGGAAAAGCTGGACGAGATAGGGACAGGCGAGATAGCCACCGTCTCCGGTCGTTTCTACACCATGGACAGAGACAAGCGCTGGGACAGGGTGGAGGCTGCGTATAACTGCTATACCCTCGGCGAGGGCTACAAGGAGCTGAGCGCCGCGGACCTTATGAAGAGGGCAAGAGAGGACGGCGAGACGGACGAGTTCGTAAAGCCCGGCATAGTTGCCGAGTGCTCTGTCTGCGAGGGCGGAAAAGAGGACAGCTGCAGCGTCTTCAGGCACACTGTGCACGACGGAGACGCCGTGATATTCTTCAACTTCAGGCCTGACAGGGCCAGGGAGATAACGCGCTGCTTCGTCGATCCTGACTTCGACGGCTTCGAGCGCAAGGTGGTATTAAAGGACCTGCACTACGTGTGCTTTACGACCTACGACGCCACCATACCCAATGTCGAGATAGCATTTAAGCCTCAGTCCCTTAAGAACACTCTGGGAGAATACGTTTCCTCCCTGGGCCTTAAGCAGCTAAGGATAGCCGAGACCGAAAAGTACGCCCACGTAACGTTCTTCTTCAACGGAGGCGTGGAGCAGCCCTACGAGGGCGAGGAGCGCATACTCGTGCCGTCCCCCAAGGTGGCCACCTACGACCTTAAGCCGGAGATGAGCGCCTACGAGGTGACGGACAGAGTCCTGGAGCGCATAGGGAGCGGAGAGCTCGATCTGATAATAATGAACCTGGCAAACTGCGACATGGTAGGGCACACAGGCGTGTTCAGCGCGGCAAAGGCGGCGGTGGAAGCCGTTGACAGCTGCGTGGGCCGCATAGCGGACGCAGTGGTAAGGGCAGGCGGACAGCTGATAGTAACCGCGGACCACGGAAACGCGGATGAGATGCTGGACAAGGAAGGAAACGTAGTTACGGCACATTCCACCAATCCGGTGCCTGTGATACTCGTAAACGGTCCGAAAAACAGTGACGGAAGCCCCCGCGCCGTAAGGTCCGGAGCCCTGTGCGACCTTGCTCCGACGCTGCTTGAGCTTATGGAACTGGACATACCGGAAGAGATGGAGGGAAGCTCGCTTCTTGCGTAAGATGGCAGAAGGTAAGAAAGAAAAAAAGAAACGCGGACTGGGCCCTGTAAGATGGCTTCTCATAGTTTTATGCGCCGGGATGGCCGTGTTCAGCGGCTGGAAGCTCTGGGGCATAATGAAGGAGTACAGGGAAGGCGACCAGACCTATAACAACGTCGAGGAAGCCGCCTTCGTTCCCGCAAAGCCGAAGGCTCAGGGCGAGGAGGACGACGAGGACAGCATAATCCCCGAGATCGACTTCGCGTCCCTGAAGGGCATTAGCAAGAACGCCGTCGGCTGGCTGTTCAACCCCGGGACAGTCATCAATTATCCTGTGGCCAAGACTACCGACAACAGCTACTACATAGACCACATGATAGACGGCTCCTACAACAGCAACGGCTGCCTGTTCATAGACTACAGGAACAAGGACGATCTTGCCGACAGAAACAACATACTCTACGGGCACAGGATGAAGAACGGCAAGATGCTCTCCAGCATAGCGCAGTACGCAAAGCAGGCGTACTACGACGCCCACCCCGTGATGTACTACATAACCGAGAACGCCAGGTATACGCTTGAGATATTCTCTGCCTATACCACCACAGCTACATCGGATTCCTACACCAGGCGCTTCTCGGACGACGCGGAGTTTACGGCATGGCTGAAGTCTGTCACCAGGAAATCCTACATCAAGACCGGCGTCACGCCCACCGCGGAAGACACTATCATCACGCTTTCCACCTGCGTAAGGACCAACGACCTCTCAAGGTTCGTTGTCCACGTAAGGCTGGTAAAGATAGAGGAACCGGGCTCACTGATGTAATAACGCAAACTAAAAGAAGGCAGCAGGCGTGAGGTGACCCCCAAAAGTTAGACTTTTGCTCCGGCGAGAAATCGCCGGAGTTTTTCTATGCAGCAAGCATCTTTTTTCGGTATTCAATTGGGCTCATGTACCCAAGAGATGCCTTGCCGCGTTTCTCGTTGTAATAAC
>JAFRZB010000043.1 GCA_017442785.1 Bacillota bacterium
AGCTTCTTTTGTCAGGTTGCCTTCGTAGATCCGCTGCCCTATGACAAGTCGTTCAGACTTCGTGTATTTCATAAGTAGCACCTCTTGTGGGTATTTTAATCACAAATACCCCCCGTGTCTACTTTTCGACTATCAGTACAAGACCGGACCATATAGGCCCGGTCTTTGTATGTTTGTAAGGTAAGCTTTTTGATCAGCCGCCGAATACCGCAAGCAGGAAACCTGCGGCAACAGCCGATCCGATGACGCCTGCAACGTTCGGTCCCATGGCGTGCATGAGAAGGAAGTTGGAGGGGTTGGCTTCCTGGCCGACCTTCTGGGAAACACGAGCTGCCATGGGAACTGCGGAAACTCCTGCAGAACCGATGAGCGGGTTGATCTTTCCTCCGGTGACTCTGTACATGATCCTTCCGAGGAGAAGTCCTCCGCAGGTAGCGAATTCGAATGCAAGGAGTCCGAGAACTATGATCGCGAGGGTCTGGAAGTTCAGGAACCTGTCATATCTTGCAGTAGCGCCGACCGATGTGGCCAGGAAGATTGTAACGATATTCATCAGCGCGTTCTGAGCCGTGTCGGAAAGTCTGTCGGTGACGCCGGATTCCTTGAAGAGGTTGCCGAGCATCAGGCAGCCGAGCAGCGGTGCCACGGAGGGCAGGAGCAGGCAGGTGAATATGGTGACGATGATGGGGAAGAGCACCTTCTGTGTCTTGGATACAGGACGGAGCTGCTCCATCTTTGTCTCTCTCATCTCCTTGGTGGTGAGAGCCTTCATTACCGGAGGCTGGATCATCGGGATCAGAGCCATGTAGGAGTAAGCCGCTATGGCGATGGGAGCCAGATAATCAGGGGCCAGCTTGGATGTGAGCCAGATGGCTGTCGGGCCGTCCGCACCGCCGATGATGCCTATGGAAGCCGCAACGTTGGCGGGGAATCCTATGACTATCGCCAGCAGGAAAGCTACGAATATGCCGAGCTGAGCAGCTGCTCCGAGAAGCAGGGACTTGGGGTTGGCGAGCAGGGGACCGAAGTCCGTCATGGCGCCTACGCCCATGAATATCAGGGAAGGATAGAGACCTATCTTAACACCGATATACATGATGTCCAGAAGTCCGCCGGCATGTATCAGCTCAGTAAACGTCAGGTTTACTATGCCGTCAGCGAACACGAAGCCGTGCTCCGCTATGAATGCCTGAAGCTCCGGACTTAAGGCCGCGACGTTGGTGCCGTTGGCGATGTACAGATCCCAGAGCTCGGGGTTGTACATGTTGCCGAAGGGCAGGTTGGTGAGCAGCATTCCGAAGGCAATGCCTACGAGGAGGAGCGGCTCGAATTTCTTTACAAGACCGAGGTACAGCAGGATGCAGGCTATGACGATCATGACGATCTGGCGCCAGTCGCTGAACAGCCCGAAGAATCCTGAAGTCTGTCCAAGTCTTCCTAAGGTGTCGATTATGTTAGCCATCTGCTTCCTCCTATATTACGAGGAGCAGGTCGCCGGTAGCAACTACGGCGCCCTTGGAGGTGGCTATCTGCTTTACGGTGCCGTCCTGCGGAGCGAGAACTTCGTTCTCCATCTTCATGGCCTCGATTATGAGGAGGACATCGCCGGCCTTTACGGCCTGACCCTGGGTGACCTTGATGTTGAGGATGTTTCCGGGGAGCGGTGAAGTGATCTTGCATCCGTCTGCTGCGGCTACAGGCGCTGCTGCGGGTGCTGCCGCGGGAGCAGGAGCTGCTGCCGGAGCGGGAGCTGCGGGAGCTGCCTTGGGAGCCGGAGCCTTGGGTGCCTTGAGCTCATACTCATCGATGAGCATGGCCTGGCCGTCTTCAACGACTACTTCGTAGATCTTATTGTTGAGATTGACTTTGTACTTCATGATATTCATTCCTTTATTTCCCTTATCGACTTAAACCTGAGTTCGTTGAGCGGCTTTCCGAGGGCGTCGGCAACGATAGCCATTATCATAGCAGCGTCCTTGGGATCTGTGGTGTAGAGCTTTATGTCTCCGGCGCTTCCGGGCGCGGGATCGTCTCTCTTTACCGGCTCTGCCGGGACCTCAACAGGAGCTTCAGCTGCGAGCGCCGGTTCGGCCTTCTTCTTGTCTGTGACCTTTATGAGGATCTTGATGATCGCCATTATGAGGACCAGTGCGAAGAATACTACCAGCATGCCCAGTATGGCGTAGAGGACGCCTTCACCGAAGGTGAGCTTTGATATCGCCAGGGCGGGACCAGTGCTTGTTACTTCCATTACTTGACCTCCTCGATGCTGAACGTCCAGATGTTCTCTTCCTTGGCCTTGCGGTCGGTGAGGAACTTCTCTGCTACGGACGGGAAGGCGATGTAGCTGAGTACATCTTCTTCGCACTTGGCGAGATCGCCGAGCTTCTCTTCAGCCTTTTCGAAGGTGTCGGCCGGAAGAGTCTCAGCGTAGCGGCCCTCGATCGGCTTTACGTCGCCGAGGATCTTTGCCCTTACTTCCGGATTGATTGGAGCAGGGGTCTTGCCGTATTCGCCGCGGCAGTAAGCCTTGATCTCGGAGCTTACGTTCTTGTACCTTTCGCCTGCGAGCACGTTCTGAACAGCCATGTTTCCTACGAGCTGGCTGGTCGGGGTGACGAGCGGCGGGAAGCCCATGTCCTCGCGGACCTTCGGGGTCTCCTTGAGAGCTTCCTCGAACTTATCGGAGGCGTTGAGCATCTTCAGCTGGCTGAGCAGGTTGGAGAGCATACCGCCCGGGATCTGGTACTGGAGGCATTCCGTGTCAGTTGTAAGGGATATCGGATTGAGAGTTCCGTTCTCAAGATACTCTGCTCTGATCGGCTTGAAGTATGCAGCGATGTTGTGCAGAGCTTCCTTATTGAGATTGATGTCGTATCCGAGCTCTCTTAATGTATAGGAGAGGGTCTCAGTCGCGGGCTGGGATGTTCCGCCGGAGAACGGGGAGATGGCGGTGTCGATGACGTCCGCACCGGCTTCCACGCCCTTAAGGTATGTCATGAAGGCAAGACCTGTGGTGCAGTGGGTGTGCATGACTACGGGCAGATCGACGGCATCCTTGATGGCGGATACGAGATCGTACGCGTTCTTGGGGGTCAGCAGGCCGGCCATATCCTTGATGCATATGGAGCCCACGCCCATGCTTGCCATTTCCTTTACCAGCTTTACGTAGTTGTCCAGGGTGTGGACCGGGCTGATGGTGTAGGAGATGGCTCCGGAAGCCATGGCTCCGGACTTGACGGTCTCTTCGATGGCTACCTTAAGGTTGTCCACGTCGTTGAGAGCGTCGAATATCCTGATGATGTCTATGCCGTTCTCTACCGACTTCCTTACGAAGCGGCGGACGATGTCATCCGGATAGTGGGCATAGCCGAGGATATTCTGTCCGCGGAGAAGCATCTGAAGCTTGGTGTTCGGCATGCCCTTGCGGATCTTTCTGAGTCTTTCCCACGGATCCTCGTTGAGGAACCTCAGGCAGACATCGAATGTCGCTCCGCCCCAGACCTCGCAGGAATAGTAGTCGGCCTTGTCCATTTCGGAAAGGATGGGCTCGAACTTTTCGAACGGGAGACGGGTAGCAATGAGCGACTGGTTTGCGTCACGCAATACTGTTTCGGTGAATTGGATCATTAGCTTACCTCTTTAAACTTGATTTGATAAAACATCGCTTGGAATTATAACATATTTAATAATATGACGCTATAATTAAAGATAAATTTGTAATGTCTTATTTCTAACAAAAGTGTTATAATTTCCACAATATGAAAGAGCCTGACATAACATACGAATGCACTGAAAAAGACGCGGGGCTTCTGGTAAAGGAGATCCTAAGAAGCAGGATCGGCCTAAGCTCCAGGCTGATGAAAAAGCTGAAGCCTCTTGAGGGGATAAGCGTCAACGGGGAACGCACCAGCGTAAGAAGGCGCGTTGAGCCCGGGGACGTTGTGGCGGTGAGCTATCCCAACGAGGAGAGTTATTTCGAGCCCCAGGACATTCCTCTGGACGTAGTCTATGAGGATGACGACCTGCTGGTGGTGAACAAGCAGGCCGGTCTTATAGTGCATCCGACGCACAATTTTCAGGACGGGACTCTGGCCAACGCCCTTACTTTCCGCATGGAGCAGAGAGGGGAGAAGTACAAGCTGCGCTTTGTAAACAGGCTGGATATGAACACCTCCGGCCTTCTGATAGTGGCAAAGAACGCTTACTGCCAGGACTTTCTTTCAAAGGAGATGGCGGAGAACAGGGTGGACAAGAGGTACATAGCCATAGTCCACGGGATAACGGATCCTGAGGGCACGATAGACCTTCCGATAAAAAAGGATCCGGATCACAAGGCAAGGCGCATGGTATCTCCCGACGGATACCCGTCCGTAACGCATTATAAGACACTTGAGACCTTCGACATAAAGGACAGCGGCCGGATAAGCGGCTACAGCATGGTGGAGCTTAAGCTCGATACCGGAAGGACCCACCAGATAAGGGTTCACATGACGCACATAGGGCACCCGCTCGTGGGCGATGAGCTCTACGCGCAGCTCTACGGATACGATACGGATCCGGAATGGATGCCCAGGCAGGCTCTGCACGCCGCGTCCCTTAAGTTCCGCCATCCGGCGGACGGCAGAACGGTGAGCGTGAGTGCGGAGCTTCCTTTGGACATGAAGAATTGCGCCGAATTGTTGAGCGGGGGACTTGTTAACAGGCCACAAAAAGTGTAAAATACTCTTCAGGCAAATTGATCTTTCACAGGTCTTATTGAAATAGGAGGAATAACAATGATAAAGATCGGAATCAACGGATTCGGCCGCATCGGTCGTCTTACAGCGCGTGAAGCCACCCGCAGGGGAGACATGGACATAGTAGCCATCAACGCGCCGGACAAGACCCCGGAGATGCTGGCTTATTATTTCATGTATGACACAGTCCACGGCAAGTGGGAAGGCACCGTAGATTATGACGACAGCCACCTCATCATCAACGGCAAGGCCATTCAGCTGCTCAACGACCGCAACCCCGCGAACCTCGGCTGGGGCAAGCTCGGCGCGGAGTACGTAGTAGACTGCACAGGCGCTTTCCTTACCGAAGAGAGCGTACAGCCGCACCTTGCCGCAGGAGCAAAGTTCGTCCTGATGAGCGCTCCCGCAAAGGACAAGACCCCGATGTTCGTATACGGCGTAAACCACGAGACCTTCGATGCCAAGCTCTCCACCGCTTCCGCAGCATCCTGCACCACCAACTGCCTTGCTCCTCTGGCTAAGGTCCTGAACGACAAGTTCGGCATAGTCGAAGGACTCATGACCACCGTACACGCAGCCACCGCCACCCAGTTCGTAGTAGACGACTACTCCAAGAAGAACTTCCGTCTTGGCCGCACCTGCTACGACAACATCATCCCGTCCACCACGGGCGCTGCAAAGGCAGTAGGCAAGGTCATCCCGTCCCTGCAGGGCAAGCTCACCGGCATGTCCATGCGTATCCCGTCCCCGGACGGCTCCGTAGTAGACCTCACCGTAAGCCTGGCCAAGGAGACCACCTACGAGGAAGTATGCGCCGCAGTTAAGGAAGCCTGCGAAGGCGAGCTGAAGGGCGTTATGCGCTATGAGGATCAGCCCATCGTTTCCACCGACATCATCGGCGAGACCAACGCCAGCGTATTCGACGCTCAGGCAGGCATCGCTCTGAACGGTCACTTCATGAAGCTGATCGCATGGTACGACAACGAGTACGGCTTCACCTGCAACATGCTCCGTCTGCTTGCTCACATCGCAAGCGTAAAGGGCTGATAAAAGGCAGAATAGCTTTACGAAAAACCGCTCCCGCGTCCCCGGACGCGGGAGTTTTATCGTGCCGGTGAAGCGTTCTTGCCGAAAAATTGTTGGAAGATACATATTTTTGTGGTAGAATCCATTAATATGAAAAATACGGTCATCATAATACCGTCCCTCGATCCGGACGAAAAACTGAACATCACGGTTGACGGAATGGCAGCCGCAGGCTTTAAGCACATAGTGCTTGTGGATGACGGCAGCAGCGTGGAGCATAAGGCTCCGTTCGAGAAGGCGCTCAGGGATCATCCCGAGTGCAGACTTGTTGTGCACGAGGTCAACTGCGGCAAGGGCAGGGCTCTTCGCGATGCTTTTGCTTACGTCGCGGAGAACATCCCGGAGGCAGAAGGCGTTATAACGGTAGACGGAGACGGCCAGCATACTCCGGAGGATACCATCAGGCTGTGCGCCGAGATGAAGAAGCGCCCGGGGCATGTTATCCTTGGCTGCAGGGACTTTTCCCAGAGCCATGTGCCTACGCACAATAAGCTCGGAAACCGCATTTCCGCCTTCATATACAGGGCTGTTTACGGAATAAAGCTTACGGACACTCAGACCGGGCTCAGGGCGGTGCCGGCTCAGTACCTCAAGGCATTCGCGGAAGAGGTGCAGGGAGACCGCTACGAGTACGAGACCAACATGCTGATCTACATAAAGGATCACGGCATCCCGTACGGCGAGATACCCATTCAGACCGTATACATAGATGACAACAGCAGCAGCCATTTCAACGTATTCAAGGATTCCTACAGGATATACAAGCCCATAATCCTCTTTGTTCTGGGCTCCTGCATAGCCACGGTCGTGGATCTTCTGGTCTTTACATTGCTGAATGCTCTCACCGAAAAAGGCGTGGGCGTGCTTGCCGCGGCTGCCGCATTCATTCAGAAGCATTTCATAAGCGACTATACGACTGCAAGGCTCTTCATACCTACAGCTGTCGCCAGGATAATATCGTCGCTCGTGGACTATAACTTCAGCCGCACCAAGGTCTTCGGAAGCAAGGCCCCCGCAAGGAAGACGATATGGAAGTATTACATCATCTGCGTTGTAAGGATGCTGCTCTCCTGGCTGTTCCTCAGCTTCCTAACAAACATACTTCACGCCCAGGGACTCATCGTTACGCTCCTTAAGGTGGTCGTGGACCTGATTCTGTTCTTCGTAAGCTACAACTGGCAGCGCAAATGGGTATTTAAGAAATAACGGCACAGACAATTGATCCTAACGGTACAGATACGGCCTTCTGGTATTGCCCGGGCCGTTTTTTGATGCTATCTTTTCTCTGAACGGAGGAAGATGATGACAGGCATAAAGACTTTGCCCGGAAGCGAAAGACCGAGGGAAAAGATGATAAGGTCGGGAGCGGGGTCGCTCTCCAACGCGGAGCTGCTGTCGATAATAATCAACTGTGGGATCAAAGGGGAGAGCGCGCTGTCGCTGGCGTCCCGCGTGCTGGCAATGGACCAGGACGGCCTTTCGGGGCTCATGAACTGCCAGCCGGAGGAGCTCATGAAGATCAAGGGCATCGGAGAGGCTTCCGCCTGCAGGATATGCGCATCGGCGGAGCTTGGAAGAAGGATATCCGCTGCCGCTCCGGTAAACAGGATAAGGCTGGACTGTCCCGGGGCTGCAGCCGGGGCGTTCATGGAGGACTTAAGGCATCTTCGCAAGGAGGTGCTCTGCGTGGCCATGATCAATACCAAAGGCGAAATGATCGCAAAGGAGACCGTGGCGAGCGGCGGGCTGTATTCCGCCTGCGCCAACCCCAGGGAGATATTCTCAACGGCAGTCAGAAAGGGCGCCTATGCCATACTGCTTGCTCACAACCATCCGAGCGGAGATCCCTCTCCGAGCGCGGAGGACATAAGCATGACGCGTCAGCTGGCGGAGGCGGGAAAGATACTGGGGATAGTACTTGAGGACCACATAATAATAGGCGACGGAAGATACACCAGTCTTAAGGAAATGGGGATTTTATAGAAAACACATCTTTTTTTCCCTCTCGGTTCGTGGTAAAATAGTTCATGCGGAAACTATTTATTCAAGGAACCTGAACTATTTATGGGAAAAGTCATCCTATCGTGCTCCGGGAGCGGCGGCACAGGCAAGACTACTTTTGCTGTCAATCTGGGCACAGCAGCTGCGCTCAGAGGACTTAAGGTACTCATTGTAGACATGAACATCGGAAGGCGCAATGCGGACATCTATCTAGGCATGGAGGACCGCATCCTTTTTGATCTCGGCGACGTCATCTCCGGCCTCTGCAAACTGGACAAGGCCATAATACAGCACGATGTCTGCGAAGACCTTTATCTGCTTTCCTGCCCGCAGTTCAGGGACATAGACGGCATAGGGCCGGGGCACATAAAGGCGCTCTACGGCGCGCTCAGGGAAAGGTTCGACCTTGTCATAGTCGACTGCCCGGTATCCGTCAGCGGTGTCCTGCGCATATTCTCCTGCGGGGCGGACGCGGCTCTCATGCTCACCACGCCGGATTATCTTTCGGTAAGGAATACGGAGGCTCTTTCCGAAAAGCTTGAGGTCCTGGGCGTTACCGAGCTCTACTATGCCATCAACAGGATGGACAGAAGCTACCCGGACAACGACGCCGTGCCGGATTTAAGCTTCATTACCAAGAGCATCAACGTTCCGCTGGTAGGCATCATTACCGAGGATATAACCATACACTCCGCGAACAACTCCGGATGCCCCATAGCACTCGTTTCCGGAAGCGACATGGCGCACCGTTTTTCGGACATGGTAGCCAGGCTCATCAACTAAATAAGCGGCCCCTTCGGGGGCTTTTTTTATTGACAAAACCAATTAAAATATTGTATTATGTACAAAGATTTATATCAAAAGTTGTTTTATATAGATCAAAAACGCATTAACAAGGAGAACAAAAGATGCCAAGGCCATTCATTGAGATCGCTTTAGCTCTTGTTTTTCTGCTTGTCGGAATACTCGTAGGATACATCTTAAGGAAATCAAAAGCTGAAAAGACGATCGGAAGTGCCGAGACCCAGGCTAAGAATCTCATCCTGGACGCAGAGAACAGAGCAGAAGCACTGAGAAAGGAGCTCGTCGCAGAGGCGAAATCCGAGGCTCACCAGATAAAGGTGGAAGCCGAGAAAGATATCAAGGAGCGCAGGGACGACGTAAAGAAGACCGAGCGCAGGATCAACCAGAAGGAAGAATCCATAGACAAGAAGCTGGAGTCCATAGAAAAGAAAGAGGAGGACATACAGCGCAGACAGCAGTCGCTGAAGGATAAGGAAAAGAACATCGACGAGATCACAAAGAAGCAGATCGCCGAGCTTGAAAGGATATCCGGATGCACAGCCGATGAGGCCAAGCAGCAGCTGCTGAGGGACCTAGAAAAGGACATAAGACACGAAGCCTCGGTAATGATAAAGGACATAGAGTCCAAGGCCAAGGACGAGGCTGACAGGAAGGCAAAGGACATAATCGTAGGCGCCATCCAGCGCTGCGCGGCGGATACCGTTGCAGAGAGCACCATCTCCGTGGTGAACCTCCCCAGCGACGACATGAAGGGCCGCATAATCGGAAGAGAAGGCCGCAACATAAGGGCCATCGAGACCGCCACCGGCGTGGATCTTATCATAGACGATACTCCGGAGGCCATAGTAGTATCATCCTTCGATCCCGTAAGGAGGGAGATAGCCCGTCTGGCTCTCGAAAAGCTGATAGTGGACGGACGCATACATCCCGCCCGCATAGAGGAGATGGTGGAGAAGGCTACCAAGGAAGTCAATGCCATCATCAAGAAGGAAGGCGAGGAAGCAGTATTCGAGATAGGCTGCCACAACGTGCATCCCGAGCTCGTAAAGCTCCTCGGAAGGCTCCGCTACAGGACGAGCTACGGTCAGAACGTCCTGTCCCACTCCAAGGAAGTTGCACATCTGGCAGGCCTTATGGCAGGCGAGCTTGGATTTGATGTTGCTCTTGCCAAGAGGGCGGGCCTCTTCCACGATATAGGCAAAGCTCTGGACCACGAGATACAGGGCACCCACGTGGACATAGGCATAGACGTGCTGCGCAAGTACAAGGAGCCCGAAGCCGTGATAGACGGCATGGCTTCCCATCACGGGGACTACGAGCCCAAGAGCGCGGAGGCGGTGCTGGTGACAGCGGCTGACGCTCTGTCCGCGGCGCGCCCCGGAGCCAGGAGAGAGACTCTCGATACCTACATCAAGAGGCTCCAGAAGCTGGAGGAGATAGCCAATACCACACCCGGCGTCGAATCCTCCTACGCCATTCAGGCAGGAAGAGAGATACGCATAATCGCCAAGCCGGATCAGGTGTCGGACGACTCCATGCCGATGCTCGCGAGAGACATCTCCAAGCGCATAGAGAGCGAGCTCGAATACCCGGGCCAGATAAAGGTCAACGTAATAAGGGAGACCAGAGCGATAGACTACGCGAAATAGCAAGCACGGGCCCGCAGAGATGCGGGCCTTGTTTTTAGGGAACATGCAGGTATATTTAGACAACAGCGCAACGACAAGACCAAGACAGCAGGCCGTAAAGGCCGCACTGGAAGCCATGGAGAGCAGCTACGGGAATCCTTCCACGCTCTACAGGCTGGGGCTTGACGCGGAAAAGATCGTAAAGGCCGCCAGGAAGACCGTGGCGGCGAGCCTTGGGGCACTTCCTGAGGAGATATTCTTTACATCCGGAGGCACCGAGAGCAACAACACAGCCGTATTCGGAGCCTGGGAGTCCAGGAAGAAGCAGGGCAAAAGGGTGATAACTACCGCTGTAGAGCATCCGTCAGTCCTGAACTGCTTTGAGGAACTGAAGCGCCGCGGAGCGGACGTGGTCGTCCTTCCTGTCGGAAGAGACGGCAGCCTGGATCTCGATGTATTCAGGGCAGCTCTTACGGAAGACACCGTCCTGGTCTCCGTTATGCATGTGAACAACGAGACCGGTGCCATCTTTCCTGTAAGGGAGATCGGAAGGATAATAAAGGAATTTGCGGCGCAAAAGGGCATTGCTAAGCCTCTGCTGCACACGGACTGCGTCCAGAGCTACGGAAAGCTGCAGTTCAAAGCGGCGGATCTCGGAGCGGATCTTATAAGCGTCTCGGCGCACAAGGTGCACGGCCTTAAGGGCACAGGCGCTCTGTACATAAAGAAAGGCGTGCATATCCAGCCCTTCATGCTCGGAGGCGGGCAGGAGAGCGGATTCCGCTCAGGTACGGAGAACGTCCCGGGGATAGCGGCCTTCGGAGCCGCGGCGGGGCTGCTGCGCATATCGGACTTTGCTGCAAGGGAGCATCTAAAAAAGAGGCTTACGGAGGAGATCCCGGACATCAGGATCAATTCGCCGGAGGACGGATGCCCGTCCGTCCTTAACGTCAGTTTCCTCGGCTGCAGGGCTGAGGTGCTGCTGCACATGCTGGAGCAGGACGGCATATACGTTTCCACAGGCTCTGCGTGCAGCTCAAAGGACAAGGGAAGCAGGGTGCTTCGCGCCATGGGGCTTTCCGCAGAGGAGATCGAAGGCGCCGTAAGGTTCAGCTTCTGCGCTGACAACACGGTCGAAGAAGCGGACTACGTTGTTGAAAGGCTGAAGGCCCATACAGAAGGACAGAGGAGGCTGCGGAGCGCGTTCCGCAGGAAGTGATGCTTAACGAAAAAGAGAACGTTTACATAGTGCGCTGCGGTGAGGTGGCCCTTAAGGGGCAGAACAAGCCGTATTTCGAGCGCATGCTCGTCCAGAAGATAAAGAAAATACTCAAGGGTACCGAAGGCATAAGCGTAGAGCGCACCGACGGTCTTATCTTTGTAAGGACTCCCCTGGACATCCCCCGTGAGGACATCTTAAAGCGCGTTGGAAGGGTGTTCGGCGTGGATTCAATAAGCCCAGCGTCCGAGGTGGACATCACAGGCCTTAACGCGGATGAAGCCCTTGCCGAGGCAGGCAGGGTGGCAGTGGAGATAATGAACGGTATCATCGCGTCCAAGGGCATAAAGACCTTCAAGATAGAAGCCCGCAGGGCTGACAAGGCTTTCCCCGTGGAGAGCCCTCAGATAGCAAGGCGCATAGGCGCAAGCGTCCTTAAGGGCTGCAAGGTGCTTAAGGTGGACGTGCACGAGCCGGACGCGTTGCTGTTCGTTAACGTAAGAAGAAATTATGTATATATCTACGAGCAGAAGATCCTGGCCTTCGGAGGGCTTCCCATTGGCACCAACGGCAAGGGTCTGGTGCTGCTTTCCGGCGGCATAGACTCTCCAGTAGCAAGCTTTATGATGGCTCACAGGGGAATGGTGCTGGAAGCCGTGCATTATCACTCCTATCCCTACACCTCCGAGAGGGCCTGGGAAAAGGTGAAGGATCTTGCTCAGATACTTACTCTCTATACCGGAAGGCTGCGCATCCACAGCATCAATCTTCTTCCCATACAGGAACAGATAGTGCAGCACTGCCCGGAGGACGAGACTACGATACTTGTACGCCGCTTTATGATGAGGATAGCCGAGCGTATCGCAAAGGACAACGGATGCATGATGCTCATAACAGGAGAGAACCTCGGGCAGGTGGCAAGCCAGACCGCGGAGGCCCTTGTTGTGACGGACGCGTCCGTGTCGCTGCCGGTAATGAGGCCGCTTATAGGCATGGACAAGACGCAGATCATGGACATAGCAAGGGAGATAGGCACCTTCGAGACGTCGATTCAGCCCTACGAGGACTGCTGCACGGTGTTCCTTCCCAAGCATCCGGTGACCAAGCCCAAGCTGGAGAAGATACTGGAGTCCGAGAGCCGGCTGGACTGCGAAGCGCTCATTGAGGCCGCGGTCGCGTCAGAAGAAATAAGCATCATATACCCGGACGAATAGCAAGACAGAATAGCCGGCGGAAAACCGGTATCCAAGGACACGCTCCCGCTTGCGGGGCCCCTCCCAGCGGTACTAAGCTCTGTCGGCGTTCTCCGAACTTGCCAGTCGCTAAGTACCGGGTTCCCCGACAGTCCTCTGAATACCGGTATTTCCGCCGTATACAACCATCTTATTTTTCCGCAGGTTTATTATTCTGATGGTCCTTTACCGGGCCGATAAGTGACGATCAATTATTTCTTTGTGCCGTTTCGGCCTTAAGTCTGTACCGTTTAGGTCTTTACAGCTGTTTACAAAAACAGCTGTTTTTTATTATCATTTTTGTGATGCGGACCGAGCGGAGGAAAGTATGACGGAGGACAGAAGAACGCCCAAAAGGCGCATAGGAGATGCCGGCGAGGACGCCGCCTGCAGCATGCTGGTAAAGGACGGCTGCGAGATAATAGCAAGGAACTTCTCCTGCAGGACAGGAGAGATAGACATCATAGCAGTAAGGCCGCAGCTTCGGGAGATACTTTTCATAGAAGTCAAGACCCGGCGCAATACGGATTTCGGGTATCCCGCGGAATTCGTGGGCAGGGACAAGCAGCGGCGCCTTAAGCATACTGCGGAGATCTTTCTTTTCAAGAACCCCTGCTACAGGTCCTTTGCCAAGAGCATGGACATAATAGAGATACTTCATACGGACAGCGGTCTGTACGGAAGGCATATAAGCAATGCGTTTTAGGAGGCGTCATGTATTCAAGAGTGCTTACGGGCAGCCTGTATGGGCTGTCGGGAGAGAAGACCTGGGCGGAGGTGGACAGCGACAACGGACTCCCCGCCTTCAACATAGTAGGGCTCGCGAACCAGAGCATAAGGGAGGCCAAGGAGAGGATAAGGTCCGCCATGGAGAACTCGGGCTTTAAATTCCCGGCAAGGAGGATAACTGTAAACCTTACTCCGGCAGGCAGGAGGAAGGGCGGAAGCCACTACGACCTTGCCATAGCGGCAGGCCTTCTGATATGCAGCGGGCTGGACATAGACTCAAAGGCTCTGGAAGAGCTTGAGAACGGTGAGACTGCCTTTCTCGGGGAGCTTACCCTGGACGGCAGGATAAATGCCGTGGACGGTGCTTTGCCTCTTGTGATCGGTCTTAGGGACAGGGGCGTCCGAAGCGTGGTGCTTCCGGAGGGAAACCTCAGGGAGGCAATGCTGGTAAAGGGCATGGAGCTGTTTCCGGCGCCTGACCTTAAGGCCTGCGCCATGCATCTGAGCGGCTTTGAGCGCCTGGAAAAGCATGTCGGATGCGGGGCATCCGGCGAATACAGGGACCGGGACATACCGGACTTTTCGGATATAAAGGGGCAGGAGAGCATAAAGAGGGCTGCGCAGCTTGCGGCCTGTGGAATGCACGGGATGCTGATGATGGGCCCGCCCGGAGTGGGCAAATCCATGGTAGGAAGGCGCATCCCCGGGCTTCTTCCGCCGCTCTCATACGAGGAGCAGCTGGAGGTGACGCAGATCTACAGCGTGGCGGGAGAGCTCAGTGAGGAAAAGCCCCTCATAACCGAAAGGCCGTTCCGTGCGCCTCACCACAGCATATCTGCGTCTGCTCTCGTCGGGGGAGGTCCTGCGGCAAGGCCGGGCGAGGTATCGCTGGCGCACTGCGGAATCCTATTCCTGGATGAGCTGCCGGAGTTCAATTCCGCGGCCCTGCAGAGCCTTCGCACTCCGCTGGAGGAAGGCTCGGTGTCCATAAACAGAGTAGGAGCAAGAGTCGTATATCCGGCCAGGTTCATGCTGGTGGCGGCGATGAACCCGTGCAGGTGCGGATACTACGGGGACCCCGTTAAGGAATGCAGCTGCACGGAGACCGACAGGAAGAGATACATAGGAAGGATATCAGGGCCTCTTCTGGACAGGATAGATCTGCACGTGAGCCTGGAGAGGCTGATATACGAAGAGGTGAGCGTGGGATCCGACGCGCCCGGAAGCAGCACCGCGGATCTTAAGGAGGGTGTGGCCGCGGCAATGAGTATTCAGCAGGAGCGGTATAAGGACGAGACGATAAGGTTCAACTCCCAGCTTACTGCCCCTATGATAGAAAAATACTGCAGGACGGACAGGACAGGAGGAGAGCTGCTGAAGGCGGCCTACGAGAGGTTCGATCTTTCCGCGAGGGCGTATCACAGGATACTCAAGCTTGCCAGGACCGCGGCGGATCTGGACGGAGGAGGAGACATAAAGGAGAAACATGTCCTTGAAGCTCTACGCTACCGCTTTCCCGAGGACCTCATGAAATAACTGCTTAGGAGGAAAGCCTTGAAAATAGAGACGATGACCATGGAGAGCCCGGAGTATCCGGAGCATCTCAAAAGCATTCCGGACGCGCCTGAGAAGCTGTATTATTCCGGAGACATAGGGATCATAGAGCATCCGCTGATAGCCGTAGTAGGCACAAGGAGATGTTCCCCCTACGGGCGATGGGCTGCTGAGAAGATATCGGAAAAGATCGCAAGGTGCGGCGTATCCGTGGTGAGCGGCATGGCAAGCGGTATAGATACGGCAGCCCACAGGGGATGCATAAAAGGAGGCATGCCTACCATAGCGGTGCTGGGCACCGGCGTGGACATATGCTTTCCGTCATCCAACAGGCAGCTTTACGAAAGGATAGCTGCGGAAGGGCTTCTTATCTCGGAGTATCCTCCCGGAGAGGGAGGGCGTCCCGCGTATTTTCCGCAGAGGAACCGCATCATAAGCGGGCTTTCAAAAAGCGTCATAGTGGTGGAAGGCGCCCCGAGGAGCGGCTCCATGATAACAGCAAGGCTCGCCCTGGAGCAGGGTCGGGACGTTTTTGCCGTGCCAGGAAACATAGACCAGCCCAACAGCCTCGGAGTAAACAAGCTTATAGCGGACGGGGCCTATCCCATACTGGAGCTGGAGAGCGTCTGCGAGGTGCTCGGCATAGGCGTCACGGAAAAGCAGAAGATCATAAGGACGCTCTCGGAGGAGGAGATAATGCTTCTGGGCTTTATCTCCGAGCAGCCCGGGATGACCATAGAATATGCTGCCTTCAAGACAGGCTTTGATTATCTTACTGCCTCAACTCTGGCTTCGGGTCTTGAGCTTAAGGGTCTGGTGTCCTTAAGAGGTCAGAGGGTCTTTTTGCAAAAATAGCATTTTTTTAATATTACGTTCTTGACAAAGCTCTCTATCTTAAATTATATATAGAAAGAATTCTTTAACATCGAAAGGAGAGGCTATGGCAGCCAAAAGATCTCTGGTCATCGTCGAGTCGCCTTCCAAGGCAAGGACGATAAGTAAGTTTTTAGGAAGCAGGTATAACGTCATGGCGTCGGTGGGGCACGTAAGAGACCTCCCGAAGAGCCGCATGGGCGTTAAGATAGAAGATAATTTCGAGCCCGAATATATCAACGTCCGCGGAAAGGCCAAGCTCATAAAGGAGCTCAAGGAAGCCGCGGAGGAAGCGGATAAGATATACCTGGCAACAGACCCCGACCGCGAAGGTGAGGCCATCTCCTGGCACATCTGCGGCATACTCGGTATAGACCCGGCAAAGGCAAACAGGATAGAGTTCCACGAGATAACCAAGCCCGCAGTGACTGCTGCGATAGAGAATCCCAGGCCTATCAATCTGGACCTTGTGGACGCTCAGCAGGGAAGGCGCGTAATAGACCGCGTGGTTGGCTACGGCATAAGCCCGGTCCTCTGGTCCAAGGTATCAAGGGGCCTTTCGGCCGGAAGAGTCCAGTCCGCGGCGCTCAAGATAATCTGCGACAGGGAGGACCTGATAGACAATTTCGAGCCCAAGACCTACTTTGCCATCTCCGTGGACCTGGCCTCCGATACATCCACTCCGCAGAAGCAGAAGAAGACCACCTTCAATGCCAAGCTGGAGAAGATAGGCGGAAAGAAGATAGTATTCCCCGACGAAAAGCACGACGCCACGATAAGGCTCAAGGAAGACGCGGATAAGATAGCAAAGGATCTTACTGAGGGACGCTACTTCGTGGACGACATAGATAAGAAGCAGACTCTCACAAGGCCTTATGCGCCGTATACCACGAGCGTGCTCCAGCAGGACGCTTCCGTAAGACTCGGATTTGCTCCCAAGAAGACCATGCTCATAGCCCAGCAGCTGTACGAGGGCATGAACATCAAGGGTCACGGACACGTGGGTCTTATCACCTACATGAGAACGGACTCCGTAAGGGTCAATCCCCAGGCCGACGCCATGTGCAAGAAGCTCGTAAACGAGAGGTTCGGCAAGGAATATGTAGGAAGCGGTGCGTTCTCCAACAAGTCACAGAACACCCAGGACGCCCACGAGGCAATAAGGCCGAGCAACGTGGAGCTCCTTCCGGAGGAGATAGAAAGCTCCCTCAATCCGGATCAGAACAAGCTATATAAGCTTATATGGTCCCGCTTCGTGGCAAGCAGGATGGCTCCCGCCGTCTACGACGCAGTATCCGCCGGCATATCCTGCGGAAAGTACGGCCTGAGGGCAAACGGCAGAAAGCTCGTATTCGACGGCTTCCTCAAGGTCTACAACATAACATCCGAAGAAAAAGACAAGCAGCTTCCTCCGATGGAGAAGGGCATGGAGCTGGCCTTCATAGACATACACAACGAGAAGCGCGCCACAGAGCCTCCCAGCAGGTTCACGGAAGCAAGCCTTATCAAGGAGCTGGAGGAAAAGGGCATAGGCCGTCCGAGCACCTACGCTCCAATAGTGTCCACCCTTACGGAAAGAAAGTACATAGCCAAGGAAAAGAAGGCGCTGCTGCCTACGGATCTGGGAAAGCTGGTAACAAAGGACGTAATGGAGGTTTACTTCCCCGAGATAGTGGACGTGGAGTTCACATCCAGGATGGAAGAGGACCTGGATAAGGTAGCCGAGGGACAGACCGAGTGGAAAAAGGTGATAGGAGACTATTACAACGGATGCCTTAAGGAGGAGATCTCCAAGGCCCGTTCCCAGATGGAGAGGGTGCCCGCAAAGGTGGAGCTTACCGACGAGCTCTGCCCGAACTGCGGAAAGCCGCTGGCATTAAAGCACGGCAGGTTCGGAGACTTCCTGGCATGCTCGGGCTTCCCGGAATGCAGATACACAAGGTCCATAATCCAGTCCACCGGAGTTAAGTGCCCGCGCTGCGGCAAGGACATAATCGTAAAGCGCAGCAGAAAGGGCAAGACCTTCTACGGCTGCAGCGGTTATCCGGAGTGCGACCAGGTCTACTGGTACAAGCCGGTGCAAAAGGAGTGCCCCAAGTGCGGAAGCCTCCTTGTGGAGAGGGGACGTTCCCTTGTCTGCTCAAACCCGGACTGCGACCACAGAGAGAAAAAGTAAAAAATACACAGACCCTTCACAAATCCCCTGTTGACAACAGCGCTGCAGGGGATTATATTTATAGCGGTATTAGCACTCTTTAAGGCGGAGTGCTAACAACTGAAAAGACCGTTAATTCATTCAAGAATATGGAGAGATAAAATGACACAATTCCGAGCAACGACCATATGCCTGGTAAGGCGCAGTGAGAACGACATTGCGATAGCCGGTGACGGTCAGGTAACGATGGGCGAGCATTCCATCATGAAAAACAATGCCAAAAAGATAAGAAAGATATACAAGGATCAGGTGCTCTGCGGCTTCGCGGGCTCCGTGGCGGATGCTTACTCCCTCATGGAGAAGTTCGAGAAGAAGATGGAGGAGCACCAGGGCAATCTTAAGCGTGCCGCAGTCGCTCTTGCGCAGATGTGGCGCCAGGACCAGGCTTCAAGGAACCTGGACGCGATGATGCTGGTAGCTGACAGGGAGAACGTGCTGGTCATCTCCGGAACAGGAGAGGTGATCGAGCCCGACGCCAGCTACGTGGCCATAGGCTCCGGCGGAAACTACGCCTACGCTGCGGCTCACGCCCTTTATGATCACACCGACATGAACGCTGCCGAGATAGCACAGGAGGCTCTTAAGATAGCTTCCGACATCTGCGTGTATACCAACAGTCACATCTCGGTAGAGACCCTTTAGGAGGCGAAGAATGGCTAACGAACTTACAGCTCCCAAGACCATACACGGGATGACGCCGAAGCAGATAGTTTCGGAGCTTGACAAGTACATAATAGGGCAGGACAAGGCCAAGAGGTCTGTCGCCGTGGCTCTCAGGAACCGCTACAGGAGGAACCTCCTTTCAGACGAGATGAGGGAAGAGATAACCCCCAAGAATATACTCATGATGGGCCCCACAGGCGTGGGAAAGACCGAGATAGCAAGGCGTCTTGCAAAGCTCATGGACGCACCCTTCATTAAGGTCGAGGCCACTAAGTTCACCGAGGTAGGCTACGTGGGAAGAGACGTGGAGTCCATAATCAGGGACCTTATGGAAGCATCCATGAGAGTCACCAAGCAGAAGCACATGGACGAGAAGTACGCCGTGGCTAAGGATCTTGCCGAGGAGAAGATAATAGAGGCCATAATCCCCGGCAGCAAGAAGAGACCGGCCCCCGGAAACAGCAACCCCTTCAGCTTCATAATGGGCGGCGGACAGGCTACCTACAACAGGACCACCGAGAAGATAGACGACAAGGCGGCCCATGAGGACAGCCAGACCGAGCTTGCAAGGAGCCAGGTGCGCGAGCAGCTCAAGAACGGGCTTTTAGAGGAGCAGTACGTGGAGATAGACGTGGCTGAGCAGCCTAAGGACAACAACCTCGACGTATCCCAGGGCGGAAGCATATCTCTTGGCAGCATATTCGGCGACGCTATGCCCAAGCGCTACAAGAGAAAGAACATGAAGGTCAAGGACGCCCGCAAGATCCTCATAGAGCAGGAGGCCCAGAATCTCATAGATATGGACCAGGTCACCTCCGAGGCTCTGGAGAACTGCGAGCAGAACGGCATAGTCTTCATAGATGAGATAGATAAGATAGCATCCGGATCAGGCTACAGAGGCGGCGTGGACGTTTCAAGAGAGGGCGTTCAGAGGGACATCCTTCCGATAGTGGAAGGCAGCGTGGTGAATACCAAGTACGGTCCCGTAAAGACAGACCACATACTGTTCATAGGCGCCGGTGCGTTCCACGTATCCAAGCCCACGGATCTCATCCCCGAGCTTCAGGGACGTTTCCCGATAAGGGTGGAACTGGAGCCTCTTACCAGGAAGGATTTCGTAAGGATACTCACCGAGCCCGACAACGCTCTTCTTAAGCAGCACAAGGCTCTTCTGGAGACCGAGGGCGTATCCCTGTCGTTTACCGACGAGGCTGTCGAAGAGATAGCCTCCATGGCAGAGCTCATGAACGAGCAGACCGAGAACATAGGCGCCAGAAGGCTCCACACCATCATGGAGCGCCTCCTGGAGGAGTATTCCTACCAGCTCCCGGACGTGGAGGACAAGAACATAGTCATCGATGCGGAATACGTAAGGAACAAGTTCAGCGAGGCCATAAGGGCTGACGACATAGACAGGTTCATCCTTTAATGATATTCGACGAAAACAACAATTTAAAAGAGCGCGAGAGCGCAAGGGCCATCCTCGTCGGTGCAAGCACCGGCGAGGACATTTCCTATTCAATGGAAGAGCTGAGCGGCCTTGCAGAGGCTGCGGACATCGAGGTCCTTGGGACCATGGAGCAGTATCTGGACCACTTCCGGGCGGCAACGCTGATAGGAAGCGGCAAGCTTAAGGAGCTTCAGGAGCTCTGCGAGAGCATGGAGGCGGATCTTGTCATCTTCAACGACGAGCTCTCCGGCATGCAGCTGAGGAACATAGAGGATGTCATAGGCACCAAGGTCATAGACCGCACCATACTGATCCTGGACATCTTCGCGGACAGGGCGGTATCCAGAGAGGGCAAGCTCCAGGTTGAGCTTGCGCAGCTGCAGTACCGTCTGCCGAGGCTCATTGGCTTCGGAAAGTCGCTCTCAAGGCTCGGCGGAGGCATAGGCACCAGAGGCCCCGGTGAAAAGAAGCTGGAGACGGACCGCCGTCACATCCAAAGGCGCATGGACGAGATAAAGTCCGAGCTTAAGGAGCTAAAGGCAAACAGAGCCGTCCAGCGCAGCAGAAGAGAGAAGAACGGGCTGCCCGTGGTGGCTCTTGCGGGCTATACCAACTCCGGGAAATCCTCCCTCATGAACAGGCTGCTCGCCATGGAGGAGAGGGACGAAAAGCAGGTCTTCGAAAAGGACATGCTCTTTGCCACCCTGGACACCGCGCAGCGGCTCATAACGCTTGACGACAACAAGAGCTTCATTCTCATCGATACCGTAGGCTTCGTAAGCAGGCTGCCGCACGCTCTGGTGGATGCCTTCAAGTCCACGCTGGAGGAGGTCAGCATGGCGGACCTGATCCTTCATGTTGCTGACGCTTCCTTCCCGGAGAAGGACTTCCACATAAAGGTCACAGAACGCGTTCTGAGCGAGCTCGGCGCATCAGACAGGGAAAGCATCCTCGTCTTTAATAAAATCGATCTGGCGCCCGGTTTTGAGCCTCTGGGCTATGGTCAGGACAGCGTGTGCATCTCCTGCAGGACAGGCGAGGGCGTTGAGGAGCTTCTTTCCATGATAAAGGACAGGCTGTTCTCTGACATAAAGATGACACGCCTGCTGGTGCCGTACGACAAGGGAAGCGCCGTATCCGCTCTCATGAAGACCGCAAAGCCCGTCAAGGCGGAATACAGGGAGGACGGCACCTATCTTGAGGCGGAGCTGTCATCTGCGGACAGAGGCCGCTACGCGCAGTTCATAATCGAAGAGGACAGCTAGATGGCACTTCTTTATACCACCCTGGAAAAAGAAGCCCATGCGGAGCAGACCATAGAGAAGTCCAGGTTCATAGCTCACGCCGCGCCTGCAGCGAGCAGGGAAGAGGCTGAGCTCTTCATCGAAAAGATAAGGGCGCAGTACAGGGATGCCACTCACAACGTGCCTGCGTTCGTGCTGGGGGATAAGCAGCAGACAGTCTGGGGCTCGGACGACGGCGAGCCCGGAGGCACGGCCGGATCTCCGGTGGCGCTTCTCATTGCCAACGAGGGGCTTACGAATACGGTGGTAGTCGTTACAAGGTATTTCGGCGGGATAAAGCTCGGCTCCGGCGGCCTTGTAAGAGCCTACACATCCTGCGCAAGGCTTGCTCTTGAGGCTGCCGGCCGCCTCGACGTGTACGAAAGGGCGGAGAAGAAGGTCAGGGTGGATTATACCTTCCTGGGAAAGCTTCAGAACGCGGAAAAGGACGCGCCTTTTACTCTTGCCGTGCTGGACTGGTCGGACAAGGTCACCGTGAGCCTTGCGTACGCTCCGGAGGACGAGGCAGCCGTGATGCAGCTTGTAAACAACATCTGCAGCGGAAGTTTCGAACTGATGGACGAGCCTTCGGAATAAGTGCCCGGCATTAAAAAATCCTGATTTTTTTCCTCTAAAATTATTGACATATAAGAGGTTTTACATTATAATCTCTAAACGTGCCGGCTATATTGCCTGCACGTGACTGATGCGTGGGAGTATAGCTCAGCTGGGAGAGCATCTGCCTTACAAGCAGGGGGTCACAGGTTCGAGCCCTGTTACTCCCACCATTATCAAGGCCCGGTAGTTCAGTTGGTTAGAATGCCAGCCTGTCACGCTGGAGGTCACCGGTTCGAGCCCGGTTCGGGTCGCCATCTTTTAAAACTAAATACTGAATAATTGGTATTTTGCTGGCGTGGCTCAATGGCAGAGCAGCTGATTTGTAATCAGCAGGTTGTTGGTTCGACTCCGATCGCCAGCTCCATATACGGAGGGATTCCCGAGTGGCCAAAGGGGACGGACTGTAAATCCGCTAGCTGAGCTTTCGATGGTTCGAATCCATCTCCCTCCACCAATTTATGCGGAAGTGGCTCAGGGGTAGAGCATCGCCTTGCCAAGGCGAGGGTCGCGAGTTCGAATCTCGTCTTCCGCTCCAATTTATGCGGATGTAGTTCAATGGTAGAACTTCAGCCTTCCAAGCTGATAGCGTGAGTTCGATTCTCATCATCCGCTCCATTTTTTTAAGAAGCTGCGCCGAATTCCACTCGGCATCGTGGGCTCATAGCTCAGCTGGATAGAGCAAC
>JAFRZB010000044.1 GCA_017442785.1 Bacillota bacterium
TCTCTAGGGTTTTTAAAAACCTTAAGTGTCCGATTTACAGGGTACATTTTATTTTGATTCAAAAAACTGCAATCAGAATGCCTGAAACCGTTGAAATTTCAGGCTTTATTTTTACTCCCTCGGGAACTTAATTGCAGCCTGCCCTGCTTTTAGGAACAGGGGCAATAATCTCCAGTAATTTCAACGGTTTTCGGGTATTGCGTTGTTTTGCTAATAGCAGTGTCAGGCTTATTTCGGCATGTATTCCACCTTGGTATAATTATTATAGCATATTCAAAAAATCGTCAGACAATACTTTTTCAAATGGTTGTTTTACAATAAAGTGCTCCGGATCCCATGGACCTGTCAGCAACTGTTTTATATAATCTATAGAACCTTCGTATGTTTTTTGTTCAAGCTTAAGCATCTTTGCCATAGGCTCTGTTTTTTCATATAGCTTGCTCATCTCATCAATGCCGGTGTCAATTAGACCCATTGTTTTATAATGACCGTACATCATCTCAATTACAGACTGGGCAGTTTCCTTTCCATAACGTCTTAAGGATCTCTGGTATTCACTCATAATCGTACTTTCCCCTTTAAGCCAGCCGGATGTCATGAAAAAGGCCTTGTCGGTAATAGATATCTGACTTTTTTTCCTGGACGAACCAAGCAGCAAAGACAGACAATCATCAACTTTAGGCATTATCAGTTCAAAATCAGCCGCTTTAATGCCTATCATTGAATTTCCGCACTGCCCGAGACAAAGCAGCACTCTGTCTGCTTTCAGATCATCAAGTAATTCCTGAACTGTTCTTGCAAGCTTTTTGGGTCTGTCGTGAAGTCCGGATTCTATATACTCAACGGGAAATGAGCAACCTAAATCAGACTTCGCAATACTGACCTCATCTTCTATAGTCTTACATGCTACTATAATGGTGTCCATTTAATCTCCTGCAGAGAAGTGGCATGACCCTTAGATCATGCCACTTCGGAAAGCAATACTATTATCCAGCATATCGATGCGTTTTCAAGATCCAAAAGATCCAACGATTATTTTTTCTGCCCGAACAAGCCCTTGCGATATGCGCGGTTGTACTTTCTTCCGGACTTATCCTTCATTTTAAGCGCCTCACAGGCATAGATCGTGCCCATCATATCCTGACTGCAGGGATCCATTATCGCACTGTCAAGTCCGGCAGCTATAGCATATGCCATGCAGTTCATGTTAACATACTTTCTTGCAGGCATGTCGAAGCTGATGTTGGAAATGGCCCCGGTCACTTTAACCTCCGGCGCGTAAGCATGGATGTTTTCAATACAGTAAACAAAGTCCTCCATGGCGCTTGGCATAGTCGCAAGTGCCATTACGCATGGGTCTATGTGAAGCTGGTTTAAAGCCACTCCGTATTTTACCGCCTTATCGATGATGCGTTTTGCTATCTCTACCTTCTTTACAGGATCCGCCGGGATGCCGTCCTGATCGCAGGTAAGACCGACTACCTCCCAAGGGGTACCGGCTATTATCGGGAAGATGGTCTCGCACTTTGTGCCTTCCTCGTTAACGGAGTTGACCATTCCTGGCCTTTTTACACGGCCTTCGTTAATGATCCTTGCCAGCAGCTCGGCATTGGGAGAATCGATACAAAGAGGAACGTCCGAAGCGCCCTGCATCAGATCTATGAGCCAGACCATGGTCTCGTACTCTATGTCTGTTGCGGTGCTGGGAGCGCAGTCAAGAAACGATGCGCCTGCGGCAGCCTGAGCCAAAGTCCGCTCCACTATCAGAGCTTCGTTCTTTTCCGCAATGGCCTGCTTTATTGAGGGTATGGCTCCGTTGATCTTTTCTCCGATGATTATCATGTCAGTCTCCTTACGCGGCAGCCCAGGTCTTGCAGGTCTGTACAGTTTTCTGCGGTGAGTGTGCCCACTCATCGGCGCCGACATTTGCGCATGCATCTGCGCTTACAGGTGCCCCGCCTATTATGATCTTGCAGTCAAGTCCTGCAGCCTTTATCGCGTTTACAGCTTCCTTCATGGAATCAAGGGCAAGTGTAAGCACTCCTGACAGTGCAATTATCTTTACGCCTTCCGCCTTGGCGGTCTCTACGATCTTCTCCGCGGGAGTATCGATACCAAGATCAATAACATCGAATCCACCGGCCTCGAGCATGGCTTTTACTATGTTCTTTCCGATGTCATGAAGGTCGTTCTTTACAGTGCAGAGTATCATCTTTGTCTTGGGTCCGGAAGACTCTGCGCCTGCAAGCGCGGGCTTAAGTATACCTACTGCCTGAGTCATAAGTTCACCGGCATAGATAAGGTCGCCTACGAAATACTCGCCTTCCTCAAAGAGGGCCCCTACAGTCTCCATGCCTTTCTGGCAGGCCTCCATGGCTTTTTCTGCCTCAGAGCCTCCGTCTGCCATTACACCTTCAAGTATCTCAACTACTGTATCTTCTTCAAGTTCGCCCATAGCCTGAGCAAGAGCTTCATAATCAAACATTTCCTGCCTCCTTACATCTGAATGCTTCCAAAGACCACTGCAAAGACCATAATTGGTCTTAGTTCGGGGTCGACAAATGTTACGGTATCAGGCAGCTTCTTCCACCACTCAGGGCTGTACACCTCAAGCTTTTCAAGTTCTTTGACTGCCTTTTTCTGATCGATGATCGCCTTTACTATATTCATCTGCAAGCCTCCTTAAAACCTGAAACTGCGAACACAATCGTTTACTGCAAGCTGATTCTCCCTGCGGCAGTCGTTCTTGAACGACAGCATCTTATTCTGGCTCATTACATAACCCGGTCCAAGCTCGCTCATAAGCTTCTTTGCCCTTTCCACGCATTCCTGCGGAGTAGCATTTCCGAGCATATCCGTAGTCATTCCTCCGGCTAGACACATGTTCGGAAGGAGCTCTCTCATCTCGAAGATATCGTCCTGTTCCAGATGCATTATGGCAACACCCTTGGGAATGTCCTGGAAGTATTCCGCAAAACGCTTGATAGTACCCTCCACATAAAGATATACCATCTTGCCGTTAGCCTGACAGGTATTTATTATTTCTTTCAGCTGAGGCCAGTAGAATTCTTCGAACTGCTTTCTGTTGAGCACCTGATGGGCTATGATAGCCGTGTATACATCAGCTACATAGTTCTTATCCTTTGCCTGCATGGCTCTTTGAAGCGATGTGCGGCCCATTGCATTCCAATATGCATCACAGGCATCCTTAAGGTCTTGTTTGTATCTGCGCATATCTGTAGATACGCCTGCGATCCCTCTGAAAGAATTGTGGAACACTTCGAAAGCCGGCTGTACCGAAGCACTTGTAGTGACCATTCGGGGGCGGTTATACTTGGTGGCAAATGTTTCAGAAATATCCTTCTCATATCCTGAAGCCTGCAGGAACGCTGTCGTTGCCTTTACGAAATCCTCGGTCTTAAGGTTCGGGAACTTGCGCTGGAAGATAATATTGAAATAACGCATCGGATCCTTTGCGAATTCCTTATAGTCTTCGGGCTGCATCGTGGGCTCATCGGTCACGTTTATACCACCGGTCTCTTCGTTGAGAACATAGCTCCCGCCGCCCAGCGCCTGCATCTGTGGAAAGTGATTCCTTGTGCCAAGATCAAGATACGCATCATAGTTATAACGTTCATGGTTTTCGCATACGATCTTTGCCATTTTCTTAGTGTCGAAATACGCTTCCTTGTAGCTGTACTTTGAATCACTGACCTTCCAGGTGTAATCGTTGCTGACATTAGGAACAGTTGTGTTTTCGAATCTGGATGCGTCCCAGAACAACTGGACCTTATCATTGAATTCTTTAGAGAACAAAACGGACCTCCTCTCAACTTCTCATTCTGTGCTGATTAACTTTTGGAGCACGCTCCAAAAGTTAATATGATTATATAGGAAACTGCTTACGCCTGTCAACTGCTAAAACAGTTGAAATGAACTTTTTTTTGTTATACAATTCTTTGATATCAGGGAGTTTACATATGGAAAAAGGAAAGACTTATCAACAAAAACGTTCTGAAGAAAAAAAACACCGCATCTATCAAATAGCGATGGAAATGTTCATGGAAAAGGGCTATGAGAATACCACTGTCAGAGATATCTGCAAAGCCGCCGATATCACAAACAGCTCTTTTTATAATTTCTTCGGCGACAAGCTCTCTGTTCTTCTGTACTTCGATTATGAAATACTAAAAAGCGGAGATCCTTTTCTTAAGACCACTGAAGAGAACTTAAAGGATCCCTACCAAAAGGTCTGCGATTACATTATCACTACCTCAGTCTGTTTTGACGAGATCGGAAAAGAGCTTGCGGAGCTTGTTCTTCAAAGCACGCAGAAACTGCTTAACGACAGATACGATTCGCTTCACCGGAAAAGTACGACATATCAGATCGCTCAGTACTTGGAAACTGCTCAGAAGCACGGATACATCCCACCATCAAGAAACTGCAGTCTTGATGCTGAGTATCTGATGATGACAGCGACCGGGATCACCATGTACTGGCTCACACTCACAAATGATGATACATATCTTGACGTTGCCTCAAAGCTTCTTCCCATAGCATTTTCAGCAATCACGAGCGACCCGGTCCGCATCAGGATACCAACTGAATAACACTGACAGAAGATCACCCACGTAAAAATACCGGCCTTTGCCTTTCAGCAAAGACCGGCTTTTTTATGTTTTTCTATTGCACCCCTAATAGTCCCGAAAAACCGCAAAAAGTGCAATAATTGTAGCTGAAAACCGTTGAAATTTCAACGATCTTTATTGAGCATCAGCCTTCTTTGATAGCTGCTTGCGCCGCAGCAAGTCTCGCGATGGGTACGCGGAACGGGCTGCAGGAAACGTAGTCCAGACCTGCCTTGTGGAAGAACTCCACGGAGGACGGATCTCCGCCGTGCTCGCCGCAGACACCAAGGTGGAGGTCCGGACGGGTCTGACGACCGAGGGTAGCTGCCATCTTAACGAGCTTGCCTACGCCTATCTGGTCTACCTTTGCGAACGGATCGTTCTCGTAGATCTTCTTGTCGTAGTAAGCGCCCAGGAACTTGCCTGCGTCGTCTCTGGAGAAACCGAAGGTCATCTGGGTAAGGTCGTTGGTACCGAAGGAGAAGAACTCTGCTTCCTTGGCGATCTCGTCCGCGGTAAGAGCGGCTCTGGGGTTCTCGATCATGGTGCCTACCTTGTACTTCATGTCGGAGCCGGCTTCCTTTATGATCTTGTCCGCGGTCTTAACGACTACGTCCTTAACATACTTAAGCTCCTTTACTTCGCCTACCAGCGGGATCATGATCTCGGGTACCAGGTTCCAGTCGGGGTGCTTCTTGTTTACGTTGAGGGCAGCCTTGATTACGGCCTCGGTCTGCATCTCGGCGATCTCCGGATAGGTGACTGCCAGACGGCATCCTCTGTGGCCCATCATCGGGTTGAACTCGTGGAGACCTGCGATGAGGTCCTTTACCTGCTGTACGGTCTTGCCAACGTTCTTGGCAAGCTCTTCTATGTCCTTTTCCTCGGTGGGAACGAACTCGTGGAGAGGCGGATCCAGGTAACGGATGGTTACGGAGTAGCCCTGCATCGCTTCGTAGATGCCTTCGAAGTCGCTCTGCTGCATCGGCTCTATCTTAGCAAGAGCAGCCTTGCGTGCCTCAACGGTGTCTGCGCAGATCATTTCGCGGAACGCCTTTATACGGTCGCCCTCGAAGAACATGTGCTCGGTTCTGGTAAGGCCTACGCCCTGAGCGCCAAGCTCAAGAGCCTTTGCGGCGTCCTTGGGGGTATCGGCATTGGTGCGTACCTGAAGTCTTCTGTACTTGTCGGCCCAGCCCATGATCCTTCCGAACTCGCCGGCTATGGTAGCGTCTACTGTCGGGATTATGCCGTCGTAGATGTTGCCGGTAGAGCCGTCCAGGGAGATCCAGTCGCCTTCCTTGAAGGTCTTGCCTGCAAGGTCGAAGGTCTTGGTCTCTTCGTGCATCTTTATGTCTCCGCAGCCGGATACGCAGCACTCGCCCATGCCTCTGGCAACAACGGCGGCGTGGGAGGTCATGCCTCCGCGGACGGTCAGGATGCCCTGAGCGGCCTTCATGCCTTCGATGTCGTCCGGGGATGTCTCAAGACGGACGAGGATGACCTTGGCCTTCTTGTCCTTCTGGACAGCAGCCTTGGCGTCAGCGGCGGTGAATACTATCTGTCCGCAGGCAGCGCCCGGGGAAGCTCCCAGACCCTTGCCTATCGGCGTTGCGGCCTTAAGAGCCTTGGCGTCAAATGCCGGGTGAAGAAGTGTATCCAGGTTTCTGGGGTCTATCATCAGAACGGCCTGCTTTTCGTCGATCATGCCCTCGTCTACGAGGTCGCACGCGATCTTAAGAGCAGCCTGAGCTGTTCTCTTGCCGTTTCTGGTCTGCAGCATGTAGAGCTTGCCGTGCTCAACGGTGAACTCCATGTCCTGCATGTCTTTGTAGTGGTTCTCAAGAGTAGCGCAGACTTCCTTAAACTGCTTGAAAGCTTCGGGGAACTTCTGCTCCATCTCGGTGATGTGCATCGGCGTGCGAACGCCTGCAACTACGTCTTCGCCCTGAGCGTTGGTGAGGAACTCACCGAAGAGGCCCTTGGCTCCGGTAGCAGGATCGCGGGTGAAGGCTACGCCTGTTCCGCAGTCGTCGCCCATGTTTCCGAATGCCATGGACTGTACGTTAACGGCAGTACCCCAGGAATAGGGGATGTCGTTGTCTCTTCTGTATACGTTGGCGCGGGGGTTGTCCCAGCTTCTAAATACGGCCTTGATGGCTCCGTAGAGCTGCTCCTTGGGGTCGGTCGGGAACTCCTCGCCGATCTTTGCCTTGTATTCTGCCTTGAACTGTCTTGCAAGCTCCTTGAGGTCGTCAGCGGAGAGCTCGATGTCCTGGGTGACGCCCTTTTCTTCCTTCATCTTGTCGATAAGCTGCTCGAAGTACTTCTTGCCTACCTCCATTACTACGTCGGAGTACATCTGGATGAATCTCCTGTAGCAGTCCCATGCCCAGCGCGGATTTCCGGACATCTCGGAGATGGTGGCGACTACTTCCTCGTTAAGACCGAGGTTGAGGATGGTATCCATCATTCCCGGCATGGAAGCTCTTGCTCCGCTGCGGACGGATACGAGAAGCGGATTCTTCTTGTCTCCGAACTTCTTTCCGGTGATCTCTTCCATCTTTACGATGTACTCGTCGATCTGAGCGCGGATCTCGGGGTTGATCTCCTTGCCGTCCTCATAGTACTGAGTGCAGGCCTCTGTGGTGATGGTGAAGCCCTGCGGTACCGGCAGACCGATGTTGGTCATTTCAGCAAGGTTAGCGCCCTTGCCGCCGAGGAGCTCACGCATCTTTGCGTTTCCTTCTGAGAACAAATAGACATACTTGTGACTCATGTGTTTTCTTCCTTTCTGCTTTCGAAGAATTATTGTTTATATAAGCGGCCGCGCCGGAAAAGCTCCGGCGCGGACCATCACTTACCGAATAGATATAATAACATAAATATATGTTACTTTCTACAAATTATTCTCAAGGAATTTGAAAATAATGCCCATTACGTCGTCCGAGAAGAACTCCAGGCCGTGCCCCGCGCCCAGCACCTTATACAGCTCCGCACGCTTGCCGTTGTCCCTGAGCTTTTCGTATATCCTTCTGCTCTGGTCGAAGGGCACCATGCCGTCCTCGTCTCCGTGCATTATGAGGAAAGGAGGAAGCTCCCTGTCCTTATCTACATAGCTGACAGGGCTTGCCTTAAGTGCCGGCTCCGTGTCCTTCTCCGGGTCTATGCCGCCCAGAAGCATTCCTTCCGCGCTTATGGAAAGAGGTATCTCGCTGAAGAACCTGGACCTTGGGGCCTTGTTTATGCAGGTAAGATCCGACGGGCCGTAGAGATCCACGCAGCACTTTACAGTGTCGCTCTCCTCAGGGTAGAGGCCGTCATCGAACTCCTTAAAGCCCATGGTAAGGGCCGTCATCTGGGAGAGGTGACCTCCGGAGGAGGTGCCCATTATCGCCACCCTGTTTTTGTCTATGCCGAAAAGATCCGCGTTTGCCTTAATGTAACGTATGGCGGTCTTTACGTCTACAAGCTGAGCCGGCCAAATGCTGCAGGCGCTCTCCCTGTACTCCACGCAGGCAACTGCATAGCCCTTCCTTACGAAGCGCGACATCCTCGGTATGGCCTTGTAGAGATCCTGCCTGTTCCATGCAGAGCCCTGTATGAATACTATAAGCGGATAAAGCGGGTTAGGCGCCTTTTCAAAGGGGAGGACATTGGGGGCGCCGAGCTTTACCGCCTCCCTGGTCATAAGCTCGCCTGTATATCTGGGGAGGAGTATCTGGAGCCTCATCTCCCTTCCGTCCCTTACACAGTAGACTTCGTCGTGCACGTACCCGGAGGCGTCCTCTCCGGGGTCTCCGAAGACCGTCTTCATGCCCTCCGGCGCGTCCATGCATGCGCTGACATAAGTGGGATCGTTCCTGTTCATTCCGTACCTCCTTTTGATTCAGCATGTTTTAAGGCCATGCGGGCCCATTTTCCGGAATTGTAGCGGTAGTACATAAGAAGCGTGCGCACCAGCTGATCGCAGGCCATGGCTATCCAGGCGCCCCAGAGCCCCCAGTGGAAGACTCTTATCGTAAGGTTGGCAAGGCCGCTCCTTATAAGCAGCACCGTGATGGCCGTAGCCACTGCGGAAAAGCGCGTATCTCCTGCTCCGCGCAGTCCTCCGGATATTATGAACTGCTCTCCCTGTATGGGCTGTGAGCAGCCTATCAGCAGCAGTATACCGGAGCCGGCGGCTATTACCTCTGGCGTGGAATTGTATATTCCCACTATCTGGCTTCGGAATATCGAGACGATAAGCCCCACGAAGACCGCCACGCAAAGGCCCACGATCCTTGTTATGCGCATGTATACCACCGCCATGTCGTAGCGCCGCTTGCCAAGGCTCTGCCCCAGAAGCGTTGTGGAGGATACCGCAAAGGCCTGGCCTATCATGAAGCTCATTGCCTGGATGTTCATGCATATGTTGTGGGTGGCGAAGGTGACCGTTCCGAGGCCCGAGACCGCCCTGGTGAAGATTATGGCGCCCGTGCGCATAAGGACCTGCTCTATCATGGCGGGCAGGCCTATCTTTACCACGTTGCCCATTATCTCCCAGTCGAAGCGGAACTTGTCCTTAAAGCTGATGCCTACGTAGCGCTTGGCGCCCCATACGGAACAGATTGCTATTACCGTGGCGGTGCACTGACCTATGTCCGTTGCCAGCGACGCGCCTTCCACGCCCATTGCCGGACAGCCGAACTTGCCGTAGATCATGATGTAGTTGAATATGACGTTCACCACGTTGGCCGTGGTGTTGTAGAAGAGAGGCACCCGCGAATCCCCTATGCCTCTTAGGGACGCGGTTATCGTGAAGGTTATCATCAGGGGGATGAAGCCGTAGAGCTGGATGTTCAAGTAGTTGGTGGCCATCTGAAGAGTGGCTGCGTCTATGGTGGCGTTTTGACCTCCCGCCATCATGCGTATGAGCGCCCCGGAGGACAGACGGCCTATCACCATGAAGATGACGCCGAGCATGAAGTTCATCAGCAGCGCCTGGCGGAAGACCTGATTGGCCTTCTCCCTGTTCTGCTGGCCGCGGTAGCGCGCGATGACCGCTGTAGAGCCCACGTTAAGGGCCATGATCATGGTCATCAGAAGGAATTTGGGCTGCATGGCAAGGCCTACTGCGGAAAGCCCCTGTACGCCTGCCTCGCCCGGGATGCGCCCTACCATTATCTGGTCTGCCATGCTCGTGAGCTGCGCAAGAATGAGCTCCACGAGGCTCGGCCATGCGATTATGGCTACGTCGCGCACCAGCTCACGGCGGTGTACGCCCTCGGGAATGACTATTCCTTTCTTGCGCTCGCGAACGTTCTCGGCAGTGTAGTCCCCGTAGGGCAGCCGGTCCAGAGTGGTCCGGACGATCCTGGTCCTGGTCTTTTTTTCTTCCATTACGGTACCCCCGCATGCGCGGAGCCCCTTTCCGCGCTGTTAATTTCTGCCCAATACAGTATTATCTTACCATCTGAACACCTTTATTACAAGCGCAGAGCGGCGGTTAAAGGCTTCGCTAATATTATGCTCTGCTGTTCCGGTCCGGAGCTGCCTTTCAGGACTGTCAGGGAACCCGGTCCTTAGCGATCGGCAAGTCCTAAGGACGCAGACGGAGCTTAGGACCGCTGGGAGGGTCCCCTGCAAGCGAGAGCGTGTCCTTAAGGCAGGTCCGGACCGGAGCCACCATAGGACAAGATCATCCGAGGCCTTTAACAGACGAAAAAAGCACCGCGGGATGCGGTGCTTTTTAGTGTCATGTTTTTGAGCTTCCGGCTGAGATGCTATTTTGCCTTGATCTCGTTCTTGTCCTTGAAGTGGTCTCTTACGAGCTTGATGATCACCGGGCTCAGCGCCAGTATGGCTATGAGGTTCGGGATGGCCATGAAGCCGTTGAGAGCGTCGGCAAGGTTCCACGCGTCGGAAAGGGACATCGTGGCGCCTACGATGGCGAAGAGTATGAATACCAACTTGTAGGCTATGCTTGCCTTGGTGCCGAAAAGGTACTCAAAGCACCTGGTGCCGTAGAGGCTCCAGCTGAGAACTGTGGACAGCGCGAAAAGCGCAAGGCACAGGGCAAGGATAACGGAACCTACGCTGCCGCCGAGAACAGAGCTTAAGGACGCGGAGACTATCGCAGCGCCGCCGCTGGTACCCCAGGTGATCTCGTTGCCGCCGGAGCAGTAGCAGCAGAGCACTGTCAGCGCGGTGAGGGTGCAGATGACTATGGTATCCATGAACACCTCGAATATACCGAACATGCCCTGCTTGATGGGGTCGGACTCGCTGGTGGCCGCGTGTGCCATCGGAGCGGAGCCGAGACCTGCCTCATTGGAGAAGCAGCCGCGGGCGATGCCCTTTGTAATGGAAGTGGAGATAGTGATACCGAACGCGCCGCCCAGAGCAGCCTCGGCATTGAAAGCGCCCTTGAAGATCATCCCGAACACGGTGCCGATGTGGCCTATGTTGGCGAAGATGACTACCAGGGAAGCGATGATGTAAACGCAGGCCATTACGGGAACGATCTTCTCGGTCACCTGACCTATGCGCTTGATACCGCCGAAGAGCACCAGCGCTACCACGACGGCTACTATTATACCTACGATTAGGTTGCACAGAGTGAATTCATTGCCTGCGAAGGTGATCATGGTACCCTGGACGTTGCCGCCGAGAGCATTGATTGCGGAGCCGATGGACTCGCCTATGGACTGGACCTGAGTGGCGTTTCCTATACCGAACGCTGCCAGGAAGCCGAATATGCAGAACAGAACGCTCAGCCAGCCAAAGCCCTTGCCGAGACCGTTCTTGATGTAGTACATCGGGCCGCCTACCCAGTCGCCCTTGTCGTTGCGCTCACGGTAGTGGACCGCAAGTGTAACTTCCGCGAACTTGGTGCACATGCCCACGAGAGCGGAGATCCACATCCAGAATACAGCGCCGGGACCGCCTATGACTATGGCGCCGGTAACGCCGGCGATATTGCCGGTACCTACCGTGGCAGCCAGAGCGGTGGTAAGCGCCTGGAGCGGAGTGACTTCGCCCTTGCCGGCCTTCTGCTTCTTGAACACCTTACCGATGGTGTTCTTCATGGCATAGCCGAACTTGCGGAACTGCAGGAACTTGGTGCTGATGGTGAGGATGAGGCCTACTCCTACCAGAAGGCAGAGCACGACTGATCCCCACGCGATGTCGTCCAGCTTGGTTATGAATTCGCTGAGTGTCATAATGTCTTCTCCTTGTAATATTGCGATCATATATATGCCAAGTAGGATACCAAAATATTTGCCTTAAATCAAGGTCTTTTCTTTAATTATTTTCGCAAATATTAAAATAAGGCAAATTGCTCCGTTTGAGCTAGGCGTTTTAGGGTTAAGACCGAAATAATTAAGCGTTTTATCGTATTTTGCCGAAAATAATACAGCAGGCGTTTTTGGGACCTTAGAGCGCACCGAACTGTCCGGCGGGCAGTTTATCCTCCGCGCCGTTTTCTGCGCTGTATGAGGCTGTTTTGGGGCTTAAACGGCGCGGCAGAGGCCGCCATCTCCCCGGCCGGCGACTCAAAGGCAGGAATAAAAGAAGAGCCGCTTTTTACGCGGCTCTTCTTAAGCATCTTAGTGCTTTATTCTTTTGTGCTGCAGTATCAGAACTGCTCTTCCTTCCTGCGCTTGATGGCCAGGAATACTACTCCGAGCAGGGAGATGACCATGACGCCACTCCACAGGAACATGTCGTTGTGGTCTCCGGTGTCGGGCACGTCAGCAGTGTTGGTGATGACGAATCCCTTGGTCATGTCTCCGGAGTACTCGACTGTGTAATCCTTCGGAACGTCTTCCTTTACGGTGTAGGCGATGGCCTTGCCGTCGGAGCTGTACTTGTCGAGCTTCTCGAAGGTGCCTTCCCACTTGGTGGTCTCGCCCAGCACCAGAGTCTTTCCGGTGTCCTTGCCGTTGGCAAGCAGGTGTACTGTTACGGTAGCCGGCCTGTTGCCGTCCTCGTTGTTGCCGTCGTCCCAGACCTTGGTGACCTTTACCTCCACCACAGGCGTGGTGTAGGTGTTGGTGATGGTGAACTTGGAGACGTTGGCCTCATCGGTCTCATCGCCTTCGATCACTACTCCGTCTACCTTCTTGACGCACTCGAGAGCGTTGGTCTCTTTGTTTGCAGTCACCTCGTAAACGATGGTGTGAGTCTCGGTGCTGTAGGTGAAGCCCTCTGTGCTTCCGGCCACCTCGGTGATGGTGTAGGTGTAAGTTCCAGGTACCGACAGATCGAACTTGCCGAACTCCTTGGCCTTGCCGACCTCGGTGACCTCCATGGTCATCTCCTGAGCGCCCTTGGCGTCCTCAGGCATCGGCATCTTGCCGGTGAGATCAACTTCCGCACCCTCACCCTTGACGAAGCTTACAGCGGTGAGCTTGAAGACGTAAGTCTCAGCCTTGATCGGGGTGTCGCCCTTCAGCTCCTTCATTACCGGCGGGTCTCCCCAGCACGGAGCGAAGGTGTTGGTGATGGTCAGCTTGTCGTTGTCTATCTTCTTGACGTATCCGGCTGTTACCTTCTCCTCATCTACGGTGAAGGTGTTCTTCTTTCCGTTGGTGTACTCGGGCACCTCGATCTCCGCGGTCCAGGTATTGCCCTCGCCCTTGAGCTCTGCCTCGTAGGTGGTGCCGTCGGAGCTGGTGACTGTGAACTTGACACTGTCCGGTCTGAGTCCGAAGTAGTCATCCTTGTCGTAGAACTTGTCTACCCATACCTTGGTAACGGTGATCTTTATCTTGGTGCGGGTGTAGGTGTTGGTAACGGTGAGAGTTCCCTCATCTCCGTTCTTCTTGAGCTCTACGTCTGCGCCGTACTTGGTCTCAAGCGTGTATCCGACTACATCCGCTCCGGTCTCTTCCACGGTGTAGGTACCTGTCGGAACCTCCATGGACCACTTGCCGTCCTTGATGTCCTCATAGGTAACGGTGACATCATCGAACTTCTCGCCGCTTATGGTCTTGCCGCTTATTACGAACTTGGTGTCGTCGGGTACCACGTCCGTGCCCTCAAGGCCGCTTGCGGTCTTGGTGAGCTTGAGTGTGGCCATGTCCTTGGTGTAGGTGTTGGTGACTATGAGTCCGCCCTTAGCGCCCTTGCCGAGCGTTACCGCTGCGGAATATCCCGGTGTGCCGAGCGTGTAACCGGCGACTGCTGCCGTAGCGGTGTCCTCAGTTACGGAATACTTTCCGGTCGGTACCGTGAAGGTGTTTCCGCCCTCCTTCTGGAGCTCGTCGTAAGTGACGGTCTTTGTCCATGCCTCGCCGCTGACAGTTTCTCCGGTGATGGTGAACTTCGTTCCGCCGGGGATAGTTACCTGCTCGCTGTCCTTTCCGAGGACCTTCTCAAGCGTCAGCGTAGCCATGTCCTTGGTGTACGGGTTCTCCAGCGTTAAGGTCTGCGTTCCGGTAGTGTCAACCGTGATCGGATCAGAGATGGTGACTGTTCCAAGCGTCCAGCCAGCCACATCTGTTCCGTCCTCTGTTACGGCTACTTCTGTTCCGAACGGTACATCTTCAAGAGTCCACTCGTAGACCAAGGTGCCTTTCTCGTGGGTCGCTCCGCTGATCGTCAGATCTGTCTGAGCTGTTCCGTCAAATGTCGGAGTGATCTTGAATGTATCGCTCGGCACCAGATCCTCAGTGATCCCGCTGAAGGTCTTGATGACCTTTACGTCATAA
>JAFRZB010000045.1 GCA_017442785.1 Bacillota bacterium
TAAGCGTCCTGATTGAATGCCATTGTATTACCTCCTTACAGTGCGCGGGCTACGAGATCGATGATGTCGATGACTTCGATCCCCTTGCCGTTCTCGTCAACTGCGTTCTTGAAGTTGGCCTCGCACCACGGGCAGGCTGTTACGAGAGCGTCAGCACCGGTGGTGTTAGCCTCGGTAATGCGCTCGTTGGCTGTAGCCTGGGACATTTCCGGATTGGTGATCTGAACGTTGGCGCCGGCACCGCAGCAGAGCGAGTACTCGCGGATACGCTCCATCTCTACCAGAGTGACTCCGGGGATAGCCTTGATGACATCACGCGGTGCGTCATAGATTCCATAAACGCCCATTCTGCGAGGTCTTCTCGGTTCCCAGGTAACGACCTGATGCATGATCTTCTTTTCTTCGCCTTCCCACGGGGTGTAGGGCTCGCCCTGACGGCCGAGGTGGCAGGGATCGTGATAGGTAACTACCATGTCGAGGTTCTTCTTGAACTTGATCTTCTTTTCCTTGATGAGCTTGTCGAGATACTCGGTGATGTGCAGAACTTCGATGTTCATTCCGCGCTTAGCATAGAGTGTCTTGAAAGCGTGATAGCAGTCGGAGCAGGGGGTAACGATGGTCTTAACGCCCTTGGCCTCGAAAGCCTTGATGTTGGCGTCGGCCCTTTCGCCGAACTCATCGAAGAAGCCCATCTGATATGCTCTGCCTGCGCAGCACATATCGAGGTCGCCCATGTAACCGAGCTTTACGCCGGCAGCGATGAGGGTCTCTGCAGCCTTCTTTGCGTAGGCCTGGAGGTCCTTGTCATAGCTGTACTTGCATCCGGGGAAGAATACTACTTCTGCATCCTTTGCCCACTTGATGCCCTTTGCCCATGCCTGTCTCTTTGCCTTTTTCTCGCCGGCAATGAGGGTCTGCTCCTTCTTGAGGGAGTCGATCATAGCCTTCTGCTCAGGAGTGGCGAATCCCTTGAGGACCGCTTCGTTCTTGAGCTCTACGCAGTAATCGAGACCTTCCAGGTTGAACCTGGTGATCTTGCAGGTCACGTCGCATGCGCCGCAGGCTGTGCAGGACTGAACGGCGTTGAGCCATTCCGGGCTGCTCTTGAAGTCGTAGTCGCCGGTGAGATAAGCCTGGCCTACCTGCCACTTACCACGCAGTGAATACATATGCCACTGATAGTAAAGGTTGGTGGGGCAGTTCTCGCCGAAGCGCTGGGACTGGATCTTATCGAAAGGTATCCACTTGCAACCGAGGCAGTTGGAGCAACGCTCCATCATCGGTAAAAAGTCTTTTAATGCCATGTTTCTAGTCTCCCCTTTCTTATATTGTGAGCTTGCCGGGGTTCATGACGCCGTTCGGGTCGAAGATACCCTTAAGCTTCTTGAGGGTCTCATTGCCCATAGCGTCCTTGTTGAGCTGGATGCGTGCCCACGGTCCGTGAGGTCTTGAATAGTACGCACCTGCCTGAGCCAGTTCAACGCTTGCTCTGTCGAAGAGCTCCTTGGCGAGCTTTGTGTCCTTGGCGGAGTTGGGATCGTACGGAATGGTGAAGCATACGTGATATGCAGATCCGTAGTGGACCGGCTGTACGTATACGCCGATGTCAGAAGCCGGATAGCCGACCTTGGCTGCTATGCTGTTGATCTTGTCGATGAACATAGCGGTGTCGTCGATCTTGCTCATGAAGAAGATGTCCTGGAACGCTCCCTTGTAGGTCTCTTTCCAGTAGCTCTTCGCCGGGGAAGGAGTGATAGCCTTCTTGTAGAAAGCGTTAGCGCTTACACTGCCGATGGAGTTGACAGGAACGAGTCCTCTCTTCTGAGCGAATTCCTTGATGTCAGCTTCCTGCTGAGCGCACTTCTCCTGCGGAAGAAGATCTCTTCCGCCTACGCCTACGAATACTGCCCAAGCGGGAAGTTCCTTCTTGAGAGCTTCGATCTCGGCGGCATCCTTGCCCATCAGGTAAGCGATCTGGTTCTTGTTCAGGATGAAGAGCTCATCGGAGAAACGAACGTGGATCACGTCCCAAACGAAGTCGAGGAGAGCCTTTTCGGTCTCGGCGGTAACGAAGAAGCACTTGTGCGCCTGATGAGCGAGCTCGCAGCGCAGGGATGCCCATGTTACGATACCCATGGTACCTTCGGACTGGGTGAGCAGACGGTAGAAGTCGAGCATCATCGGTCCGAGCGGGCTGACCTGCCACTTCTCCTGAGTCCACTGCTTTTCGAGGGATCCTACCGGACCGCCGTTTGCGGCGTCACCGGTATACATACGGTTGCCATCGCCCCAGGTAACTTCTACGCAGCGGAACGGCTCGGTGTAAGAGAAGCCGTGGCATGCGTTAAGTCTGGGTTCGATGTCCATAGCATCGGCAAGAACAGATTTGGTGTCCTTGGGAGCCAGGGTGTAAGCGAAATGCATACCCTTCTTTGCGAGCGCCTTCTGGAACTGTCCGTAAGTGACGCCGGGCTCAACGACAGCCATTCTGTGCTGCTTGTTGATGCTGAGGATCTTGTTCATTCCGGACAGATCTACGATCACTGCGCCGGGAACGGACGGAACGGTGTCTCCCTTATAGTGAGGAGCACCGGAGCTGACAGGTATGATGGGGAAATACTTCTCGTTAGCAAGCTTTACGAGAGCCTCTACCTGGTCAGCGTTCTTCGCCTTTACGACGAAGCTTGGAGCCATTGCTTTGGCAAAGCTCTTGTCACTAGCATAAGCGGCAAGATCTGCTTCCTTGTCGGAAACTGCTTCTGCACCAAAGATCTTCTCCAGTTCAGCCTTGAGTTTAACCACGCGATTACCTCCTTTGGAATGCTGGATAAATTGATTTATAAAACAAACGACTCTTCGTTTATTTCCGTAAAAAAACGAACTAGAACGCCTGAAGCGCCAAGTCCGTATACTTAACTATCTGTTCCTCAAGATCCGTCTTTCCCGCATGGATGCACCAGTTATAGCAGCAGCCGCGGGCTATCGTAAACAGATAGTCCACCATCTCGCTCTCGGAAAGACCAGTCTTAAGCTCCGCCCTTGCCATGCCTGCGGCGATTATGTCTGCAAGGAGCTTCTGCATGGGCCTCTTCCTGGAGAACCAGGAGTTATCGGGGTTATAGAGGACCCTTATGAGATCTATGCCTGTATCCTCGTTGAGGCGCGCGTAATAACGGAAGAAGTCCTTTATGCGCTCCTTCGCGTTGTCTCCGCTGACCTTAACGGCTACGGTCTCGCTGAAATAATCGTCTGCTTTCTTGTAGATGTCCAGGAAAAGGTCTGTTTTGGACGGGAAATAGGCATAGAAGGTACCCACAGATATATCCGCCTTGGAGCAGATGTCGCGCACGGTGATGTTCTGATAACCGTACTGCTTCATGAGCTCAAGGGAGATATCAAGGACATGATCCCTTGTCTTCTGTGCTTTTTTGCTCAACTGCGGGCTGTTCAAAGATGGTCTCCTTCTTGCCTTTTTGCATCAAAAGTATAACACGTTCAGTTTTAAAATAAAAGGGGTTTTATTGTAATATTTACAGAAAAAACCCCTTTTTATTTGGCATTTTTTTATCATTTGTGGGTGTCCGAAGACACCCCTCAAGATGTAGTGCTGCCGGCGTTTGGTCAGGCAGCTTTTTTGTCTATCTCCACTTGTCTACGGAGGTGCTGTCAGCGCCGTGCATCATCCATCCCTGCATGACGTTCGTGCCTTCGGGATCCCCTACTACGACCACGTTAATGTCGCTTCTGGGGAACATGGGAACGACGGCATCGTCCGGAAGATCCATGTATTCCTTAGGGAACTTTCCTCCGCCTCCCTTAATATCCCTTACGATGTAGCGGTCGAAATGTCCGAGGGCCTTGAGCTCTCCTATGGACATGGACGCGGCGTGCCAGAGATAGTCCATTACCTTCTCCTTGGTGTCATAGCCGGCCTCCGCAAGCTCCTGAGCCCTTCTCGGGGAAAGCAGCAGCGTCCACCCGCTTAAAGACTCATAGGCCTTGATGCTGCGCATTATGCCGTCCATGCCCCTGGCGAACATGTAGTTGCCGCTGTGAGCGGAGCCGCCAGTTATTATGCTCAGGACGCTCTCGTCCTTTCCGTAGCCGAGCTCTTCCGCAAGAGAATTCCACGGAGAGGCCTCCTCGTTCTCCGCAAAGCAGAATGTGTAAGTGGACACATTGCCCTGCACACCCATCAGGTTCACGCCTACCTTTGCGCCGCCCAGATTGGTAAGAGCAAGCCTTAATGCCCTTCCTATAACGGCATTGGCCTTGTTTCCTGCGCCCAGGGCATATACTCCCGAGTTCATGCCTATCTCGTTCCTTATGGGGCCGTTCACCACCTGCATGTAGCTGAAGGAGTTGGTGGACTTGGACGTGGCATGATACCTCTGGCTGCGTCCCATTATCTCGCAGGCAGCGAGGATCACCGGAAGATACGAAGGCTCGGCGCCTGCCATGACAGCGTTGATGGCGGCCTTCTCGACAGTCACCTTCTGTCCCTCCGGGGCCATCTGCGTGCAGACTATCTCATCAGGGGCGTGAGATGTGCCCTTGAGCATCTCCGCCACCTTCTCCTCGGTGGGAGGAACTATCGGAAGACCGTCTGTCCAGCCCTGCTCGTAGAAGTAGTCGTTTATCTCCTCCCACGTTCCCTCACAGGCAAACCTTGCCGGAGGTTCGGGGACACGGACGCCGCTTATGAGCTCATCCCCCTCCGGGGCCTTTGTAAGAGCCTCGTCTATGCGGCGTACAACTGCGTCCTTATCTTCTTCGGGAATATCCGCGTAGGGATACGGTACGTCCACGTAGCGTATCTTCATGCCCTCGCGGTCCTGGGACATGACCGCATCGTCCTCCAGATACTTGTAGATGAGCACCACGCCGGGAAGTCCGAAGCGCTCAAGCGCCCTTGCGGGCCAGGTAATGGCGTAAGCCGTAGTTGAGCAGGACGGAGCCCCGAAATAGACGAAGGCGTCCGCTTTGGACTTTACTTCCTTCCAGAGCCTGGGGTCGTCCGAAGCATACATGGTCCGCTTTGTCTGAAGGAAATTCACTCCCGGATATTTGTCCGAAAGGTACTTCTTCATCCTGTCCATGATCTCCTCAAAGCCGGAGTTCCTGGGCCAGGACTCTATGATATATATGGTCTTTCCGCTGTAATCCGCGGGACGCTGCGACAGCGGCGCCTGTATTATGTCGTTATATAGACCTCTTGGGTCCAGCGCTTTCATTATTGACATGATCACCTCTTAAGGCTGAAATTCCAGCCGTTCTTAACTACTTCCTCTGTGTCCGACCCCGGAGCGGATACGGGAACAGGCGCGTGGTTGGGAGTCAGCGACAGCCTCTGCGAGGCTCCTATCGTCCTTATCACGCCGAGTCCCTTGTGCTCCTTCCTCATGGAGAGTCCCCTTTCTATCGCATAAGGCTCCTCCATGCTGTCAGCGCAGAAGTCTCTTGCCGTGCATGCCGCGGCACCTATCCCGGACAGGATGCTTATCCATTCGTCCGCAGTTTTCCGCGCTATCACCGCTTCTATGGTCTTTGCGGCATCTGCGTCGCAGGAGCCTTCCGCCGCTCCGCAGAGCTTATAGAAAGCGTCCTTCGCCTTTACCGCATTTATCCAGATCCAGGCGTCGGATGCCCTGTAGAACCTGTCGCAGGCGTTCCATCCCTTTATCCCAGGACCGGCGGGCTCGTCCCATACCTTGCCGCTGTAGCTCAGCATGTATGGCAGCTGCAGGAAGCCTCCGCTCCTTGAAAGAGACGCCTGGACGAACTGGGGCTCTCCCGTGCGGAGCCTGTGGTAGAGCGCCATGAGCACTCCTACGTTGGACAGGTCTCCGGTGGAATTGTCACAGTAGGTTATCGGCAGAGCGCGTCCCGCGGGGGTGCCGCTCTGGCGCATGGTCATGCCCGTTATGGCCTCGCCCAGCTCTTCATGGCCTCTGAACTCGCCCCTGAAACCGCCCGCGGAGTGCACATTTACCTGCGATACTATGATGTCCGGGTTGATCTTCCTCAGGCTCGTCTCATCTATACCGAGCCGTTTGAGGGCTTCGGGAGTGAAATTGCAGTGGAATACGTCCGCGTCCTTTATAAGGTCCTCAAGAAGCTTCCTGCCATCATCGGACTTAAGGTCTATGAATGTTGTGGCCTTTCCGTTATTGACGGTGTCGTGCCCTGCCATGGCGGTCGGGTTCTCCGAGGTCCTGGGGTTGTTGACCTTTATTACCGAAGCGCCGTATTCGGATGCTATCCTTGCCGAGATGGGCCCGGCCAGGATCTGACAGAGATCAAGTATCTTTATACCCTCGAGCGGAGCCTTCGGAACAGGCTCGTTCCCGTAAGTCTTTTTTGCATGCGCATCGACGGCTTCATCCAGACCCGCAAGTATCTCTTCCCTGTCCTGATCCGGAAGATGCCTTGAATTATCAGCCATTCCCGGTGTCTCTGACATCAATACACAGCATCCCGGGGCATAGATCTCACCCAGAACGGGATCGACGGTCTTTGCGACAGAACCGCTCTCAAGGGCATAGGAGTCGTGCAGCCATTCCTCAGAGCTGTAAACGGCGGATACGCCGGCCTTCAGCTTGTTCTGTCCTATATCCTCCCATTCCAGCATCGTATGCTCTTTGAACTTCGCGGCGATGCGGTCCTTTACGCTTTGGTCGACCTCCTCGAACTCCTCCGGAATAATGTAGTTCCAGAGGTTCTTCATCCCGCGCATGGGAGGCGACAGCTGAACATATCTTCCGTCCTTGCAGGGATAGCCCTGAAGATCCCTGAAGCTGGTCCTTGGGCTGCGGTTAGGTCCTCCGGAGGGCTTTCCCTTGGGGTCTCTTGCGAATATCCCGGCAGCCTCAAAGCAGGCATCATAAAGAGGCACTTCCACCCTCTGCCCTCTACCGCACTTCTCAACTACCATGAGCGCGGCCATTATGCTGTGGACAGCCATTATCGCCGCAAAGTTCGATGCAATGGTAAGTGAATAGAATGACGGTGCATCGCCTTCAAGATCGTAGCGGCTCACCCTGTAAAGGCCGGCCTCGGCAGATACGATGCCTTCCCAGCCCTGCCATCCGCGCCGGGCCTCATCCTTTTCGGAAAACCCCGGGATGGAGCAGTACACCAGGGCGGGATCGGCATCTAAGCACTCCTTTGCTCCCAGACCCAGGCGGTCCATAACGCCGGGGCGGAAGTTCTCTATCACGACATCCGCGGAGGATATCAGTCTTTTCGCCGTCGCAAGATCACCGGCCTTTTTAAGGTCGAGTACGATGTTTTTCTTTCCGCGCATCAGCACGGCATTGGCAGGGACATCCCATACCGGACCGCCGGGAGGATCTACATGTATCACCTCAGCGCCGAAATCGGCGAGTATCATGGCGGCCAGGGGACCTGCTATGTATTGACCGAAGTCGATCACCCTTACGCCGTCAAGAACGCTTTTATTGTTTTGCATTTTTTTACCTCAGTCTGAAA
>JAFRZB010000046.1 GCA_017442785.1 Bacillota bacterium
ATCTTCCTCTCGGCTGACGCCTTCGGCGTACTTCCCCCGGTATCGATCCTGACTCCGGAACAGACCAAGTACTACTTCCTCTCCGGATTCACCGCGAAGCTCGCCGGGACCGAGCGCGGGATAACCGAGCCCGTACCCACCTTCTCCGCATGCTTCGGCCAGGCATTCCTGGAGCTGCCGCCCACAAAGTACGGCGAAGAGCTCGTCAAGAGGATGCAGAAGAGCGGCGCCAAGGCCTACCTCGTAAACACCGGCTGGAACGGAACAGGCAAGCGCATCTCCATCAAGGATACTCGCGGAATAATCGACGCCATCCTTAACGGAAACATCAACAGCGCTCCCACCAAGAAGATCCCGTACTTCAACCTTGAGGTGCCCACGCAGCTTGACGGCGTGGCATGGGGCATCCTGGATCCGCGCGACACCTATCAGAACCGCAGCGAGTGGGAAGAGAAGGCCAAGGATCTTGCCGGAAGGTTTATCAAGAACTTCAAGAAGTACGAGAACACCGAGAAGGGCAAGAGCCTCGTAAAGGCAGGCCCGCAGCTGTAATTCAGCCCGAAAGACTGATAAGGCATAACAACTGAACTCAGGGACGGTCCTGTCCGGGACCGTCCCTCTTGGAAAGAAGAATTGGCACAGGACTACTTTAAGGAAGACATACTGCAGAACGCGATATCCAACCGGCAGCGCGAACGCCGCGAGGCCAGGGAGGCTCTGCGCGCTAAAAAGGAGCAGCAGGAGAAGAAGAGCGCGGAAGCGGCGCTCAGGGCAAAGAGGCGCAGAAGGATGCTGGCGCTGACTATCCTGGTGCTTATTGTCGTGGCAGTCATCTTCGGGCAGTCCGTGTTCAGGATAATAGAGCTGAAGCGCCAGAAGGAGGCCGCTCAGAGGCAGCTGGACAAGCTCCGCGAGCGCGTGGAGCAGCTGGAGGACGAGCTTGCCCGCGTCCAGACAGACGAATACATAGAGCAGCAGGCCAGGACCCATCTTCGGATGATCTTCCCCGGCGAGACGGTCTACATACTCGTTCCCCCCCAGGAGGAGTAGGATAGGGGACGGTTCTCCATGTCAGAATTTAAGGCAAAGAAGGCCTTCGGCCAGAACTTCATAAGCGACCCTCAGATAATAGAGGCGATAGCGGACGCCGGCCGGGTAGGTCCGGAGGATACCGTCGTTGAGATAGGCCCCGGAAAAGGGGCGCTCACCTGCACGCTTGCGGAAAGAGCCGCCCGCGTAATTGCCGTTGAACTGGACGCTGAGGTGATACCGCTCCTTAAGGGAAACCTCGCGGGAGCCCCCAACGTTGAGGTGGTAAACGAGGACATCCTTAAGTTCGACTGGAGCAGGGTCTTAGTGCAGGCAGAGGAAGCAAACCTTGCAACTGAAAAACAGTGCGGCGATCTGCAGGCCGACGCCAGAACAGGGCAAAACCCCGAAAACCCTTGCAATTCCGGCGTTCTTCGCATCGTCGGCAACCTGCCTTATTACATCACAACGCCCATACTCCTGGGCATCTTCGAAAAGAACGTCCCCGCAGAGAGCATAACCGTAATGGTCCAAAAGGAGGTGGCGGAGCGCATCTGTGCGTCCCCCGGCGGAAAGGACTACGGGGTCCTCTCCATAAGCCTTCAGTACTACGCAGACTGCAGCTACGTTCTGGACGTCCCCGCGGAGTATTTTACCCCGCGTCCCAAGGTGGATTCCGCCGTGGTCCATATGACCCTTAAAAAAGAAAGGCTTCTGGCTCCGGAAGAGGAGCAGCAGTTCTTTGCCTTAGTAAAAAAGGCCTTCTCCCAGAGGCGAAAGACCCTTATCAATTCTCTTGCGGGCTATTGCCCGGCGCCGGGCGCTGCTCCTCTGCAGAAGGAGGAGATCCTTAGAGCGCTGGCAGCCTGCGGCATCGACGAAAAGCGCCGTCCCGAGACCCTCTCCATAGAGGAGTTCGCGGCGCTGTCTAAAAAGGCATCTCAGCTGAACGCGTAACGCCCGAAATACGTAATGTTTTCGGATTTTCGGTCTATTACAGGAAATAACACCACCCCAGACAACAGTATGCCGCCAAAACGAGGTGGTTGTTTTTATTTTTTGTGTCGGGTCGCCATGGTTTTGTCGAAAACGGTACATTTTTTGCGTTGAAGATCAATGACGGCGCTTGTTCTTCCGGATTTTGGAAGACATAAAATGGCCCGGCGGGCCATTCTTGTTGTCTGAAATACTATAAAAACTGCAAAATGACCGAAAATCGTCAAACAAGAGCAGCTGCTGTAAGGAATAGAGATAAGTGGGCGCGTGAAGAAGCTTTGAGGAGAGCATTTTACGGTGTGGTATAGAACTCGTAATAGCACTCGCCTTTGCTCCACGATGCGTAAACGTGAACTATGTAGATGCCGTCCGAAGGGACGGTAAATTTATATCCGGACAGGTAGCCGGATGTTTCCCGGGACATCATCCTGCCGTAGTCCTGAGCGTCCGCGGCACTTTCCGGGTAGATGGCAACGGCTACGGAATCCGGCTTTTTATCAAATTCAAGAATAAGACTGTAGTTGTCGTTCTCCGAGGGCTCTATGCGAGGCAGGACATGGGCCTTGTAGTGGAACAGCGGCCCGGCGCTGTCGGACGACTCATCGGACGTCAACCCGGTCTTCCAGGTGTAGGTGCCCAGCCTTGCGGATATCTCGGTCCCCAGTTCGTTGGAGACCGTAAGCTTTGGCGGGTCATCCTTCCTGCCGGCAATGAACACGATCACGGATGCCGCGATTATCACCGCGGCAAGACATATAATTATGATCTTCTGCTGTTTTTTCACGGACAAGCCTCCTTTGTGCTGCGTGTCTATTATACCATAATATAGACGCGGAGTGTTTTCTGTGATAAAATACCTCTTTAGATAGCACACGGGCAAGGCCCTTAAGGAGATAAAATGTTAGACATCAAGTTTGTAAGAAGCAATCCGGAGCTGGTAAAGGAGAACATCCGCAAGAAGTTCCAGGACGAAAAGCTGCCTCTGGTGGACGAAGTAATAGCACTGGACGAGCAGCTGCGCGCTGCCAAGACACGCGGCGACGAGCTTAGGGCTCTTCGCAACACCGTAAGCCGCGAGATAGGCGGTTTCATGAAGCAGGGCCTTAAGGACAAGGCCGAGGAAGCCAAGAAGAAGGTGGCCGAGATAGCGGACGAGCTGGCCGCACTGGAAAAGCAGGAGGAGGACAGCCAGGCAGAGCTTACAAAGCGCATGATGGTGATCCCCAACATCATCGATCCTTCCGTTCCCATCGGTCCGGATGACAGCCACAACGTGGAGCTGGAGAAGTTCGGCGAGCCCGTGGTCCCGGACTACGAGGTCCCCTACCACGTGGACATTATGGAGAGCCTGGCCGGCATAGACATAGACGCCGCCCGCAGGACCTCCGGCAACGGCTTCTACTATCTTAAGGGAGACATCGCCCGCCTTCACAGCAGCATACTGTCCTACGCGCGCGATTTCATGATAAACAAGGGCTTCGAGTACTTCATCCCGCCGTTCATGATCCACGGCGACGTCGTTAAGGGCGTAATGAGCTTTGCCGAGATGGAGAACATGATGTACAAGATAGAGGGCGAGGACCTCTACCTTATCGGTACGTCGGAGCACTCCATGGTGGGACGTTTTATCGGACAAATGTTAAATAAAGAAGACCTGCCGCAGACTCTTACCAGCTACAGCCCGTGCTTTCGCAAGGAAGTGGGCGCCCATGGCATAGAGGAGCGCGGCGTCTACCGTATACACCAGTTCGAAAAGCAGGAGATGGTAGTCATCTGCGAGCCCGAGGATTCCCCGATGTGGTTCGACAAGCTGTGGAACAACACCGTAGAATTCTTCCGCACCCTGGACATTCCTGTACGCACTCTCGAGTGCTGCTCCGGAGACCTGGCGGACCTTAAGGTAAGGTCCCTGGACGTAGAGGCGTGGAGCCCGCGCCAGAAGAAGTACTTCGAGGTAGGATCCTGCTCCAACCTGGGCGACGCTCAGGCACGCAGGCTCGGAATACGCGTGCGCGACAAGGAGAAGGGCAACTACCTGCCGCACACCCTCAACAACACCGTGGTGGCTCCGCCCCGCATGCTGATAGCCTTCCTGGAGAACAACCTGCAGGCGGACGGAAGCGTGCTCATCCCCAAGGCTCTGCAGCCCTACATGGGCGGACAGGAGAAGCTGGTCCCCAAGAAGTAAGAGCTTCGCCGCAGAGCATGCACCGGAAAGGTCACAGAATGAAGCATTTAAGAAAGACTGCAGCCGTATTACTGGCCCTGGCGCTGGTGCTGGCGCTCGCCGCCTGCGGAAAGGCGCCGAAGAATACCGCAAACAACAATAACAACACCGCCCCGCCGGAGAACGTCGCTCCGCTCCCGCCGGGAGGCAACGAGAACGATCCCACCATAGATCCGGACTTCGGCATTGAAGATCCCGACGATAAGAAGGACCCCGCCGCAAAGGACACCTTAGTGGTCTATTTCTCCGCTACGGGTAACACCAAAGCGCTTGCCGAGCGCATAGCAAAGATCCTCGGCGCGGACATCTACGAGATAGTGCCGCAGGAGCCCTACACCAAGGAAGACCTCAACTACAACGACAGGAGCACCCGCGCCACCGTGGAGCAGAACGACAGCGCTGCAAGGCCCGCCATAGCCGGTGAGGAGATATCGCTCAAGCCCTACACCACCATATTCCTGGGCTATCCAATCTGGTGGGGAGAGGCGCCGCGCATATTGGACACCTTCGTTGAGCAGTACAGCTTCGGGGACATCATGATAGTCCCGTTCTGCACATCCTCAAGCAGCTCCATGGGAAGCAGCGCAAAGAACCTGGAGAAGCTTGCCAACGGCGGCCTTTGGACCGGGGGCGCAAGGCTGGACAGGAACATCTCCGACGCGGATCTTGAGGCCTGGGTAAAGGGCGCTCTGTAGCAGGACATGCCGCAGCATATAGTCCATCCCATCCCGCCGTTTTACGACGAAACATCAAAGATACTTGTATTAGGAAGCTTTCCCTCGGTAAAGTCGAGGGAAAGCGGTTTTTTCTACGGACATCCTCAGAACCGGTTCTGGAAGGTGATGGCCGCTCTTTTTTCCGAGGAGCTCCCGAAGACGGTCCCGGAAAAGGCGGCGTTTTTGAAAAAGCACCATATAGCGGCCTGGGACTCTATCTTTTCCTGCGACATAGAGGGCTCCAGCGACAGCTCCATCACGAACGTCGTCCCCAGCGACCTTTCCGAGATCTTTCGGACCGCGGATATACGCGCGGTATTTACAAACGGGAAGAAGTCCCACGAGGTCTACGCCAGGTACTGCCTGCCGGATACCGGCCGCCCGGACATCTGCCTTCCATCCACGTCTCCGGCTAACGCCGCATGGAGCACGGAGCGGCTGCTTAAGGCATGGAGCGTGATCAAAGAATACCTGTAAGCCACCGAAAACACACGCATGACCGCACTTGACAGTGCGGTCTATTTATGATAGACTCGACTTGAGGTCTACTGCGGATAGACCTGCGGCGTAAAGTATTTGAACGGCGGAGGTACGTATGAAGGAAACAGCGTTGGGAGAAGTACAGACAAGATTTGCGGAACTCATTTGGGAGCACCAGCCCATATCGTCCGGAGAGCTGGTGAAGCTTTGCGGGGACGCCTTCGGCTGGAAAAAGTCCACGACATATACAGTTCTTAAAAAGCTCTGCGAAAAAGGACTCTTTGCAAACGACGGCGGCAGCGTCCGCGCTCTGATCTCAAGAGATGAGTATTATTCCAGGAGGAGCGGTGAATTTATCGCGGAGACCTTCGGCGGGTCTTTGCCGGCGTTTCTGGCCGCTTTTGCATCCGGAAGGAAGCTCAGCTCCGCCGAGGCGGATGAGCTGCGTCGTCTCATAGATGATTTCGAGGAGAAAAGCGTATGAGCGGCATCTTCGTAAAGCTCCTGAACATGAGCATTGCCGCAGGCTGGATAATCGCTGTGATAATCCTCCTGAGGATAGTGTTTAAAAAAGGCCCCAAGTGGGCAAGGTGCATTCTCTGGGCGGTAGCAGCGCTGAGGCTTCTGATCCCGTTCTCCCTGGAGAGCAGCCTGAGCGTGCTTCCGAGCGCCAGGACAGTCGTGGTAGACGAGTACTACGAGGAAGGGACCACGGAGAAGCAGGAAGGCGTCATCATACAGATAGAAAGCGGTATTCCGGCTGTTGACCGGAGCATAGAGCCGGTGATAGGGAGTCTGCGGTCCGGGGATCGGAGCAATGGCGGAAATAAGGCGGCGGAGCTTCTGGACATATGCGCCTGTATATGGGCGGCAGGCGTCCTTCTGATGTCAGGATACGCTGCTTTCAGCTACGTAAGGCTCCTTCGGCTGACCCGATCCGGCATCAGAAGGCCCGACGGCGTCTATATCTGCGACAGGACGGATCAGCCCTTTATTCTGGGGATAGTACGTCCGCGGGTGATCCTCCCCTCGGGAAACATGCCCGGGGAACAGCACGTGATAGCGCACGAGAAGGCGCATCTTTCCCGCAGAGACTATCTCTGGAAGCCTCTCGGTTGGCTGCTGCTGACGGTCTACTGGTTCAACCCGCTGATGTGGGCTGCGTATATCCTCTTCTGCAGGGACATAGAGCTTGCCTGCGACGAAAAGGCTGTAAAGGATATGACCGGCAGCGCCAGGGCAGATTACTCAAGGACGCTGCTTGCGCTCGGAAGCGTTCGCAGAGCAGTTTCGGCCTGCCCTCTGGCCTTCGGCGAGACGGCGGTAAAAGACAGGATAAAGACCGTCCTCAATTACAAAAGGCCCGCGTTTTGGGTGGTAGCGGCGGCCATCATCGTCTGCATTGCTCTTGCGGTGTGCTTCCTTACGGACAGACCGGAAAAGATCCCGCAGCAGGGCAAAATTTCCGAGTGGTTCGACATGTACGACATGCTCCACGGCAAAGAGGAATTTAATTTCGAGTTCCCGGAGGACTATACAACGGACGCCTTCCCCGGGGCAAGGTTCGCTTTTAACGGAGAGCCCGGATGTCTGCACGTGGTTGAAAAGGACGGGAATATAAAGCGTCTCAACTATGGGATGCCGCTGAACGCGTGGCTTTGCGATCTTACGGGAGACGGAAAGCCGGAACTGTGCGTCACCTTTGAGAGCGGTTCCGGGCATACGATAGAGCACATCATAGTCTACGATTATGCAGAAGATAAGCTATATAGGTTCATCGAGCCGGACTTCGATCTTGCACTTAAATACAGCAACGGAAAATTAGTTGCAGAGAAAAGGATACATATCGGGGCGCCCGGAAGAGGACCTCTGGTTGCAAGAGGGCTCATCATGATAAAGAACGGTGCCCTGGCCATGCAGAACGGCGAAAAGACTGAGGTAGAGGACTTCGTAACGGCCCAGGGATACGACTTCGGATATACCGGTTACGATCTTGAGATGCATCCCGGGGACTGCGTCCTTATAACTGACGGCCGCGGCGGAGAAAGGTACATCTCACTTTATGGCGGGTACATCTACATAGGGTATACCGGGGACGGAAGGACTGTATATAAAGAGTATGTGCAGTTCCGCCCAAACGATTCCGAAGGCAGGAACATGAGTCTGGATGATGTGCTTGAGCTTTCGAAGAAGGGTGAGGCGCTGAGCCTTGAAGACCTTAAGGGCTATGCCTTCAGCGAGATAGGCTCAGGGGTCAATGTGAGGCTCTATACGCTCGGTGTCCTCTATTATGTGCCTTATTATCTTACGGTGAGTGAGCTCAACGGCGTTCTCGGCACTTCCCTGGTGTACGTCCCCACGGGGGACAGTATAGACATAAGAAAAGAGGATCCCTGGGCCTTCTGGGAAAGGCACAGAGAGCCTCAGATTGAGGATGTTTCGGAGGAAGGCCCCGCGGGTTAGAGCCTCCTGCACTCAAGATAATAGCGTTTATCGGACGCGCGCCCTATGGAGAAGGTCTTCTTCGGCAGGGCGCCGTTTTTTATTATGTCGGAAAACAGCTGTTCCCTGGGGTAGGGAAGGCGTATGTCCGCCGTGCAGCCCAGCTTTTCCGCAAGGGCACGGCACTCCTCTTCTCCGTGGATGTAATCGATCACCTGTCCGTCCTTAACCAGGCGGTGTATGGGAAGGAACTGAAGGGCGGGGTCGTAGAGGTTAACAAGCTCAACTAGGGCAAAGCGCTTGTCGGAGCTTATGCCGCGGGCCTTCTCCTGCTCCCGGCAGAGCTTGGCAGCTGCCAGAGAATGGTTGCCGTCACCCACGGCAAAGAGCATGCCGTCCTCGGCTTTCGCAAGCAGTATGTTGAAAATATCTGCAACTACATTCCAGTCTCTGATGGTCTGCAGCAGCCAGCCGCATATCCTGCCGCCTCCCAGCATCAGCGGGAAGTCGTACAGGGGCCTGCGGTTTCTGGTAAGGACCTCAAGGCTTCCCATCAGCATGTCCTTGGGATCCCTGAACAGCAGCATGGCGTGGGGCATCTCAAGCGGCGCGGTCTTTCTTATCTCCACGCGCACCGGAAGGCGGCTCTCCACGGTCTCTTCGGAGGCTCGTATAAGGGCTTTGCTGCCCGGGCGGTAGTCGAAACGGTCCATGTCCGCAAGAGCCAGAAGCCCCCTGCGCGTTCCGGAGGAAGTCTCGCGCTTAATGAATACAAAACCCTCCGGGATCTCCCGGAGAGTTCCGTTTTCAAGATATTCCTTCATTTTGCGGGGTATGGCCGCCTCGTGTCCTTCGTGCCCTTTTCCGGCTTCGCCAAGCCAGGCCTCCGGCATCTGAAGGTCCAGAGTGGACGGAGCGCCCCCGATCAGCTCTTCCGCCTTCTGCCAGTAGCCCGGATCCGACGTGTACTGGTCGCATGCTATGGTGGCCCACTTTTCAAGATCCGTGCCCTCTGCAGGAATAAGGATCTTAGGCGCGTATATACCAAAACCCCCGTTATCAGTCATCAGTACGCCTTACTTTATCACCCTTACGCGTATAACGCCGTCAATGGCGGATATTGCGTCTGCAAGCTCCTTGGGAGTCTCGCCGTTGAAGTCCAGTATGGTGTAGGCTATGCCGGCCTTGGACTTGTTAACAAGGTTCTCTATGTTAAGGCCGAGGGATACCACCTTTTCGGTCATGAGTCCCAGCATGCCTATCTTGTTCTCGTGGATGACGGTAATGCGGTCTCCGTCCGCGCGGGCAAAGCTTACGTCCGGCAGGTTGACGGAGTTGATGATGTTTCCGTTCTCAATGTATTCCACGGTCTGACGGGCGCCCATCACGGCGCAGTTGATCTCAGCCTCGGGTGTTCCGGACGCCAGGTGCGGAGTGCAGAACACGTGCTCATGCTTCATCTGCTCCGGGGTGGGGAAGTCCGTGGCGTAGCCCTTTATCTTGCCGCTCTCAAGCGCGGCGCAAAGATCCGCGTTGTTTACTATGCCGCCGCGGGCGTAGTTTATAAGGTAGACGCCGTCGTTCATTATCTCGATGGTGTCCTTATTTATCATGTCCTTTGTCTCTTCGTTGAGAGGAACGTGCACCGTAACTATGTCGGCGCCCGTAAGGGCCTCCTCCAGGGTGGGCACGAAGCTCAGGTAGCTCCTCAGCTCCTCAACGCGCGCGTGGGAGAGGTAGGGGTCGTAGCCTATTACCTTCATGCCGAGGTCGTGGCAGGCCTTAGCCATGCGGGAACCTACGTTGCCCACGCCCAGGATGGTTATCTGCCTTCCCATAATCTCCGGGCCGCGGAAGGCTTCCTTGCCGTTCTCGACCGTCTTGCTGCCGTACTTGGTGTCCTCGTCCGGAAGGTTCTTTACCCAGGTCATGGCCTCGTAGCCGTTGCGCATCAGCATTATCATGGCGGCTATGGTGAACTCCTTTACCGCGTTGGCGTTTCCGCCCGGGGCGTTGACTACGCAAATGCCTTCCTTAGTGCAGCGCTCGATGGGGATGTTGTTTACACCGGCTCCGGTCCTTGCGATTATCTTGAGGTTCTTTCCGAACTCCATGTCGTGTATGGGCTTGGAGCGCACCATTATGCCGTCCGGATCCTTGCAGTCCGTGCTGATATTGTACTTTTCCGGCTTAAATACCTTAAGTCCTTCGGGTGCTATGTTGTTTAATGTCTGGATATTATACATGACGTTCGAACTCCTTCATCACTTCTGTCAGTTTCTTTACTCCTTCGAGCGGCATTCCGTTGTAGAGGCTTGCTCTGCAGCCGCCGGCCGCCCTGTGTCCCTTAAGGCTTATCAGGCCGTTGTCCGCGGCCTGCTTTACGAACGCTGCCGTCAGTTCCTCGCTCGGGAGCCTGAAGACAACGTTCATGATAGATCGGTCGCCCGGCCTTACGGGGCACTTGTATATCTTTGAGTTATCTATGAAATCGTAAAGAAGCGATGCCTTTTCACGGTTCCGTCTTTCCATCTCGGCCACGCCGCCCTGGCGCTCTATCCATTTGAACACCAGTCCGGCCGCGTATATCGCAAAGCACGGAGGCGTGTTGTACATGGAGCGCGCGTCCGCCGCCACCTTATAGCGCAGCATTATCGGCACCACCGGGTCTATATCCCTTTCAAGTATGTCTTTCTTAAGGATGACGACGGTAAGTCCGGCGGGTCCTATGTTCTTCTGCGCTCCCGCGTAGATGAGGTCGTGGGCTTTGACGTCTATGTCTATGCCAAGGATCGCCGAGGACCAGTCTCCTACGAGCCTTGCCCCGCATCCTTCGGGGACCTTGGGAAGCTCCCAAAAGGTGGTTCCGTAGACCGTGTTGTTTCCGGTAAAGTGCAGGAGCTTTGCGTCCTTTGGAACGTTTGCCGGATCCAGTTTAGGGATATAGGTGAACTTCTCATCCTCGGAGCTTGCGACGCAGACGGCGTTTCCCCAGCGGGCGCCCTCGTCCATGGCCTTCTTTGAGAACTGGCCGGACTTTATGAACGCCATGGTCTCTCCCTGATGCGCCAGGTTCATGCACACCTCGGAGAACTGCATGGTGGCGCCGCCCTGAAGGAACAGCACCGCGTAGTCATCGGGGATGTTCATCAGGCGCCTTATGGCCTCCTCCGCGCCGTCAATTACGGCATCGAAGGGCTTGCTCCTGTGGCTTATCTCCATTACGGACGCGCCGGCGCCGGGAAGGCACAGGAGCTCCTTTTGGATCTGCTCCAGCACCTCCAGGGGCATCTGGCTGGGCCCCGCGGAGAAATTGTAGACTCTTTCTTCCATGGTATCTTTTCCTTCCGCCGCCCGAAAAGACCGGGGGCTATAAAAAAACCGGAAAGCTTTGCCTTCCGGTCTGTTTATCTAATTTATCGGAAAGCTCGTATTCAAACTTACAGCACCCAGCAGGAGCCGCAGCAGGAAGACGATGAAGATGAGCAGATTGTGTTTCTCATACAACTTTCCTTTCAGAAATTTGTGTATATAATACGCCTGCGGAGAGGAATTGTCAACTGTTATTCTATGGGCGTGGCGTCCGGAGCTGCGGGCGCGGGGGCCGGAGCGGGCTTTTTGGGAAGCATGCTGAGCCTTCCCTCAAATGTTGAGCCGTCCTCGGTCTCAAGGCTGGCCGTGGAGAGGTTGCCCTTGATGGAGCCGGTGGAGGCTATCACTGTCTCCGCGGAGCAGAGCACTGTGCCTTCTATCCTTCCTGCAAGCTTAAGGGAGCCCAGAGCCGCTTCGCCCACAAGAGATCCGGTCTTGGATATGGAGACGCTCTTTGTGGAGCGGATGTTGCCTCTTACGGTGCCGTTTATCTCTACGGGATCCTTGGTGTCGAAATTGCCTACCATTATTATCCCTGAGCCTATGACAGTCTTATCGGCAGGGACAAACACCTCGGGTGCCTTTTCTTCTATTATTTCCTTAACCTCTTCCTTTACTTCGGGAACGGGTTCTTCCTTTTTCTTTCCGAACATTTTATTCTCCTTAACAGACGGCTGCTGTGATATTTCGTATACTTTATAATACACTAAAAGAAAATTGCGGGCAAGAGGAAAAGGTGTTATAATCTGCCCATGGACATATTTATAGGAGTTCTTGCAAATACAGGCCTTGTGGTCTTAGGCACTGTCATAGGCTGCGTCCTGGGGGGCGAAAAGGTGCGCCGGATAGCGCAGCGCGTGTTCCAGCTGTTTGCCATATTCGTGATACTTCTCGGCATAGAGGGCGCCCTTGGGATAAAGGAGCCGCTCAAGGCCATGATATTCATAGTGGTAGGCACTGTAATTGGAGAGCTCATAGACATAGACAAACAGCTCAATAGGCTCGGAGGCTTTATCCAGAGGAAGCTCTCCCGCGGAAAAGCAGGGGACAGCCGCTTTGCCGAGGGCTTCATACAGGCGGTGCTGCTCTTCTGCATCGGATCCATGACCTTCATAGGCGCGCTGGAGTCCGGCATCCAGCATGTCCACACCACATACATAACCAAGGGGACGCTGGACTGCATAAGCGCAATAACCCTTTCCGCGGCCAACGGTCCGGGTGTGGGGCTGTCGGCGCTCTTCGTCCTTGTATACCAGGGCCTTCTGGTGGCGCTGGCGGGGCTTCTGGAGCCCGTGCTTCTTCCGGAGGTGGTGGCCCTCTCCGCCCAGATAGGAAGCCTTATGCTTGTGGGCATAGGCCTTAACATGCTGGAGATAACAAAGATCAAGGTGGCCAACTTCCTTCCGGCCATGTTCCTGCCCATGATATGGCAGGCAGTCTCCTCTCTCTTCTGATCCATGGCAGATAAAAACGGCAGGAGCGGAATAGCAGGAGGCCTTATGCTTCTCGGGGCGGCGTTCGTATGGGGCGTTGCCTTTGTCTTTCAGGTGGAGGGGATGGACCACATAACCCCCGTCACCTTCATGGCAGCCAGGTGCTTCCTGGCGGCTGTCTTCCTCGCCGTTCTTCTGATGATCATCCGCGGGCCTAAGAACGCCTTCCGTTTCGACAGGGCAACTCTTAAGGGCGGCATAGGCTGCGGTCTTTGCATAACCGTCGCAAACAACCTCCAGCAGATAGGCATACAGTACACCACGGCAGGCAAGGCAGGCTTTCTTACCGGGCTCTACATGCTGCTGGTGCCGATCTTTGCCGCACTGATTTTCAGGCGCAGGGCGGGGCTTAAGACCTGGATAGCCGTGCTTATAGGCGCTGTTGGCATGTACCTTCTCTGCATCAAGGAGGGCTTTACCATAGAAAGGGGCGACAGCTTCGTCATCTGTTGCGCCGTGGTATTCTCTTTCCACATACTCTGCGCGGACCATTTCGCTCCGGAGGCGGACGCGGTAAAGATGAGCCTGATGCAGTTCTTCGTGGCCTTCGTGCTGTCCACAGTCTGGGCGCTCCTTGCAGAGGCCCCCACCTTTGAGGCCATATGGGAGGCGCGCGTCTCCATAGGCTACTGCGGCATAGTTTCCGCGGGCGTGGGCTACACCCTTCAGCTTTTGGGGCAGCAGCGCACCCGCTCCGAGGCTGCGGCGCTTATAATGAGCCTGGAGTCCGTATTCGCCGCGCTGGCGGGCTGGGTGATGCTCAATGAGATCATGACCGTAAAGGAGCTCATAGGCTGCGCACTTATATTCTTCGCCATAATACTCGTCCAGATAGACCCAAAATTATACCGAAAGTAGAAAATAAATTATTCTAACAGTATCAGCAGTGTCTTCCATTGCTGTTTTTTTTCTGTTATCATACTGACATCAGAAGAAAGCAGGAGGTAAAGACAATGATGACATGGTTTGCCGATAAGATAAACGCCATAAGAAAGAGACAGGAGATACACATCTTCCTGTCGGAGAGAAAGTCCCTGAGGATGTAGCAAGACATGAAGATAGATCTTCCGGAAAACATACGCGCTCTGAGAAAAGAGAGGAAGCTCACACAGGAGCAGCTGGCGGACGCCCTGGGCGTTACTACAGGCGCCGTCCACAAGTGGGAGGCCGGCCTTTCTGTGCCGGAGCTGGACATGATAATACGGATGGCGGGGCTCTTCGACACGTCCGTGGACGCACTTTTGGGCTACCACATAAAGGACGACAGCCGCAAGGCGATAATAGAAAGGATCGGCACCGGCTGCCGCATCATGGATCCTAAGACCCTGGCGGAGGCGGAGCTGGCGCTCACCAAGTATCCCAACTCCTTTGAGATAGTCCATACCTGCGCCTTCGCCTACCTGGTGTTCGGCATGGGCAGCCACGACAAGGCTCAGATCCGAAGAGGCCGGGACCTTCTGGAGAAGGCCCTGCTTCTGCTTCCGCAGAACAAGGATCCGGAGATCAGCGAGCATACGCTCTACGCAAACATCTCCGCCGCGAGCTTTGCCCTCGGTGAGCCCGACAAGTGCCTGGAGCTCCTTAAGGAGCACAATGTGGGAGGGCTGTTCAACTCCGACATAGCGTCGGTGCTGCTGTATTCAAAAAAGCCCGAAGAAGCCGCTCCCTACCTGTCCAAATCCCTGTATTCCGGCTATTTTGAGCTTTTGAGCGCTGCCTCCGGATTTGCTATGGTGTTCCTCGGACGCAGGGACTACGTTTCCGCCGTCAGGATACTTGAGTGGGGACTCGATACGCTCGAGGGACTTAAGACCGGCGAGGGGACAGGCTACATAGACAAGGTGCATGCGCAGCATCTGGTATTGCTTGCATGCGCAAGGCTTAAGACCGGGGAAAAGGAAAAGGCCCTTGAGATCTTAAGGACTGCCGCGGAGCTTGCCGCGCGTTTCGACGCAGCATCCGATTACGGCTTTTCGTCCCTCAAATATCTGGACAACATTGAATACGGAAGCGCCCACGATGCTCTGGGCGCTACAGCGGCGGAAGGCATCGAAAATATGCTGAAACAGCTGGAAGATCCGGAAATTACAAGCCTTTGGAAGAGTGCAACTGAAAATAAGTGACATGGAAAACGGCTCAAAAAACGTATTTACTAACAGGAATTTCTGCCTTGTCTTCCTCGGGGCGCTGGTCTCGGAGATAGGCGCAATACTCTTTAATTTTGCGGCGGGCTTCTACATACTTGAGATAAGCGGAAACAACGCCTTCCTGCAGGGGCTGATACTGGCCTTAAGCGGAGCGGTGATGCTGATAATGACTCCCATAGGAGGAGTCCTCGGAGACCGCATCAACAAGGCGACCATAATGTTCATCTGCGATTACATCAAGGGCGGCCTCATAATCCTTACCAACGTGCTGATGCTGCTCTTCAGGAGCCCCGGCGCGCACATTGCGCTGCTGTTCTTCGTGAGCGTCACCGGAAGCGCGGTAAGCGGCATATTCTCTCCGGCCGCGGGATCTCTCCTGCCCCACATAGTGGAGGAGGACCAGCTGCAGCAGGGGAATTCATACTTTTCCATAAAGAACTCCCTGCAGGGCATAATAGGGATAGTGCTGGCGGGCGTTTTGTACGCGGCAATGTCCATATACGCGCTGTTCTTCCTTGTAGGTGCGTGCTACGTGGCCTCCGGCGTGTCGGAGATGTTCATACGCTACGAGCACAAAAGGCCGCAGGAGCGCCTTACGGTACGCGTGGCGCTGGGAGACATCAAAGGCGGAGTAAAGTACCTCGGGACCCAGAGGGCGATCGTGGCGCTTATGGCATCGATCCTGTTCATAAACTTCTTCCTGTCGCCCGTGACAGGCAATTTCATTCCTTTCTTTATCAAGACCGACGTGGCGGGCGCGCCGTCATATATCTTCAGCAGGCTGCTGACCCCTGAGCTGTGGGCGTCCGTGTTCAGCGTGCTTACGGGGATAAGCTCCCTGGTGGGCGCCGTTATCTTAAGCTCCAGGCCGCAGATAGAAAAGGTCGGCCGAAGGACTGCCCTGCTGCTCTGCTGGACCGCCGTCGTCATGATAGCGCTTGCGGTAAGCTACTGGCAGCTTGTGGCAAGAGGCGTATCTTTGAACGCGTTCCTTCTGCTGTTTTGCCTGGGCTGCGTCATCCTGGGCGCGCTGATCGTAAACATCAACATACCCTTAAACACCACCGTAATGCGTGTGATAGACAAGGACATGCTCAGCAAGGTGAGCAGCCTTATCAGCATAGCGTCCCAGGGGCTCATACCCATTGCTTCCGTTCTGGCCGGGGCGGTGCTGCAGTACATGGGGAGCACCGTGCTCCTTGCGGTCTGCGCCCTCGGCTTTACCACGGCGGCAGTAATGCTCCTTCTCAGTAAGTCCGCCAGGGAGATCTAGGCGGGGCCGTATTTTGTCAAAGAACACGGATTAAGACGGCCTATTCCGCTGAGGCTGTCATTTATTGCTGCGCTCTCCTGCTGTATCATGGCAGCAGGAGGGAAAAAGAAATGAAACTCAGTACGGCAAGAACAGCGGTCTATGCATGCATGGCTGCAGTCGTGGTGACCGGGCTGATAACAGCCCTGGTGCAGACGCCCATATGCTTTATCCTTTTGATACTGGCTCTTACAGCCGAATTGGTGTTCTTCTTCGGATGGATCCGCTGCCCGCACTGCGGGAGACACCTGGACCGTACGGGAATGAACAGCGAGATAACGCACTGCCCGTTCTGCGGAGAGCCGATAGATCCCTAAAGACCTGCCGGCCGCCGGCCTCGCGGCTGCACAGGCTGCCATTAAAGACAATCAATAGGCAATAAAGATCGTTGAGATTTCAACGGTTCTAAGCCACAAATACTGCACTTTTTTACGGTTTTTCAGGACTATAAGGGGTACATCTATAGACCGGCCTTTGCCAGATGGCAGAGGCCGGTCTTTGATGTCTTAGGGACGCAGGACTATATGATATATAGTTAAATAGATTTAATCTTTATATATGATTATTCCGAATATAATTGATACTCTTGTCTGTAGATTCTCAATATCATATAATATATTCGTAATATATTAGTTATTTGTAGAAGAAAGGAGACTTCCAATATGAAGAAAACTGCACAACGTTTTTTTATTGTGATACTGTGCTGTTTGTTCTCTTTTTGTATAGCAACAGCACAAGGAATAGAAAATAAGACTTTATTATCAGAAGCGCCAGATAAGGAGCTTGAAACAATATTGTCAGAGAGCAATGTGGATATTTACAATGTACTTGGATTATCAAGACAGGAACTTCTCACTTCAGTGAGAGCATTTATAAAATATGTTGAGGATTATGGATTTTGTCCTCGATATGCAATAGAAGAAACTGATTTATTTGCACAACAAGTATATACTGCCATAAAGAATTACTATTCTAAAACTGGCTTTCCGACTAAAAATGATCCAAATGCATACTTTTTAACTGACAGTGAATTGTTTTCAACGCCGGAAAATGTTAATAATTTCAGATGCTATGCATATGCATTGAATCGAACTGTTAATACTTATGTGGGTCAGTTTTCAGGAACTGCATTGACACAGACGCAGATAAATTCAATGACCATTTCCCAAATTGCAGACCGAGTCGTTCAGGATTTAAATAGTTCCACGCTTAAATATGACTGTGCATATACATTATCTACAATCCCTTCAGTTGCATCAATGAAGACTGGACAAACGCTAATTTGCGTAAGAAAGGGCAGTGGTTTTTTTGGAGCAGATTATCATTTTATGAGAAGGGTAGGGTCTAATTGGCTCCATAAACCAGGTCAATCATCGATTCTCAGATATAAATATACTCCTAGCAATAGTTTAGACTGGACAAACGAAGGTGTAGTAAATGGTGTCCCAACAGCACCAAATGCTATCTATTCTGGTAATATAATATACATTGTGTTTTCTAAGCATCACTATGGATTAGCATATACGGGTTATAGTTATCATAGTGGAAATAAACACTACTATGAGTATTCCGGAACATGTACTTCATGTGGGCAGTATTATTCATCCTACTATGTTGTAAAGGCTTGCTCCGGACCACCTTGTCCTTCAACAGATCCAGTCCTACGAATCGATCCGACATGCGCAGAGTAAGGCCTTTCATAATAGCCATTATTGCAGTACTTCTTACTGCGGCAATCGCATATTTGCTTTATAGACCAGCTGCAAAGCCGGTGGATTCATGCTTTGTCAGTATCAAGATAGAACCAACACCTGTTCTTGGCGGTAGCGCCTATGCGTTATCATTTTCCTGTGAAGGCGGAAGATCATTGATGGTGTCAGCATCAAATGGCGTGTTCGACGTGGAGGAAGATGCAGAGACATGTAATGTAAAGGCAGAGGGGCAGATGCTCCGTTGGCTGCCGATTGGAGATGACGGGTCGCTTATCAAAGACGATAATGTCTATGTGAAGATCATTCAGAAAGAAGACCGCCGCTATACCGGTTTTGCGGTCATTGTGTTGATAAGAGACGGTGGAACTGATGACGCCTATTATTATCCTGTTCAATTAAAATGTGCCGAGTATTCAGGATCACTTGGAAAATATCCGTATATCACAGAGCAGATGCTTAATTCCGAGGCTGACCGATACGCAGTTCCTGTACAGCAGAACGACTATTACTGTCTTTATCCGATGGACAGCAACGCTATTAATCAGGGAAATTACGACCGCAATACTGTCGTGATATGCTCTTCGGAAAACAGTTCATATACTTACGTTGTTAGTGCAGAGGATGGGAAGCTGATCTCTGAGACAGCGTCGGATGATCCGCTCAGCGCAGGCGGGGCATACATTGAATGGTCAGATGTCAGAAAGGACGGGACCATTGTAGACAGTAGCTGTGTTATAACAAAGATCCTTGTAGAAAACAAAACAGGTAACTGCGTTGCCTGTGCTATCGTAGCTATGATACGAAAGCCTTGGGCAAAAGAGTCCATGAGTGGAAAGAGCTCTTATGCGTACTATCCTATGACCGTGTACTTTAAGCCCTTTAGTAGCCCTACGTCTTTAGAATACGGTGAAAAAGCTCTCGCCGAGGCTAAGCAGATATGGGGTTGTCTAAATTATCCTAAATGTAAGCAGATCATCATTATTGACTGATTGAAGATACATCTTATTATATGGCAATTTAAGCTGCTTCAGAAGCGCAACGGAATTAAACACCTGAATATTGTTGACGCCCTGTATAATGGGGCATTATAGGTCGATAGCGCGTCTCGCAGCAGCAATGTCACAAGTATCCAATTATTTGCATTTTAAAATGAGCACAATTTCCGCGACGTTGTAATAATACCCCAAGCAGCGACGCGCCCCCTTTCCACTTTCTGTTGACAAAACCCGAGTTTTCATACATAATTGTAACGTTATGAGGACTTACAGGATAAACAACTCGATGATGGGCATGTGCATGCGCGGGGGAGCCGCGCCGCTTTAGGATGCCCGGACGAGCAGAGTTTTACTTGAGTTAAGTACAGACCGGAGGGCATCCCTTCGGTCTTTGATTTAGAAAATGACATAGAGAACCGTCCCCTATGTCAAAGGAGGATATAATGGACAAAAAGACATTTTATATTACGACACCTATCTATTACCCCAGCGGGAACCTTCATATAGGGCACACCTACTGCACGGTAATGGCGGACGCCGTGGCTCGCTTTAAGCGTCTGCAGGGCTATGACGTTATGTTCCTTACCGGAACTGACGAGCACGGCCAGAAGATAGAGAAGAAGGCCGCGGAGGCAGGCGTCACGCCGCAGGAGTACGTGGACCACATAGTCGACGGCATAAAGGAGCTGTGGAAGACCATGGAGATCTCCTACGACGACTTCATCCGCACCACCCAGCCGCGCCACATAAAGCGCGTGCAGGAGATCTTCATGAAGATGTACGAAAAGGGCGATATCTACAAGGGAGAGTACGAGGGCTGGTACTGCACGCCCTGCGAATCCTTCTGGACCGAGAGCCAGCTTAAGGACGGCAAGTGCCCTGACTGCGGGCGCCCCGTGGAAAAGGCCAAGGAGACCGCCTACTTCTTCCGCCTGTCCAAGTACGCGGACAGGCTGGTGGAGCTCTTAAAGGGCGGCGAGTTCCTGCAGCCGCAGACCCGCGTTAACGAGATGCTCGGCTTCATAGACCAGGGTCTTGAGGACCTTTGCATAAGCCGCGAGAGCGTCAAGTGGGGCATACCCGTTCCTATCGACGAGACCAATACCATCTATGTCTGGCTGGACGCGCTCAGCAATTACGTTACCGCGCTGGGCTACCCGTCCGTGGACGGCGAGAGCGACGAGAAGTATAAGAAGTACTGGCCCGCAGACATCCACCTGGTGGGCAAGGAGATAGTAAGGTTCCACTCCATAATCTGGCCTGCGATGCTGATGAGCCTGGACCAGCCCGTTCCAAAGCACGTGCTGGGCCACGGCTGGCTGCTGATTGACGGCGGAAAGATGGGTAAATCCTTCGGAAACGTGGTAGACCCGGTAGTGCTTATAAACCGCTACGGCGTGGATGCGCTCAAGTACTTCCTGCTCCGAGAGTACACCTTCGGAATGGACGGAAACTTCACCAACGAGGTGATGATAAACCGCATGAACTTCGACCTCGCCAACGACCTGGGCAACTTGGTCTCCCGCACGGTCACCATGATAGAGAAATACAACGGCGGAGTGGTCCCCGCGGCCAATAAGAGCGCTGCCGCCTCTCCCGACGACGAGCTCAGGGAGCTTGCCCTCGGAGTCCACAGGGACGTTGAGGCCCATATGGACAAGTTCGAGTTCAACTACGCGCTTGAGAGCATCTGGACCCTGGTGCGCCGCACCAACAAGTACATAGACGAGACCTCCCCCTGGGTCCTTGCAAAGGATCCTGAGAAGAAGGACAGGCTGCTTGAGGTGCTGCACAACCTTGCTGAATCCCTGCGCATAGTGTCCGTCCTGATCTATCCGTTCATGCACACAACTGCAACTGAAATGAGGTCGCAGCTTGGAATAAGCGGAGAACCGGCCTGGAGCGACGTCTACGACTTCGATGTCCTGGGCGGCCAGCAGGTAAAGAGGGGCGAGGTGCTCTTCCCCAGGCTGGATGTCGCCAAGGAACTGGAGGCCCTGGAGGAGCTGAAGAAGGCCGCCGCAGGCCCGCAGATAAAGTACGAGCCCTTTAAGGAAGACATAGAGTTCGAGGATTTCGAGAAGCTGGATCTTCGTGTGGGAACTATTCTTTCCGCCGAAAAGCACCCTAAGGCCGACAAGCTGCTGGTGTTCCAGGTAGATCTGGGCAGCGAGAAGCGCCAGATAATCTCCGGAGTTGCAGCTCACTACAAGCCGGAGGAGTGTGTAGGCAAGAAGGTAATGGCGGTAGTCAACCTTAAGCCCAGGAAGCTTCGCGGACTGGACAGCTGCGGAATGCTGCTGTTCTCCGAGGATCCCGAGGGGCATCTGCACTTCGTTTCCCCGGACGACGCTCCCGGCATGACCATAAATTAGTTGCAAAACATGCTGCCTGTAAACGGAAAAGTAAAGACTGCCTCTGCCGAGGCGGACTACATAGCCTTCGGCAGCGGAGACCGCGACATGATAATACTCCCCGGCGCGGGCGACGGCTTTAAGACCGTAAAGGGCAGCGCCAGGCCGGCCTCGGTGATGTACAGGAGCTTCGGGAACGTGTTCCGCGTCTGGTCCTTCAGCCGAAGGGACGATATCCCGGAGGGCTTCGGGACCGACGGCATGGCGGACGACGTTGCGGACGCCATGGAGGTCCTGGGCATAGAAAAGGCCTGCGTGTACGGGGTCTCCCAGGGAGGCATGATAGCCCAGCAGCTTGCGATAAGGCACCCGGAGAAGGTGGAGCGCATGGTGCTCGCCGTTACGAGCCCGGGACCTTCGCCTGTAATGCAGCAGAGCCTTAAGGCGTGGCTTGCTATGGCGGACCGCGAGGACTACAAGGGTATAATGGAGGATACCGCGGAGCGCTCCTACACGGGGCCCGCCCGCGAAAGATACAAGAAGATCTACGCGCTTGCAGCGGGGCTCTCAAAGCCCAAAGGCTATGAGCGCTTTAAGGCCATGTGCCTTTCCTGCATCAGGCACGACGTAAGGGATAAGCTGGACAGGATAAGCTGCCCGGTGCTGGTGATAGGCGCCTCAGAGGACGCCGTAGTGGGGCCGGAGGGCTCAAGAGAACTTGCTGAAGGCATAAAAGAAAGCACCCTCTACATGTACGAGGGCCTCAGCCACGGCGCTTACGACCAGGCCAGGGACTTCAACAAAAGGGTGCTGGAATTTCTGAAGGGGGAATAAGTATGGATATACTGCTTTACATAGGTGTCGCGCTGTTTACCGTGACGCTGATAGTGCACAGATTCGTGCGTCCGCTGCCCAACAAGCTTGCCTTCGGGCTCTACGTCCTGGCTGCCGTCCTTATAATCACCGGAATGGCATTCGGGAGCGGAGCGACGAGGTGAGCGTCAGAAGAGGTGCCTGCTGTAGTATTCCAGAGAGGCCATGCGGTCCAGATGCCTCAGCGAGCTTTCCGCGGACGCGGCGTAGAAATCCTTAAGCTGAGAGCTTTGCTGCAGCGCTGCCTGCCCCGATCCTATGGCTGCGGCCGCTGCGGTGTTCCTCTCCAGGCATTCGTCGACGGATCCCATTAAACTGTTTACGCGCTGGTTCATCCCGCTTATTGCGCTCTGTATGGAGGCGTTCTGAGCGGATATGTGAGCCAGCTGTTTTTGTATGGTATCCAGGCGGGCGTTTATCATGTTGAGGCGGTATTCGGACTCGTAGAGGTTGTACGCGCCCTCGTGTCCGGAAAGAGCGGAGCAGCGCCCGGTCTCGAAATACTCGAAGATCGTGGTCACGGGCACCAGCCCCTGATACTTGGGGTGCAGCACTCCTGCGCCGTAGTAGTCCGCAAGGGCTTTTGAGGCAGCGCCGGATGCTTCGGTGTTTCTGCTGAGCTCCTCATTAAGATCCGGAAGGACGGCGGTCTCAAGCTCCCTGACCTTTGCCTCAAGCTCCGGGATCTGCTTTCTGTTATCGTCGATCTCCTTCTGCCAGCCCTGCTTTGCCGCTTCTTCCCGCTGCTTTTCTTTCTTAAGGAACCCGGCCTCCTCAGCGTCTTCCTTCCTGTTGTACCTTGCTCTGCGGAAGAGCTCCAGGAGCAGGTCAAGAAGAATGTATACTATTATCGGGAACGCCACGAAATGCGCCAGGACCCCGAAGAACTTTCCGAACATTCGGGCGAAGGACTGCTCCAGATACAGCGGCAGGAGCAGCGCCTTTATGCCCTTGCTCTCGCCTATCCATATGCAGACCGCGGTTATGATGCCCCAGATGAATATGCTTACAAGGCAGCCTGCCCCTGTTATCTCGGGGCTTATCTTATAGCTGCTGCGGGCGAAGCTTCCGGCCTTATAGCCGTCGATCTGTTCCTGAAGGAAGGCGTTCCTCTTTTTTATGCCGTCTATCCTGCCCTGAGCATCCCGGAGCTGTGCTGTGCAGTCCGAGATCTTTCTCCTGAGCCTTTCGCCCAGCTGATCTATGGTATAGCGGTCCCACTCCAGTTCCTTTGCGCCCCGGAGATAGTCGAGGATGATGGCTGCGTTGTCTGTGCGTTCTGTCCCGTTCATGATGCCCGCGTGATTATCTCAGAGTCAGCACCCCGCCGCGCAGCGACGCGCTGTGTCCGCCGGGGAATTCTATGGTCTTGCCGCCCACGTTCTTAAGGACGGCTCCGTGCAGGGCGTTAAGGTGCACAGAGGAGATGCCCTCCGTAAGCCCCAGTTTTTCGAATTCAAGGACTATGACGCGCTTAAAGACCGCAGGCTGAAGAGCCTTAAGGGAGGCGGCGTCCAGCCGGATCTCGGAAAGAAGCGGCTTTGGCTCCATGCTCGCGGGGAAGATCTTGTCCTCGGGCTTAGGTATGCGGGGCGCAAGGACCTTCTCCGCGCCAAGAGCTCTTGACGCAGCCTCCGCGCTTAAGGCGCCGTCGTCCTCCGCGGCGTTGGCCGCAAGGCGCACGAGGGTCTCCTTGAAGTTGGGATTGTAGTCCTTTTCTATCTGAGGTATCAGCTCCAGGCGTATGCGGTTTCTGGTATAGTCCGTTTCCGCGTTCGTGTGGTCTATCCTGGGCTGTAACTGATTTTCGGTGCAGTATTTTTCTATGGCCGTTCTGGGCACGTCCAGAAGCGGCCTTATTATTGAGATATCAAGGCTTTTGGCGTTTTTACGAAGCTCATCGTCATCAAGGCCGGCGGCGACTCTCATAAGGGCGTCCACCATGGGGCTCTTGTACTTTATCCCTGAGAGCCCGCGGGTGCCGGTGCCCCGGATGATCCTCATGAGCACGGTCTCGGCCTGGTCGTCCAGGTTGTGCGCAAGCGCCACGCGCACGCTGCCGCGCCCTGCGTCGAACCTCGGGAGCGGAGCCTTTGCAAGGAGCTCTCCCGCAGGGTGCTTTCCCATCTCTTTTCCGGTGGCAAGGCCGTAGGCAAGGTACGCGAAAACGTCCCTTCGCACCATGCGCCCCGCTTCTTCCTCGGTAAGGTGCCTTCTTTTGGCGTAATTGGGAACGTCAGCAGCGGATGCCATGCAGGGAACGCCGTGAGCGGCGCTGTATTCCATGGCCCAGCGCATGTCCTCGTCCGCAGCCTCTCCGCGTATGCCGTGGTTTATGTGCGCCGCGGCCAGCTCAAAGCCCATGGAACCCTTAAGCTCCAGCAGGGCGTGGAAGAGGCACAGGGAATCCGGCCCTCCGGAAAAGCCCAGTATAACCAGGTCCCCGGGGGCTATCAAAGCATGCTCCTTTATTGTATTTTGAACGGTCTTTACAAGATCGGTCATACGTAAACTCTTTCAGTCTTCGGCAGTCCCGCCTATTTATAGCATCTTCCGACGCGTACTCCTATCGTGGAGAGCACCTCGTGCATGCAGGAGCCCTGGACCTCGGCTATGTCGTCTGCGGTCTGCACCAATTTGCCGCTGCGGCCTATGATCACGGCCTCGGTGCCTATCTCAACAGGCCCCTCTATGTCCGTGATGTCCACCATCATCTGGTCCATGCAGATGTTGCCTATCATAGGAGCCTTCTGTCCGTTTATAAGCACGTGTCCTTTGCAGGACAGAGCCCTTGAGAGCCCGTCCGCGTAGCCTATGCCCAGAGTGGCGATGGTGCGCGGGCCTTCGGCTATGAACTTTCTGGAGTAGGAGACCGCGTCTCCTTCGTCTATCTGTCTTATTACGGTGACGGCAGTCTTCCACTGCATCACAGGCTCTACCGGAAGCTTTGCGTCCATGGCTGTGTTGTAGCCGTAGAGGAGGGCGCCGCAGCGCACCGCGTCGAAGCGCGCCTCGGGGTACTTGCCTATTCCGCCAGAGTTGCTTATGTGCCTCAGGCCGGGGTCTATGCCGTGCTCCTTAAGGAAGTCCAGCACCGTCTCAAAGCGCGAGAGCTGCAGCCTGGTGTAGGGATCCGCGCCCTCGGAGGTGTCGTCCGAGCTTGAGAAGTGCGAGAATATGCCTGTTATCTGAAGCCCCGAGTTGTTGGGCTTGCCATATCTCATGTAGGCGGCCGCTATGGCGTTAAGCTCCTTCTGCGTGCGGCAGTCGTAGCCTATGCGGTTCATTCCGGTGTTTACGGCAAGGTGCACCTTAAGCTTCTTTCCGCTCCCCGCAAGGTAGCCGGCAAGCGCCTTGAGGTTGGCAGGGCCGGTGCAGGCCAGGGTTATGTCGTTTTCCGCTGCGGTGACGGCATCCGGACCTTCGGTGTTTCCGAGTATTATTATCTCCCCGTCAAGACCCGCGTTCCTTAAGATCAGGGCCTCGCTCATGCATGCAACTGCAAAACGGTGCACGCCGAATTCCCTCAGTTTTTTTGCTACGGCAACGTCTCCGTGGCCGTAGGCGTTGGCCTTTACCACCGCTATGATGTCGCAGCCCTCGGGAAGCACTCCCCTTACAACGTCGACGTTCTTCTTCATCCGGTCGAAGTCGACCTCAAGCCATGTGCGCATTCCACTCCTCCAGTTCTAATACGGCAGCCTGTAAAAATCGCAGGCGTTCCTGTAGGTGGCGTCCTCCGCCTCCGCAAGGCTTACGCCCTTTATCTCCGCTATCTTTTCCGCTACATACCTTACGTACAGCGGCAGGTTCTGCTTTCCGCGCATTGGCACGGGCGCAAGATACGGAGAATCTGTCTCTATGAGAAGGTCCTTAAGGTCCACCGCATCCGCGGCTTCCACGTTCCTCCTCGCGTTCTTGTAGGTTATCGGTCCTGCAAAGCTGATCTTTGCGCCGATCTTTACGTACTGCCTTGCAAGCTCCGGCGAGCCTGAAAAGCAGTGCATGAGGACGGGCACCTTCCTCGGGAAGGCCTCTTCCTTTAATATGTCAAGTGTGTCCTGGTCCGCGTCGCGGCTGTGTATGCACACAGGCATCCCAAGGCGCGCCGCCTCCTGCAGCTGCCTTCTGAACCAATGCTGCTGGACGTCTCTGGGCGGGTTGTCCTCCCAGTGGTAGTCCAGGCCTATCTCGCCTATGGCAACCACGCGCTTGCGGGAGCACAGCGAGAGGCACTTCGCAAGCTCCTCCTCCGTAAGGCTTCCAACCTCCGCGGGGTGGTATCCGACGGCTGCCCAGCAGAAATCGTAGGTCTCGGACGCAAGGACAGCCTTAAGAGAGGTCTTAAGATCCGTTCCTATGTCCACTATGCGGGCAAGCTCCGAGCTTCTTATCTGCTCAGCAAGCTCCGGGCGGATACCATCGAATCCTTCGTCTGTAAAATGGCAGTGGGAATCGAACAGCATGGCTACATGTCAAGCGGGAACTTCTTAATGAAGCCCCTTATCTGTTCTTCGCTGAGCTCGGTAAGGAAGTGCAGGGCGTCGTACTCTGCGAGCCTGGCGCAGCGCTTTGCGAGATCCTCGTAGGACACGTAGCCGTACTCATCGTCGGAGATGTAGAGGTACGCTGCCCATTTTTCTATGGGGCGCTCAAGGTAGAAGGGCGCCTGAGGCTTTTTGGGGAGTATGGTCTTAACGCCTGCCATAAGGGCAAATACTCCTACGAGCTCTCCGCTGTTTGGATCCTGGAATATCTTGGGCACGGCGTACAGAGCCTTTACGGACTGCTTTTCGTGCAGGAACTTTTCCAGCCTTTCGGCGTCCGCTCCCAGCTTTCTTGCGTCGGAGAGGCCAATGGCTACAGGGTTTAACGCTCCGCAGAGCGTGGCGGCTTCCTGTCCGCTCTCAAGCTTCTTGAGCATCATGAACAGGGACTTCTCCGCGTTCTCTGTGTCTTCCTTTATATATTTATCCGCCTGCCCCGGGGATGCTATCTCGCCGTTGCGGCTGAATACGCTGGCACCGCATAGTTTGCAGATGCGCGCAGCAAGATCGTAGAAGGAGCGTATCTCCCGGGCGCCCGTGATGGTCCCAAGATCCAGTGTTACAGCCCCGTCCTTTTGCTCAAGGCATATGCCGCAGCCTATGCATTCGGGGTCGAAAGCAATTACGGAGCTCTCGTCCTCCGCGTCCTGCAGCACGTAGCCCTCGCCGTAGGTGCCGTATTCCCAGCCCTCCGGCAGCAGATCCTTAAGTGCGAAGGTCCTTCCCTCCGCCGGTCTAATCTCAATACTTACCGACATGTCATCCTCCTGTGTATTTTATTTATTTTACGTCATTTTTCTGTGCAAATCAAGTTGGACAGCCGCCAGGATTTTGTGCTTTCATCACAAAAAATTCATTGAAGTTACCTCTTATATATGATAGAATAATATGCTAATATAAGAAAATGTAGCTAAAGCACAAATAACTTTACCGATATAAGGGGGAATTTGTAATTGAATAACAACGGAAAAAAGCCCGGATTACTTAAAGCACTTGTAATATATGTCCTGATCTTCGTAGTGGTGGCGGGGTTCATAACCCTCATCAGCGGAGGATCCATCTTCGGCCGCGACACGGACACCAAGGACATAGAGTTCTCGGAGCTCATAGGCTACCTGGATAAGAGCCAGGTGGAGGAGATAGAGATCAACGAGAACAACAGGAGCTACGTTGCCAAGCTCAGAACCGGACAGGTGGTAGTTGCCTACGCTCCCTCCATCAGCGAGATGGACGAGGTCAGCAGAGCATACATAGTTCCGCAGTCCGCGGCGGGCACGCTCACCGTAAAGAGCGTCAAGCCCTCCGGCTACGCAGGCATACTCTCCTGGATACCCACAATCATAATGATAGTCCTGATGGTGATACTCCTGCGCAGCATGATGGGCGGAGGCGGCAACGCCGGAGTTATGAACTTCGGAAAGTCCCGCGCGCGCATGGTTAAGGGCGATGACAAGAAGCGCATCACCTTCGCGGACGTAGCAGGCCTTGAGGAGGAGAAGCAGGAGCTCTCCGAGATAGTGGACTTCCTCAAGAACCCGAGGAAGTACCTGGAGCTGGGCGCCCGCATACCCAAGGGCGTGCTTCTGGTAGGCCCTCCGGGAACAGGTAAGACTTACATTTCCAAGGCAGTAGCCGGAGAAGCCGGTGTGCCTTTCTTCAGCATATCAGGTTCGGACTTCGTTGAGATGTTCGTAGGCGTAGGCGCAAGCCGCGTCCGCGATCTTTTCAGCGACGCCAAGAAGAACGCTCCCTGCATAGTCTTCATAGATGAGATAGACGCCGTCGGCCGCAGAAGAGGCGCTGGCATAGGCGGAGGCAACGACGAGCGCGAGCAGACCTTAAACCAGCTGCTCGTTGAGATGGACGGCTTCGATGCCAACGAGGGAATAATCGTAATGGCAGCCACCAACCGTCCGGACGTCCTGGATCCTGCCATCCTCAGGCCCGGCCGTTTCGACCGCCAGGTGACCATCTCCACACCGGACGTCAAGGGCCGCGAGGAGGTCTTTAAGATCTACGCAAAGAACAAGCCTCTTGACGAGAACGTGGACCTTAAGGTGCTTGCAAAGCGCACCCCGGGCTTTACCCCTGCCGACATAGAGAACATGATGAACGAGGCGGCTCTGCTTACGGCCCGCCGCAACGGCACCATAATACACATGGACGACCTTGAGGAGGCCATTACGAGAGTCATAGCAGGCCCCCAGAAGCGCAGCCGCGTAATGAGCGACAAGGAGCGCAGGCTCACTGCCTACCACGAGGCAGGCCACGCCATAGTGATGCGCGCAACTCCGGGCGCAGACCCCGTACACCAGGTGACTATAATGCCTCGCGGAACAGCCGGCGGATTTACCATGCAGCTTCCCGAGGAGGACCGCTACTACATAACCCGCACAGAGATGAGGCAGGACATAATGCATCTTCTCGGCGGACGCATAGCGGAAGCTCTGGTCCTGGGCGACATCTCCACCGGAGCCTCCAACGACCTTGAGCGCGCCACCAAGACCGCTCACGACATGGTGACCAAGTACGGCATGAGCGAGGCCATAGGCCCCATCAACTATTCGGATTCCGACGAGGTGTTCCTGGGAAGGGACTTCACCTCTAAGCAGAACTACTCCGAGGCGCTGGCCTCCAAGATAGACGCCGAGGTCCGCAGCATAATCGACTCCGCCTACGCGGACGCAGAGCAGCTGCTTAAGGACCACAGGGCCGAGCTTGACCGCGTCGCCAATGCCCTCCTTGAGATGGAGACCCTGGACGCGGAGCAGTTCGAGGCCGTCTACAGCGGCACCAAGACCGTTGAGGAGCTCCAGAGCGAAGACTCCGTAAAGAACAAGGCCCGCAAGGAAGTAGAGGACGCCGAGGCGGCAGCCAGGGCGGAAAGAGAGGCAGAGGAGGCGGCAAGGCTGCAGAGCGAGCTGCCCGGCCTTCAGGGCGGAATAAGGGTAAGCGCAACAAGGCCCACACCCCGCCGCATAGCAAGGATCGATAGAGACGGAAAGATCTCTGTAATAGATGAAAAGGACGCAACTGAAGAGGATCAACCGCAGAAAGGTGACGAAAAATGAGTGAGACTTTCAGCAACAACCTTATCAACGGTACCATCTACCATCTGCTGAACTTCGAGAAGTATCCGAGCTTTCAGCAGGCAGCCAAGCAGGCAGCCATCAACAATAACTTCCAGATAGTGCTCTTCTCCTCCGATTTCAACGTGGTGTTCTCCGTTGAGACCCGCCACACCGTAAGCATAGAGGACGCGGTGCGCACCCGTCTGGACAACGCGGACTTCGACAAGGAGCGCAAGGGCAGCAGGCTGGACGTGCGCGGTCTTGAGACCTACTGGGGCCCCATAGACCTGGCAGGAACGCGCTACTACCTGATGCTTGCGGACAACGACAAGTTCTACACTCAGGACGAGATGACCAAGCTGGCCGAGATAATAGAGCTGGCCATGGGCATGTGGAACTACGTTCCGGACAGGGATCCTGCGGCTGAGCTTATCAGGGCTCTTCGCCGCGGAAACAGAGGCCTTGCGCACACCTTGATGGACGAGCTTTCCATTAAGGAGACGGACTTCAGCGGAGTCTTCGTGATAGCGGGCGCCAGGAAGGACGAGGCCATGCAGCGCATAACAGCCTTTGAGGCTGATCACGGCCTTAAGGTGATAAAGATAGCGGACACGGACGAGATAGTAGGTGTGGTGCTCGGGACTTCCGGGATGAGGATCCCCGACCACGCGGCCTGGAGAAAGCTCGCCTGCGAGCTTACGGAGTTCGGGGCTAAAAAGACCTTCAATGTTATGACAAATTCCGGCGTGGAGGGCATCTGCGGAGCCTTCCAGCTGATAAACAAGACAGAAGCCTTCGTGCAGTTCATCTTCCCGTACAGGCGTTCGTTCACCAAGTTCGAGCTGGCTCTTGCCGCCAACTGCGTGAGCATCTGCATGAACGAGAACGACGGCAGCATCAAGAGGAACTACCTGGACCTCATCCGTCCCTTCTCCGAAGGAAGCGACAACAAGTCCAGGCAGCTGATGGAGACTCTGGAGGTGTTCATTCTGGACGCCGGCCTGTCCTCCTCCAAGGCGGCCAAGCTCATGAACGTGCACGTCAACACGGTGCAGTACAGGCTCAAGCGCATACGCGAGATCCTCGGCGCCGACATAACTGCTAATACCATAGTGCCGGGGCTTATGATGGCTCTTGCGGTACAGAGGATAGAGAAGGAGGCGGGACCGTTCTGAGGACGGGCTCATTAAACAGATGTTTTTAGCTTTTGACGTAGGAAACACCAATATCGTAATGGGTCTTTACGACGGAAAGGAGCTTAAGGGCTCCTGGCGCATGGAGACCAACCAGAAGAAGAGCGCAGACGAGTATGCGGTATTCATCCGCCAGCTCTTCGACACCCACGGCTTTACCTTCAGTCAGGTAAACGACGTTATAATCTCCACGGTAGTTCCGTCCATGACCTACACCCTGCAGCACATGTGCCGCTACTATTTCCAGTGCGAGCCCATGATAGTAGGCCCCGGGATAAAGACCGGACTTATAATCAAGTACGACAATCCCAAGATGCTGGGCGCGGACCGTATAGTAAACAGCGTGGCTGCCCTGGCCAAGTACAAGGCCCCGCTGATAATAATAGACTTCGGTACTGCCACCACCTTCTGCGCGGTGTCGGATAAGAACGAATACCTGGGCGGCGCCATTGCCCCCGGACTTAAGATAAGCTCCGAGGCTCTGTTCGAAAAGACCGCCAAGCTGCCGCGCGTGGAGATAGAGACCCCCAAGAAGGCCATCTGCCACAACACCACCGAGGGCATGCAGGCCGGCCTTGTATTCGGGCATATAGGAATGACCGAATACATAGTAAGGCGCATGAAGGAAGAGATAAAGAAGATCACCAAGGAAGACAAGCCGGTGACCGTAATAGGCACAGGCGGAATGGCTTACATAGTCAAGGACAATTCGGACTGCATAGACGTCCTGGACAAGATGCTGACGCTCGAGGGCCTGCAGATACTCTACGAGAAGAACAAGTCCGAAGCGTAGATGTACGGTTTTTTAGGGATGTCTTTCGAGTCCCCTATGGTGCTTGCGCCTCTGGCGGGGATATCGGACTCGGTGTTCAGAAGACTTGCAAGAGAACAGGGAGCGTCCCTCTCCTACACGGAGATGGTCTCCGCAAAGGGCCTTTACTACAAAAGCCCGGGTACGGAGGACCTGCTGCGCATAGACGAATGCGAAGGCCCCGTGGGAGTGCAGCTCTTCGGAAGCGAGCCGGACATGATAGCCTTTGCAGCCGAAAAGCTTAAGGACAGGCCTAACGTGCTGATAGACATCAACATGGGCTGTCCCGTGCCGAAGGTGGTAAAGAACGGCGAGGGCTCGGCAATGCTGCTGGATCCGGACAACGCCGCAAGGTGCGTGGAGGCGGCGGCAGAGAAGGCCGGAAAGCCCGTTACCGTGAAGATGCGCATAGGCTTTGAGGGAAAGGACGGCGTGGACGCCGAGCACCCCTACGACTACGTGGGCTTTGCAAGGCTTATGGAAAGAGCCGGGGCCTCCGCGGTGGCAGTGCACGCCAGAACAAGGCAGCAGTACTACAGCGGAAAGGCGAACTGGAAAGCAGTTGCAGAAGTTTCGGACGCGCTCTCCGTACCCGTCATAGGAAACGGAGACGTAAAGTCCGCGGATGATGCCCGAAGGATGCTCTCCGAGACAGGCTGCAGCCTGGTGATGACAGGCCGCGCTGCCCTGGGAGATCCGTGGATATTCGCGGAGTGGAAGGATCCGAAAGCCTCGAAAAAGCACCGCAGCGCGGCGGAAATTTCGCAGATGATGCGAAGACATTTCGAGCTCCTTGCGGAGCTTAAGGGGGACCGTACGGCCCTCATGGAGATGCGAAAGCATTTCGGATGGTACACTAAGGGCGTCCGCAAAGCGGCGGAGCTCAGACGACAGGTGAACACGGCGCAGAGCGCCGATGAACTCATAGAATACATTAACGCGGCGGCAGAACTGTCATAAGCCGGCGCAGGATCAAAAGGAGCATAAAAATGGCTGAAGAAATTCTTTTTACACAGGAAGGTTATGACAAAATAGTCGAGGAGCACGAATACCTTGTATCCGTAAGGCGCCTTGAGGTGACCGAGCAGCTGAAGACCGCAAGGTCCTTCGGAGACCTTTCCGAGAACGCTGAGTACGACGCCGCCAAGGAAGCTCAGGCAGAGCTCGAAGCGCGCATCCAGCGCCTTGAGAACATGATGCGCAACGCCAAGATCGTCTCCGAGGACGAGGTCACCGGCGACCGCGCAAATCTGGGAGTTACCGTAAAGATCAAGGATCTTGCCACCAAGGAAGAGCTTGAGTACAAGATCGTAGGTATTACGGACGCGGACCCGATAATGGGCCTCATCTCCAACGAATCTCCGGTAGGCAAGGCGCTCATCGGCAAGAAGGTAGGAGACAAGGTAGAGGTAGTCATCGAGAGCAAGGACGCTTCCGAAGGCACCGTCATCCGTTACCAGATCACAGGAATTCAGAAATAACACAGGGGACTGTCCCAAGGAACTGATATGACAGACAACAACGATCAGGTCCGCGCCCAGAACGCGCAGGACCTTTCCGAGCAGACTCAGATAAGGATGCAGAAGCTGGCGGACCTTAAGGCGGCCGGCAGGGATCCCTACCTGATAACAAAATTCGATCAGAACGCCTTCTCCGCGGATCTTAAGGAAGAGTTTGCGGAGCTTCCCAACGAGACCGATTCCGGAAAGAAGGTAAAGCTGGCCGGAAGGCTGATGAGCAAGCGAGTGATGGGCAAGGCCTCCTTTGCGCACCTTCGGGACGACAAGGGCGACATCCAGCTCTACGTCCGCAGGGACGAGCTTGGAGACGAGGAGTACGCGGCCTTCAAGAAGCTGGACATAGGCGACGTGATAGGTGTAGAGGGCGAGGTCTTCCGCACAAGGACAGGCGAGCTCTCCGTAAGGGCGGACAGCCTTATACTCCTTTCCAAGTGCCTGCACCCGCTTCCGGAGAAGTTCCACGGTCTTACCGACATAGAGCTCCGCTACCGCCAGCGCTATGTAGACCTTATGGTAAACCCCGAGGTAAAGGAGACCTTCAGGAAGCGCAGCGCCATTCTGCGCGGCATAAGGAACTACATGGACGGTCTGGGCTACCTGGAGGTGGAGACCCCCATACTTACGCCCTTTGAGATAGGCGCGTCCGCAAGGCCCTTCACCACCCACCACAACACTCTGAACATGGACATGGTCCTTCGCATAGAGACCGAGCTCTACCTTAAGAGGCTGATAGTCGGCGGGATGGACCGCGTATACGAGATAGGCCGCATCTTCCGCAACGAAGGCATGGATCCTCGCCATAATCCGGAGTTTACGTCAATTGAAATGTACCAGGCGTACACTAATTTGGACGGAATGATGGATCTTACCGAAGGTCTGGTCAAATATCTTGCCGATACCGTCTGCGGAACGAGGAAGATAAACTACCAGGGCACCGAGATAGACCTGGACAACTGGAGCCGCATGTCCATGAAGGAAGCTGTAAAAAAGTACAGCGGTGTGGATTTCGACCTCGTAAAGACGGACGAGGAGGCCATAGAGCTTGCAAAGAAGCACCACGTGGAGCTGCCGGAGGTAAAGACCATAGGAAACATCCTGCCGGAGTTCTTCGACGCCTTCGTAGAGGACAAGCTGGTGCAGCCGACCTTCATCTACGATTACCCGGTGGAGATCTCCCCGCTCGCAAAGCGCAAGCCGGACGACCCCGCGTTTACGGAGCGCTTCGAGTTCTTCATCAACTGCATGGAGTTCGGCAACGCGTTCTCCGAGCTGAACGACCCGATAGACCAGCGCGGCCGTTTCGAAAGACAGGTAGCAGAGCGCAAGGCCGTTGAGCCGGACTGCAAGGCCCAGGTGGACTACGACTTTGTCAACGCCCTTGAGTACGGAATGCCCCCTACGGGCGGCCTCGGAATAGGCGTGGACCGCCTGGTGATGCTCCTTACAGACTCCGCGAGCATCCGCGACGTGCTGCTCTTCCCGACCATGGTCCCCGAGGACAGGCCGGAAAACGCGTAAATAGCGCAGAAAACACTAATATATTATATAAACGTAAATTGTATCAAACGAGCCTGCTGATCTTTCGGCAGGCTCGCGGCATAGACCGCGGAAAGAGCAGCCATGAAGAAAGACGAAAAGACCAATGTAATGCGGCTCCTGCAGCAGCACGGCAAGCCCTATACCGCCCACTACTACGACGGCTCTGCCGGAGCGGTAAGCGGCGCGGACGTCGCCGCAGAGCTCGGGCAGGACCCCGCAAGGGTGTTCAAGACCCTCGTTGCCGCTGGCAGGAGCAGGGAGCACTATGTGTTTATGGTGCCGGTCTGCGCGGAGCTGGACCTTAAGAAGGCCGCCGCTGCCGCCGGAGAAAAGAGCGTGGAGATGATAAAGCAGAAGGAGCTGCTCCCTCTTACGGGCTACGTCCACGGGGGCTGCTCTCCCATAGGCATGAAAAAGCAGTTCGCAACCTTCGCGGACTCAAGCGCTCTGGGCTTTGAGACCATATTCTTCAGCGCCGGAAAGATAGGCGCGCAGGTGGAGGTGGCTCCGGAGGACCTTAAGGATCTTACAGGCTGCGCCTTTAAGGAGCTCGTTTAGCGTATTTTTCCGCCCGGACATCATTTCGGACGAAAAATGTTTTGACATTCTCATAACAAGCATATATCTTATATAATAGATATATATCCCCCTGTTGACATATTAGGAGGCAATGAAATGGGTCTTTTCTCAAAACTGATCGAACAGGCCGGCAAGGAAATAGGGCTCGACAAGCTCACAAAGTCGGTATCGGAAGCTGCCGGAAAGCTCGCGGAAGGGCTTGAGGCCGCAGGGATAGACGTTAAGAAAGAAGTCGAAAAAGAGGCTCCGAGATATCAGGGCACGGTGATAGGCTCTTCCGAAAGCGCCGCTGCGCCTGCAGAAGGCGAGTCCGGCTTCTCCTGGGGTCCGGTAATGCCGGACGAGGAGAACCAGTACAACTTCCCCGGGACCTACCTGGAGTACTTCAGCAGCATCTTCAATAAGGACTTTGCGGAATATACTCCCGAATACTTCAAGGAGCCCAACTGGAAGTCGGAGCACTTCACCTTCTTCGACGGCGGAAAGAAGGCTCTTGTGGTGGAGCTTCTGTCCAGAAAGAGCAACGCAAAACGCATCAGGGCGCTCTGCAGGCAGCAGGGCATACCGTATCTGCGCTTCTACTATGACTACGACGGCTGGTGGAACACCAGATCCTATGTCGTGGGGCGCGTAAACAAAGCCCTGGGCAAGTGATAACAGCTGAAAAACGCAGAAAGAGAACGCTTTGCGCCTGCGGCGGACCCGGCACGGCCTTAACTACGGCTTCGCAGGCAGCCGGCACGTGTACGGCCCGGTCCATAACAGAATTTTCTGTTATTTAATGATTTCTCTTTCTGCTTTTTCTTAGGGAAAAACATGTCGATGCTGCAGCAGCTGGCAGACGATAAGTGCTGGCAGAGGTTTTGTGAATACAAGAGCTCCCTCATAAGCGGAAGCGAGGACGCAAAAGAGCTGAGGCGCTTTGCTGAGGAGCAGGCCTATCTCCCCGTGTGCGAAAAGATCTTCGCAGGGGAGCCTTTTCCCTGTCCCAAAAAGACCGTCATAAGCAAGATGAGCACTCAGAAGAAGCGCGTAGTCTACACTTATCCGCGCAACGAAAATTCAGTTGCAAAGCTTTTGACCTATCTTTTGCTGAGAAAATACGATCATTTCTTCTCTGGCGGGCTCTATTCCTTCCGTCCGGGGCGCACCGCAAAGGACGCGGTAAGAAAGCTGGCCGCATTTCCGGGGATAAGCGGGATGCATGCCTACAAGGTGGACATCTCCAACTATTTCAACTCGGTCCCGGTGGACAGGCTCCTGCCAATGCTGCAAGAGATAACAGCGGACGATCCGGAGCTGTTTGCCTTCCTTAAAAAGCTGCTCAAGGACCCGCGGGCATACGACCACGGGCAGATAATAGAGGAGGAGAAGGGCATAATGGCCGGAACGCCTCTGTCCGCCTTCTACGCCAACATCTATCTGACGGACCTGGACGCGTGTTTTGCGGAAAAAGGCGTGCCCTACGCGCGCTATTCAGATGATATAATAGTCTTCGGAATGGACGAAGCGGAGCGGGACGCCTTTGCGGATGAGATAAAGAGCTTCCTTGCGGCAAAGGGCCTTAGCGTAAACCCATCCAAGGAGGAGCGCTTCAGCCCGCAGACCGGCTGGAACTTCCTGGGCTTTTCCTGCAGGGGCGGGGTTATCGACATAGCGCCCGCAACGCTTAAGAAGCTCAAGCAGAAGATGCGCCGCAAGGCAAGGGCGCTGGCCCGCTGGAGGGACCGCAAGGGAGCCACGGGCGAGAACGCCGCGGTAGCCTTTGTAAGGGCCTTCAACAGAAAGCTGCTGGACAGCCCGGAGGGCACGGAGCTCTCCTGGAGCCACTGGTTCTTCTCGGTGATAAACACCGCGGATACGCTCAGGGAGATAGACCGCTACGCCCAGGACTGCATAAGGTTCATAGTAAGCGGAACGCGCACCAAGCGCCGCTACGACATACGCTACGAGGACATGAAGGCCATAGGCTACCGGAGCCTGGTCCACGAATATTACGCCTACGGCGGGGAGAAAAAGGATGAATTACCGCAAGGACAGATACGGAAATGAGTTGTCCATTCTGGGCTACGGCTGCATGCGCTTTACGCAGAAGGCAGGCCGCATAGATCTGGACAAGGCGCAGGAGGAGCTGCTGTTTGCCTACGGAAACGGCGTCAACTACTACGACACCGCCTATATCTACCCGGGGTCCGAGGCCGCATTGGGGGAGATCTTCGAGCGCACCGGGATAAGGGACAAGATATACATTGCCACCAAACTCCCACATTACCTCATAAAAAGCGTCGATTCCGCGGAGAAATACCTGCAGGAGCAGCTAAAGAGGCTGCGCACGGACCACATAGACTACTACCTGATGCACATGCTCTCCGACGACAGGACCTGGGAGAGGCTCGTGGAGATGGGCGTCGGCGACTGGCTCAGAAAGAAGCAGCAGGAGGGCAGCATAAGGCAGATAGGCTTTTCGTACCACGGAAACTCCGACACCTTCATAAGGCTCGTGGATGCCTGGGACTGGGATTTCTGCCAGATACAGTACAACTACCTGGACGAGCACAGCCAGGCCGGCCGCACGGGCTTTGAGCACGCCGCCGCCAAGGGCATACCCGTTGTCATAATGGAGCCTCTCAGGGGAGGAAAGCTGGTTAGAGACCTTCCGGAAAAGGCCCTTAAGGCCTTTGCCTCCGCAAAGGTGCAGCGCACTCCTGCACAGTGGGGCCTCAAATGGCTGTGGGACCAGCCAGGGGTAACCTGCGTGCTCTCCGGCATGAACTCCCTTGAAATGGTAAAGGAGAACGTTCTCTGCGCATCGGGATCCTTTGCGGGTGAGTTTACGGAAGACGACAGGGCAGTCCTGAAAGAGGTGGTAAAGGCCCTTACGGAGGGCACCAAAGTGGGCTGCACGGGCTGCAGATACTGCATGCCCTGCCCCAAGGGTGTGGACATACCGGGGACCTTTGCGGCCTACAACACGCGCTACCGCGACGGGTGGTTCACCGCGACTAAGGAATACATCATGTGCACGCTTCTTAGGAAGGACCACACTTCGGCGGGCAACTGCGTAAAGTGCGGCCTCTGCGAAAAGCACTGCCCGCAGGGCATAGCCATAAGGCAGGAGCTCGCCAACGCCAGAAAGACGCTGGAGGGACCGGTCTACAAGGTGGCTAAAAAGGTGATACCCATATTCATGAAATATTAAAAGAAAAGGCCGGGCGCAAAGCTGCAAAGCCCGGCTCTTTTAATTCAGTTCCATCCACTGCCAGTAGGCGTCGTCCAGATCCGCCTTGGCCTTTTCCAGCGCCCTGCCGGTCTCGGCGGCCTTTTCGGGATCCGAATACACCTCCGGTCTGCAAAGCTCCGCTTCAAGGCGCGCCACCTCAGCCTCCGCGCGGCTTACTGCTTCTTCCGCCTGCGCAAGCTGCTTTGCCGCCTTCCTTGCTGCTGCGTCAGCCTCCTTCTTGGCCCTGTAGCCTTCAGTGCCGGTTGCCCTTGAGCCCTCAGAACGCGGCAACTCTTTTTCAGTTGCAGCGCCGGAAACATCTGAAGTTTCAGCGTTCTTGTCAGACGCAAGGCTCTCGCGCTTCTCCTCGTAGTAATCGTACTTTCCGGGGTACTTTACTATGCCGTTCTCGGTAAGCTCAAGTATCGCCGTGGGTATGTGCTGCAGCAGATAGCGGTCGTGGGATACTATTATCACGGTCCCGGGGAAGGCGTTTATGGCATCCTCAAAGACCTCCTTGGCCGCTATGTCCAGGTGGTTTGTCGGCTCGTCGAATATAAGCAGGTTGGCGCCGGACATCATAAGCTTAAGAAGGGACAGACGGGCCTTTTCGCCGCCCGCAAGGTCTCCCACGCTCTTAAAGACGTCGTCGCCGCGGAAGAGGAAGCTTCCGAGTATCTTCCTCAGATCCGTAAGATCGTACTTGAAATACATGCTGTGGAGCTCCTCCAGCACGGTGTTTCCGGGTGAGAGGTCCTTCTGCTCCTGATCGTAGTATCCGGGTATGACGTTCTGCCCCAGGCGCACGTAGCCGGTGTCCGGGCGCAGCTGCCCCAGTATTATCTTAAGAAGAGTAGTCTTTCCTATGCCGTTGCTTCCCACCAGGCAGATGCGGTCCTTCTTTTTAATGTCCAGATCCGCGCCGGAGAACAGGGTCCTTCCTCCCGGATAGGAGAAGGACAGCCCCTCCGCAAAGACCACATCGTTTCCGGACGAGAGCTTCTCCGCGAAGTTCATCTTAAGGCTCTCGGAGAGCATCACAGGCTTTTCCGGGCGCTCCATGTGCGACAGCCTCATCTCTCTGGAATGCGCCCTCTTGGCCAGCTTTTCCGTGCCGCGCCCCTTGTAGCGTGCTATAAGCTCCTCCTGGCGCTTTATCTCCTCCATCTGCTGCTGGTAGTGCTTAAGCTCTATGTCGTACTGGAGCTGCTTTGTCTCCTTGTACTTGCTGTAGTTGCCCTCGTAGCAGCTTAAGCGGCAGTTTTCTATCTCGAATATCCTGTTTACGCACTTGTCCAGGAAGTAGCGGTCGTGGGATATTATCATGAGCGTTCCGCGGTAGCCCGCAAGGTAGCCCTCCAGCCACTTTAAGGTTTTTATGTCCAGGTGGTTCGTGGGCTCATCCAAAAGCATAAGATCCGGCTCTCTTAAAAGCATGGCGCCCAGGGCAAGGCGGGTCTTTTCTCCTCCGGAGAGCGCTCCCACCTGCTGCGAAAGGCTCTCCTTGGGAAAGCCCAGGGACGTAAGGATGCCGCGCACAGCCCTCTCGTAGGTGTAGCCGTGGAGCTCCTCAAAGCGCTCCGCAAGCGTTCTTCCAAGAAGCGCTCCGGACTTTGCCGCAGGCTCGTCCCCAAGGAGCATCATGGTGTCCAGGACAGTGTTGTCCTCCGGGAAGTGCTCGCGCTGCTTAAGGTAGCCCGCCGTAAGATCCCTTGCTATGGAAAGGTCTCCGCTGTCATAGCTCTCCTCGCCCACGATGATCTTAAAAAGGGTGGATTTTCCCGCGCCGTTGGCGCCCACCACTCCTATGCGGTCTCCCTTGTTTACGGTAAAACTGACGTCCGTAAGGACGGGCTCTATGCCGTAGCTCTTATTCAGTTCCTGTGCCGAAAGTATGCTCATATTGCATATAATATACCATCGTTCGGGTATTGTAACAAGCGCGGGCTCGTGTTAAAATACATGTGATAAGAAAATAACACACAAAAAAGAAAAGGTATCGATAGCAAAAGGGTATAAAAAGCGAAAGGGTTGTTATGGACAGTTACATTTCCGATGCAGTCATAAGAAGGCTGCCAAGGTACAGAAGGTACCTGAAAAAGCTGAGCGGTCAGGGCGTCCAGAGGATATCCTCCAAGGAGCTCGGCAGCATAATGGACGTTACCGCGTCCCAGATAAGGCAGGATCTTAACCATTTCGGAGGCTTCGGCCAGCAGGGCTACGGCTACGGGGTGGAGGATCTGTCGCAGAAGCTTGAAGAGATCATGGGCCTTGACAGGACCTACAACATAGGCGTCGTAGGCTGCGGAAGGCTCGGTCAGGCAATTATAAGCTACCTTGCCAACAACGAACCCTTCTACAAGCTCGCCGGCCTGTGCGATAACCGTGCGGACATGGTCGGAACAGAGATAAACGGGGTAAAGGTGGAGGATAAGGCCAGCTTTAAGGAGACCATGAAGAAGGGCATAGATATCCTCATAATCACCGCTCCGGCAAGGATAGCCGAAGAGGTAGCCGCGGATATCGAAGGCACGGAGATCAAGGGCATATGGAACTTCGGAATGACAGAGTTCCATATCAAGGGCGTAAAGGTAATAAACGTCCATCTTTCGGACAGCCTGCACGCGCTCTGCTATTACATCAACCATCCGGACTGAAGAACAAAGGGGCGCCGTCCCGTAAAAAAACAGGCGAGGCATTTCGCCTCGCCTGTTTGTTTCTCAGTTTACTCAGCGTGAGCTGCTTCCATCGGGCAAACGCCAGCGCAGGAACCGCAGTCGACGCAAGAACCGGCATCGATCTGATACTTTCCGTCTCCCTCGGAGATGGCTCCTACGGGGCACTCACCGGCGCAAGCTCCACAGCTGATGCACTTATCATCGATTACATAAGCCATAGTGAACCTCCTTTGAACAACCAATTCAAACAACACGTGTATTATAGCATAAAATTTGTGAAGAACAAGTGATTATTTACGGATTATCTGGTAAAAGCGGCACAGGAAAGAGCTACAACGCCATAGAGCTCTGCGTAAGGATGCAGATAGAGGCTATCGTGGACGACGGTCTGTTCATAGACCAGGGCACCATAATAGCCGGAGTCTCCGCAAAAAAACAGAAGAGCAAGATGCGTGCCATTAAGACTGCCATATTCGAGGACGAGGAGCAGGCCGCCGAGGTGCGCTCCGCCATAGAGCGCTGCGCCCCTAAGAGCATACTGGTCCTGGGCACCTCGGACCGCATGGTGGACATCATAGCGGGGCGGCTGGGTCTTCCTCCTGTTACGGAATACATACATATAGAAGACATCACTACCGAGGCCCAGCGCAGCAAGGCCATAGACGCCCGCGCAAGGGGAGGCATGCACGTCATCCCCGCGCCCACCATACAGGTGCGCAAGCAGTTCTCCGGCTACTTCCTGGATCCCAAGCGCAGCTTCCGCAAGACCCGCGCCGAGCTTGGAGACCAGGCCGGCGAAAAGACCGTCGTCCGCCCCAAGTACAGCTATTTCGGCAAGTTCGAGATCTCCGAAAAGGTGATAAACGACATAACCTCCCACATAGTCTCCGAGACTCCCGGAGCCGCGCAGCTCCTGATGTCATCGTCTACTGCCGATTCCGACAACAACATGTACATACGCGCCGTGGTCACCGTTGAATGGGGCCGCAGGGTCCTGTCCGTCGCGAGGCAGCTCCAGAAGAGCCTCGTGGAGGCCGTCACCGCAATGACAGGCTTAAACATCCTTGGCGTGGAGATAGAGGTCCGCGGGTTTAAGTAGAGCAGAGGGGAAGAACCGCCCTGCCCGGATTATCATACGAACAAGACCGGAGAGGCAAGTATAGAGTAAACTGCCAGACTTCTTTAAAATCCGCGGATCTGTCATCTTTTATGCTCATTTCAGCAGGTTTACACGTAATTTTGATGCGTTTTGGGCCGTATGATGACAGATCGGCTTTTTAATTTGATTTTTGTCAGTATTATTTCGAAAAAACACTGACAGAATCTCGGTTTAGAGAAGGATCTGTCATTTTAGTGTCTTTCTGCACCGCCGAAACGGCTGAAGACGCGCAGAAATGCCCAAAACACTGACAAAATCGCGTTTTGAAGAAGGATCTGTCATTTCAGACCGCTCCGGGCATTGCCGAAGCGGCTGAAAGGCTGCTCCGGGTACTGCCGAAACAGCTGAAACGCTCCATTTCTTTGAAGCTCCTGTGAATTCTTGCATTTTCCTGTTGACAAGCGCAGATTTCAAGCTATAATAGGTTTAGCACTCAAAAGAAAAGAGTGCTAACAGACGATAAACAATTAAGTCAAATCAATACACGGAGGTATTTTTTATGAAGCTCAGACCATTAGGAGACCGCGTAGTTCTCAAGCGCGGAGAGGTCGAGGAAAAGACCGCCAGCGGGCTTTTCATCGCAGGCGCAAACAAGGAGCAGCCCCAGTACGCTGAGGTAGTGGCAGTAGGCCCCGGAGCCTTAGTCGACGGCAAGCGCGTCCCCATGGACGTAAAGGTGGGCGACAAGGTCTTCTTCGCCAAGTACGGCGGCAGCGAGATCAAGCTCGACGGAGTAGAATACATAGTTATCGGACAGTCGGACATCATGGCTGTCATCGAGTAAGGGGGCAATGAAATGGCAAAGGACATCAATTACGGCGAGACCGCAAGAAGAAAGCTCCAGGCAGGAGTGGACAAGCTCGCTGATACAGTAAAGATAACTCTCGGGCCCAAGGGCAGGAACGTAGTAATAGCAAAGGCTTACGGTTCCCCGCTCATCACTAACGACGGTGTTACCATCGCCAAGGAGATAGAGCTTGAGGACGGATTTGAGAACATGGGCGCCCAGATAGTCAAGGAAGTTGCTTCCAAGACCAACGACGTAGCCGGAGACGGCACCACCACCGCTACTCTGCTTGCTCAGAGCATCATCCGCGAGGGCTTCAAGAATGTAGCCGCGGGCGCAAACCCGATGGTCCTTAAGAGGGGCATCCAGGGCGCCGTGGATGTTGCGGTAGAGTCCCTTAAGAAGGCTTCCGTTCCCGTAAACGGCAGGGAAGCAATAGCTCAGGTGGCCGCAGTATCCTGCAGCGACCAGGAGATAGGCAACCTCATAGCAGACGCCATGGAGAAGGTCGGCACTGCCGGCGTCATCACCGTCGAGGAATCCAAGTCCATGGGCACCTCTCTTGAGGTAGTAGAAGGCATGCAGTTCGACCGCGGCTATCTCTCCGCATACATGGTCAACGATACCGATAAGATGGAAGCATCCATCTCCGATCCTTACATCCTCATCACGGACAAGAAGATCTCCAACATCCAGGAACTCATGCCCGTACTTGAGCAGATACTCAAGCTCAACAAGAAGCTCTTCATCATAGCAGAAGACGTAGAGGGCGAAGCCCTTGCCACCCTGGTGGTCAACAAGATCAGGGGAGTCTTAGACGTTGTAGCCGTAAAGGCTCCGGGCTTCGGCGACAGGCGCAAGGAGATGCTTGCGGATATCGCGGCTCTCACAGGCGGCACGGTCATCTCCGACGAGCTCGGCTATGACATCAAGACCACTACTGTGGATATGCTCGGCAGAGCTAAGTCCGTCAAGGTCACCAAGGACAACACTGTCATCGTAGACGGCGCAGGCAGCAAGCAGGCCATCAACGGCCGCATCGGCCAGATCAAGGCTCAGATGGAGATCACCACTTCCGAGTACGACAAGGAAAAGCTCCAGGAGAGGCTTGCAAAGCTCTCCGGCGGCGTAGCAGTCATCAAGGTAGGCGCAGCCACCGAGACAGAACTCAAGGAGAGAAAGCTGCGCATAGAGGACGCTCTGAACGCTACCAAGGCAGCCGTTGAGGAAGGCATAGTAGCAGGCGGCGGCGTGGCTCTGGCCAACACCATCCCGGCAGTAGCCAAGTATGCCGAGACCCTCGAAGGCGACGTCAAGACAGGCGCAAGCATCATAGTAAGGGCTCTTGAGGAGCCGGTACGTCAGATAGCGGAGAACGCGGGCTTTGAAGGCAGCGTAGTCATAGCTGCAGTAAAGAGCGCTCCGGCAGGAACAGGCTTCAATGCCGCTACCGAGGTATACGAGGACATGATCAAGGCCGGCATCGTGGATCCGACCAAGGTCACCAGGTCCGCTCTGCAGAACGCTGCTTCCGCATCTGCTCTGCTGCTCACCACAGAGGCGGGCATAGTCCCCATCAAGGACCCCGCTGCTGACGCTGCTGCAGCTGCTGCAATGGCAGGCGGCGGCGGAATGGGCGGAATGATGTAATTCCACAGAAAATTCACCCTAAAGGGCGGCTCCGCAAAGGGCCGCCCTCTTTTATTGCCTTCTATAATATGGTATAATAACAAATCAATAATATTGATAAAATGGGTGAAAGTGCCCGGTTGCAATTTCAGTTACATATAAAAACACATTCAAAAGGAGAACTAAGATGAAGAAAAAAGCCGCATTGATCCTCGCGCTCCTGCTGGTGCTCTCTCTCGGCCTTTCGGCCTGCGGAAAGACCGCTGGGAACACATCGAACGGTGCATCCAACACTAACAACGCTCAGCCGCCAGAACCGCCGGTAACGGCGGAGTCCCTGATAAAGGGCTTTGCCGACAAGACAGGCTCAGGCACAGGCGTCATCTACAACATGGAGCTTGCCATGAAGATGTCTGTCTCCGTCATGGGGCAGAACCAGTCCGTCAGCATGGAAGGCCAGCTTAAGACCGAATCCAGGGACGGCATCTCCCACGTCAGCGGGACCATGACCGCCGACGAAGGAGAGGGCAAGGAAGAGTCCGCAATGGAAAGCTGGACGGTAAAGGAAGGTGACAAGTTCATCTCCTATACCAAGGACGGCGACAACTGGTACAAGCAGGAGCTCGACATCAAGGTAAACCCCGACAGTCTCAAGTCTTTAATGTTCGCAAAGGATGTGTCCACGCTTGCGCTCAGCGAGGCCGACAATGAGTATCACGTAGACGGCACCGTAGACATAGCCACCATGATGGGCATGATCAATGAGGTCATGGGCAGCATGGATGACATGGGAGACCTCAACACGCTGGATCTTAGCGACGTAGCGCCTGCCAAGGTGTCGTACCGCTTCGACAAGGCCACGAAGGACCTCATCTCCTGCGAGATCGACATGAAGGAAAGCTTCCAGGGCATAATGGACAAGCTCATCAAGTCCATGGTAGAAGCTCTTGCCGAGCAGGGCGCAGAAGAGGGCGACAACACCGTAAACCCGCTCGCGGGAATGGACCTGTCCTCGTTCTTCAAGATCCAGGCCGATGAATTCAAGATCTGGCTCAAGGACGTAAAGGTGGACCCGGCTCTTAAGCTTGAGCTTCCCGAGGAAGCAAAGAACGCCTCCGTTCTGCCCGTGATCCCGGACGATTTCATAGGCTTTTACGTTGAAGAGATGACCATATATCTTCCCAGCAGCTTTAAGGACATTAACAGCGATGAGTACGGGCTCACCGCTCTGTACGGATCCGACGAGCACGGCTGCGCCGTTGCAATACGCAGGGAGGACAAGAAGGACGTAGGGGCCCTGGCAAAGGATCTTGCGACCTACGCGGAGCTGCTCCTTAAGGCAAATGCCAAGTATTCACCGGGGCCGATAAAGCAGGTCAACGGCCGTCCCGTATTTGAATATTCCACGGAGATCAACGGAACGAACTACAGCTACTACACCACCGCATTCGAGTCCGAGAATGCCTTCTGGATGGTGCAGTTCTACTCGCTGACAGAGGATTACGAGGATCTGATCCCGCTCTTCAGGCAGTGCGTCGACTCTGTTGACTTCTTCTGATCCTGCGGAATGCTCCAGATAAAGGAAGTAAGAAAAGAATACCGCACAGGCAGCCTCGTCCAGACAGCTCTGGACGGGGTCAGCCTTGCGCTGCGCGAAAGTGAGTTCGTGGCCGTGCTGGGCCCCAGCGGTTCCGGCAAGACCACGCTTCTTAACGTTATAGGAGGTCTTGACCGCTATGACAGCGGGGACCTTATTATAAACGGTGTCTCCACCAAAAAGTACACGGACCGCGACTGGGACTCCTACAGGAACCACACCATAGGCTTCGTGTTCCAGAGCTATAATCTTATACCTCATCAGAGCGTGCTTGCCAATGTGGAGCTGGCACTAACCATATCCGGCGTACCGCGCTCCGAAAAGCGCAGAAGGGCTGCGGAAGCCCTGGAAAAGGTGGGCCTGGGGGACCAGCTCCATAAAAAGCCCAACCAGATGTCCGGCGGACAGATGCAGCGCGTTGCCATAGCCCGCGCCCTCGTAAACGATCCGGACATACTGCTTGCGGATGAGCCTACCGGCGCCCTTGACACCCACACCAGCATCCAGATAATGGAGCTTCTTAAGGAAGTAGCCAGGGACAGGCTGGTGGTAATGGTAACTCACAACCCCGAGCTTGCCAACGAGTACGCCACAAGGATAGTGCAGCTGAGAGACGGCCGCATAATCAGCGATTCCGACCCGTTCGACCCTGAGGTGGAGACCGAGGCCGTCCACAAGAACCTGGGCCACGCCTCCATGTCCTTCTTTACCGCGCTGTCGCTGTCCTTCAACAACCTGTGGACCAAGCGCGGAAGGACCATTCTTACCGCCTTTGCCGGCTCCATAGGAATAATAGGCATAGCCCTCATACTGTCGCTCTCCAACGGAGTGGACGCTTACATAAAGAACATAGAGGAGGAGACTCTTTCCGAGTATCCTCTGATGATAGAGACCTCCGGCGTGGACTTCTCCGGCGTGTTTGCGCAGATGGAGGAGCAGAGAAACGCTGCTCCCAAGGAAGACGAAGAGGACGGTACCGAGAAGGAAAAGCCCGAGGCCAGAGAACGCCGCATAGCAAAGAACATGTTCTCCGGGCTTAAGAGCAACGATCTCGCATCCTTCAAGAAATACCTGGACGAGCACGACGCCCAGGTGATGGCGGACGCAGTGGCTGTGGAATACAGCTACCCGGTGTCTCCGCAGATATACCGTCTGGACGATAAGAAAGGCTACCGCCAGATTCACCCGGACCAGACGCTCAACCAGATGGGAGTCTCCTACGGAGGCTTTTCCAGCTACATAATGATGAACGGAGACTGCTTTTTTGCCCTTCCCGAAAAGGACGAGCTCTACAGGGGGCAGTACGATATAAAGGCCGGCCGATGGCCGGAAAAGTACAACGAGCTGGTGATGGTGCTTCCGGGAAGCGGAGCCGTAAGCGACACCACCCTCTACGCTCTTGGGCTTAAGGACGCGTCCGAGCTGGACGACATGATAGACCGCTACATGCGCGGCGAGAGCGTGGAGCTTTCTTCCGCGCCCACCGCCACGTTCAAATTCGAGGATTTCATCGGCCTTGAGTTCAAGCTGGTGGACAGCTCCGCACTCTACGAATACGACTCCGCCTACGGGGTCTACGTGGACCGCAGCCAGAACCGGGATTACATGCTGCAGCTGGTAAAGAACAGCGAGCCGCTTACCATAGTAGGCGTAGTAAAGCCTGCGGAGGGCGCAAGGGCGTCCATGCTCAGCTTCGGGGTCTGCTACCATCACGACCTCGTAAACTACGTAATGGAAAAGGCCGCCGCCAGCGACATAGTAAAGGCCCAGAAGGCCAACAGCAGCATAAACGTATTTACAGGCAGGGAATTCGGCGAGGAGGACAGGTCGGACTTCGACATGTCCAACCTCTTTACCATAGACCAGGAGGCCATGAGCAAGGCTTTCGGGATAAACACTAACGCCATAAAGATAGATCTTTCCGGGCTGAGCGATCTCGACTATTCCAGGATACAGATAGATCTCTCGCAGATAGACCTGTCGGGGCTCAGGGACATAGACATGAGCCCCGTGGTGCAGGACTTCATGAACTCCGATGTGGGGAAGGCGATCGCCTCCGGCGACACCTCCGGCCTTACTCAGGAGGAGATACGGGAGCAGATAAGCAGCTCCATGAGCCTGGTATCGGACGATGTGCAGGCAGTGATGCAGCCTCAGATAAACAAGCTCATTTCTTCCGTGGCGGATCAGCTGGCGGATCAGATCCAGGCAAAGATGACAGATGCCATGAGGAAGATGGCGGGTAGCATACGCAACGCCTTCTGGGTGGACACCGACGCGTTCGCAAAGGCCATACAGTTCAACATGAGCCCCGAGGAGCTGAGCGAGCTTATGATGTCCATGTCCGCGGACCGCAGGGAGAGCTATGACGGCAACCTCCGCAAGCTCAACAGCGCGTCCGAGGATACGCCCTCCTCCATACTCATCTATCCTAAGGACTTCGAGAGCAAGGGCAGGCTGTCCGCGCTCATAGATACCTACAACAACGAGGCAAGAGAGGCCGGTCAGGACGACAAGGTGATCACCTACACGGACTATGTGGCCACTTTAATGTCCTCTGTAACTACTATAGTGGACACAATCAGCTATGTGCTGGTGGCGTTCGTCGCCATTTCGCTCATAGTGTCGTCCATAATGATAGGGATCATCACCTACATCTCCGTGCTCGAACGCACCAAGGAGATAGGTATACTCAGAGCCATAGGCGCCTCCAAGAGGAACATCGCTCAGGTATTCAACGCGGAGACCTTTATAGTAGGGCTTCTGGCTGGCGTCCTGGGCGTTGCGGTGGCGCTGCTGATACTAATACCGGGCAACGCGCTTATCCACTCGCTTACGGACAACCCGAACGTTAATGCCGTGCTTCCGGCCTTCGGAGGCATAGCCCTGGTGATAATAAGCGTGGTGCTTACGGTGATAGGCGGACTGATCCCGTCCGGCAAGGCCGCGAGGAAGGACCCCGTGGCCGCGCTGAGGTCGGAATAACAAAAAAGGGGAAAAGGGATAATGAAAGAAAAGATCAAGCCAGTGAGCCTCATAAAAAGACTCGTCGTATTCTGTATAGGGCAGCTGATACTGGCGCTGGGCGTGGTGGTGGCGGTAAAGTCCGCCCTGGGAGCAAGCCCCACCACGGGCATACCCAACGTCATCTACCAGATCCTTTTGGACAGGGGGAACACGTCCCTGGGCCTCGGGACGATAACCACGGCCATCTACTGCGTTTACATACTGGTGCAGCTGGTGATACTCCGAAAGGACTTTAAGCTGCACATGCTCCTTGAGATAGCGGTATCCTTCATCTTCGGATACTTCCTGTCGTTCGGACAGACTCTGCTGGCCTTCCTGCCGTCCCCCGGCACCTACTGGCTGAGACTGGTCTATCTGATCGTCAGCATACCGATAATGTCCCTGGGCATAGCGGTCTACGTTACCCCGCAGATCTCCCCGGCTCCGGCCGAAGGCGTCACCGCCGCCATGTCCCAGAAGACAGGCTGGCCGGTACCGAAATGCCTCCTCATCTTTGACATCGCGATAGTTGCAATTGCAGTTGCACTGTCTTTGATATACTTCCATACCCTTGTAGGCGTCCGCGAGGGCACAATAATCTGTGCTCTTACGCTGGGACCGGTGATGAAGCCCATCATGGGCGTCATCCAGAAGCCTCTCATGGAATTCTGCGGCACTCAGACCAAGCGTCAGGCCGCCATGGCTCAGGCGGAGGCTGCCGCTTTCGACCCCGGCAAGCTGATAATAACCGTGGACTGGGAGTTCGGCTCCGGCGGAGACATCATGGCAAGGGATCTTGCGGAGAAGCTCGGCGCCAAGGTCTACTCCAACGACGAGCTCGTGGAGATGGAGATAGAGGAGTCCGGACTTCCGGCGCGCTTCGTAACGGAGCACGAGAAGCTCATGAGGCACAGCGCTGTCTACGACTACGCCACCTACGCCTACATGATACAGCAGACCCTGGACCCGCTGGACGAGCTCTACGCAGCCCAGGTAAGGGTGCTGAGGAAGATCGCAAAGGAGGAGAAGTGCGCCGTCATATTCGGGCACTGCGGAAACTACATCCTAAGGGACGACCCCAACTGCTTCAGTCTCTTCATCCACGCGGATCCGAGCGTCCGCCTTACCCGCTCCGAGCAGCGCCACAACATAGACGCGGAGGGCGCTCAGCAGGCCATCGCGGCCACGGACCATTCCCGCGCCAAGTATCATCAGGACTTTACCGGCGAGATGTGGGGCCAGGCCAGGTACTACGACCTTACCCTCAGCACCACGGGCTTTACAAAGCCCAACAGCCTGCCTCTGGTGCTGGACGCCGTGGAGCTCTGGAAGGCCAGCAGAAAAGCGGCTCAGTAAGCAATTTTTATCTGTAAAACAGGCCGGGATTATAGTATAATATGTAATAATATTTTTGGTCAGGTGACATGGCAAGATATAATCCAAGAAAAAAGAACATACTCGGATACGCGGGGCTGGTAGTGATACTTTCCATGGCTCTCTCCGCCGGCATTGGCATAGCCTTCGGCAACAGCGAGACCGGAAAGACTCCCGTCCCCACACCTTCCAATACAGCGAATAACACCGCAGACCCGTCGGATCCCAACACCAACACTGATCCGAACAAAGAGCCCACCGCCAGGGATAAGGCTCTTTCGGGGCAGGACTTTACCATAGACCCGGCCACGGGCATGGCTAAGGAGATCAAGGTAGTCGACGACAACTACATGATACTCGTAAACCGCACCCATCCGCTGGCGCAGACGTATAAGCCGGACGACATGGTAACCGTTAAATACGTCGTGTCCGGAGTAGGCAAAAAGGGCGAGACGGACCAGCTCAGAAAGGTGGCCGCCGAGGCCTTCGAGCAGATGGTGGAGGCCGCCGCGGAGGACGGCATCAACATCAAGATGCGCACCGGCTTCAGGTCCTACGAATACCAGAGAGACAGGCTCTACGACGTAGAGGTTAAGAACAACAAGGGCAAGGGGATGAGCGAGGAGAAGGCCATAGCCGAAGCAGACAAGGCAACGGCAAGGCCGGGCCATTCCGAGCATCAGACAGGGCTTGCCCTGGACGTAGGAGGAGAGTCGGAGAAGTACGCTCTCTCGTACAGTTTCGGAGAGACCAAGGAAGGCAAGTGGGTAGCGGAGCACTGCCACGAGTACGGTTTCATAATCCGCTATGTAGACGGCACCAAGAAAGAGCCGGGCAAGCTTACCGGCTACGTTTTCGAGCCGTGGCACATTCGTTATCTGGGTGTTGAGGCCGCCACGGAGATGTATCAGCAGGGCGGCGGCAAACTCACCTACGAGGAGTACCTCGGAATATTGGATTGATCAGGGAAAAACAAGGATCGGAGGAGCAATGGCACAGTATTTCAACGAACCGTCAAGGACATTCAGCGAGTATCTTCTGGTTCCGGGCTATACGGGTCCGGACTGCATACCGGCAAACGTGGACCTGTCCACGCCGCTCGTCAAGTTCAAAAAGGGCGAAGAGCCCGAGCTTAAGCTCAACATCCCAATGACCTCTGCCATAATGCAGTCCGTCTCCGGCGTAAAGCTGGCGGTGGCGCTTGCTCAGGAGGGAGGCATCTCGTTCATATTCGGTTCGCAGACAGCCGAGAACGAGGCGGCCATGGTGGCAAGGGTAAAGGCTACCAAGGCGGGGTTCGTTCCTTCGGATTCCAACGTCCGTCCGGATCAGACCCTTGCGGACATAGTCTTCCTTAAGGAGAAGACAGGCCACTCCACCGTCGCCGTAACAGAGGACGGCACCCCGGAGGGCAGGCTGCTTGGAATAGTAACCAGCCGCGACTACCGCGTAAGCCGCATGGACCCTGCAACTAAAGTTGCAACTTTCATGACACCGGTCGAAAAGCTCATATGCGCCAGGGAGGGCGTAAGCCTTGCCGAGGCCAACGACATACTCTGGGACAACAAGCTCAACCAGCTGCCTGTCCTGGCGGAGGACGGAAGGCTTCTGTACTTCGTGTTCCGCAAGGACTACGACGCTCACAAGAGCAACCCCATGGAGCTTTTGGACAGCAAGAAGCGCTACATAGTAGGCGCAGGAATAAACACACGCGATTACGAGACACGCGTTCCTCTTCTGGTAGAGGCAGGCGTGGACGTGCTCTGCATAGACTCCTCCGAGGGCTACACCGCCTGGCAGCAGAGGACCCTGGACTGGATCCATCAGAATTATCCGGGCGTCAGGGTAGGCGCAGGCAATGTTGTGGACGCAGAAGGCTTCCGCTTTCTTGCAGACGCAGGCGCGGACTTCATTAAGGTAGGCATAGGCGGAGGCTCCATCTGCATAACCCGCGAGACCAAGGGCATAGGCCGCGGCCAGGCGACAGCCGTTATAGAGGTCGCGGAGGCACGCAATAAGTACTTTGAGGAGACAGGAGTGTACATCCCCATCTGTTCCGACGGCGGCATAGTATACGACTACCACATGGCGCTGGCGCTGGCGATGGGCGCGGACTTCCTGATGCTCGGCCGCTATTTCTCCAGGTTCGATGAATCCCCCACGGATAAGCTCCTGGTAAACGGCACCTACGTCAAGGAGTACTGGGGCGAGGGCAGCAACAGAGCCCGCAACTGGCAGCGCTACGATCTCGGCGGAGACAAGAAGCTCTCCTTCGAGGAAGGCGTGGACTCCTACGTTCCTTACGCAGGCCCGCTCTCCGACGGCGTACGCCAGAGCCTTGCAAAGGTGCGCTCTACCATGTGCAACGTAGGCGCGCTCACCATCAAGGAGCTTCAGGACAAGGCAAAGCTGACGCTGGTATCCGCCACATCCATAGTGGAAGGCGGAGCTCACGACGTCATCCTTAAGAACAAATAGTAAGCAACTGTTATTCAGTTATATCGAACAGGAGACAAAAAATGTCAGATGTAAGACCGGAAAGCATGAAAAGGATCACTACTCCCGAGCTTGCCAACGCCTTCATAGACGAGCAGCTCGCGGAGATCAACAGGCAGGTGGGCCCGGACGGCAAGGTGCTGCTGGCGCTCTCCGGAGGTGTGGATTCCTCCGTCTGCGCTGCGCTTATAGCCAAGGCCATAGGCAAGCGCCTCACCTGCGTGCACGTAAACCACGGACTTCTGCGCAAGGGCGAGCCCGAGCAGGTCTGCAAGGTGTTCGGCGAGCAGTTCGATCTCAACCTCATCTACGTTGACGCCGTGGACCGCTTCCTGGACGCTCTTGCCGGCGTTTCCGATCCCGAGACCAAGCGCAAGATAATAGGCCGCATCTTCATAGAGGTGTTCGGCGAGGAAGCCAGAAAGCTCAAGGGCATAAAGTTCCTGGGCCAGGGCACCATCTACCCGGACATTCTGGAATCCAAGGACGGCATTAAGGCTCACCACAACGTGGGCGGCCTTCCGGAGGACATGCAGAGCTTTGAGCTCGTAGAGCCGGTAAAGCTGCTCTACAAGGACGAGGTCCGCGTGGTAGGAAAGGCCCTCGGCCTTCCTGACAACATGGTATACAGGCAGCCGTTCCCCGGTCCCGGATTGGGCGTGCGCTGCGTAGGCGCCATAACCCGCGACAGGCTGGAGGCCGTCCGCGAGTCCGACGCGATCCTGCGCGAGGAGTTCGCCAAGGCAGGCCTTGAGGGCAAGGTATGGCAGTACTTTACCGTAGTCCCGGACTTCAAGTCCACCGGCATCAAGAACGGCAAGCGCACCTTCGACTGGCCCTGCATAATCCGCGCCATCAACACCACGGACGTTGTGGAAGTAACTGTCGAGCACCTGGATCCGAAGCTGATCGACCGCCTTGTGCAGCGCATCACCACCGAGGTCCCCGGCATCAACCGCGTCCTCTTCGACTACACGCCTAAGCCCCCGGCCACTGTGGAATACGAGTAGCCTAAACCCCCGAAAGCCTTGAAATTTCAAGCCTTTCGGGGTTTTTTATGCGCATATAGCCCTTCAGAATAAAATGTACCCTGTAAATCGGACACTTAAGGTTTTTAAAAACCCTAGAGATTGGACACATTATCTTTTTCAAAAAACAGAGATGTAGTATAATGTCCGAAATGGAGGGTTTGTATGGCAGCATC
>JAFRZB010000047.1 GCA_017442785.1 Bacillota bacterium
GATGGTTGTGATTACTCAGTTGATCATTCTGCGGTAGTTTTCGTATAATCCGTTTAGCTTTTCTATAGAAACAGCAAAGCCGAACGTTGTCAGTGTGATAACAAAGTTCGGCTCACTATTTCTTGGCGGAGGGCATGGGACTCGAACCCACGAGGCCTTTCAGCCCTACTCGCTTTCCAGGCGAGCTCCTTAGCCACTCGGTCAACCCTCCGTGTCCAATTCAGACCTATAGAGTTTACAACAAGCTGTGGATAAAAGCAAGCGGAAAATGGCCCCGCGGAGCATTATTTTTGTATGCGGCACATACTTGTCTGCCGAACACTTGCGCGGGTGTTGCTTTTATAGTAAAATAAACGGATAAAGGATATTGTGTCCGGGAAAGGATGATCAAATGAGAAAAAGACTTGCGCTGCTTGCCGCCTTGCTGATGGTGCTGAGCGCTCTTCTGAGCGCATGCTCCATGCCGTGGAACCGCAGCAACAACACAAATAACAATACCAACAACACAGCTGAGGAGCAGGAACCTCAGATAACGTTCAACATAAGCGATTTCAAAAAGCTCGCGGACAAAAGCTCGTCCCTGTGGGAGATGATGTGCTTTGCCTTCCCGGACTGCGCCGTGTATAAGGACGCCGCCGGAAAGTACATCATAGACCCCGCAAAGGAGGGCCTGGAGCGCAACAAGTACGACTGGAGCGACATGTCCAAGGCCATAAGAGGCATAGACGTCTCCAAGTACCAGGGTACCATAGACTGGAGAAAGGTGGCGTTCTCGGACGTGCGTTTTGCGTTTATAAGGATAGGCTACCGCGGCTATGAGACCGGCAAGATGGTTATGGACGAGAACTTCAGGTACAACATAGAGAACGCCCTGGCCAACGGCATACCCGTAGGCGTGTATTTCGTCACCAAGGCCATAACCGCAGAAGAGGGCAAAGAAGAAGCCCAGTGGATAATAAACAATATCAGGGCATACAACGTCACCTGGCCCGTGGTAATGGACTTCGAGGGCGCCAAGGACGAGACTGACCGCACCTACGGCATGGACTCCGATACCCGCGACGAGATAATCCTTGCATTCTGCAATACTCTTAAGGATGCAGGCTATACGCCCATGCTCTACGGCGGTATAGGCACCTACATGACCAAAATGCACATAGATAAGCTCGAAGGCATCAACAAGTGGTTCGCGATGTATTTCAACGAGCCCCATTTCCCGTACGCCATGCAGATCTGGCAGGCGACTGACAGCGGAAAGGTGGACGGCATCAAGGGCAACGTGGACATAGACTACACCATGTTCAACTACAGCACCGGCGAGGACACTTACGTCCCGGAGACGGAGACCCCCGCAAAGTAGGGAAGACCGCATGTTAGAGAAGATCGCCGAAAAGGCGGCAGAACTTAAGAGGATAATGCCCGACGACCCGCAGCTTAAAGACTGGCTCCGGCAGAGCGATCTCTGGTGCTGGCTGTATTCGTATTTCCGCATCAGCGGACAGGTTGTCAGCCGGAGCAGCGTGGCATCGATGGTGAGCGGAGAGCTCAAGGAGGACATAGCCCTGAGCCTCTACGCCTTTGCCGGAAGATACCGCGACGTCTACTACGACATGTCCTCCTGCCTTGCCATGGACGCGGATCTGGACGCAAAAACGCTGTCCAGGTGGGCAGGCATGCTTACGGACCCTCAGGAGCCCCGCAGGGAAGGCTCCCTCTACAGGCTGAACAGCCCAATAATCTACGAGTGGGAGCATATCCCGCCGCATTTCAAGGATCTTCCCAGGTATACGGAGGAGCTTCTTAAGAACAGCAGAGAACTGCTGCGCGTAAAGGACCCGATAGAGCTGGCAGCGCGCATGCACATGGAGCTCAACAGGCTCTATCCTTACGGAGAGGATACCGTCCTGATGTCCATGACGGCGCTTCTCTACTGCATCCTCAGGCTGGGGCTTCCCGCTCCGGAGCTTTCCATAGGGGACATAGAATACAACAAGATGGCGGTAAAGTACTTTGAGGACCGCGACATAGAGCCGTTTGCGGACATGCTCAAGCGCAGCATCTTCAACCGGCTGGATCAGGTATTGGGAATAATAAAACAGGCGGCGGAGAACGCCGTACAGAACGAACAGGAACAGAGATGAAACTGGATATCACAGAGAATTATCCTTTAAGCAGCATCACCACCTTCAGGTGCGGAGGCCCTGCGGACAGGCTCGTTACCGTGGGCAGCAGGGAAGAGCTGCTGGCTGCGATGGAGCTCCCGAGGCCCATGATACTCGGAAACGGCAGCAACGTGCTGTTTTCAGACAGGGGTTACAGGGGAACGATAATAAAGTTCGGGCCGGCTCTTTCAAGGATAAGCGTAAGAGGATGCGTACTGAGAGCTGGCGCGGGAGCCAGCTTTTCCTACGCGGCTAAAAAGGCCTGCGCAAAGGGCCTTTCCGGTATGGAGTTTGCCACGGGCATACCCGGAAGCGTGGGCGGCGCGGTATACATGAATGCGGGAGCCTACGACGGAAGCACCGCGGACTGCCTCGCAGAAGTAAAGAGCGTGCCGCAGCTCGAGGAGTTCGGGCTGTCCTACAGGCACAGCGCTTTCATGGATAAAGGCGCCGTGATACTGGAGGCGGCCTTCAGACTCAAGAAGGCTCCGCAGGAGGAGATAGACGCAAAGGTGGCGGACCTTACCGCGCGCAGAAAGGCAAAGCAGCCCCTGCAGTACCCAAGCGCCGGGAGCTTCTTTAAGCGCCCCGAGGGGCACTTTGCCGGAAAGCTCATAGAGGACGCCGGCCTTAAGGGGGAGTCCGTCGGCGGAGCGCAGGTATCCGAGCTGCACGCGGGCTTTATCATAAACAGGGGCGGAGCCACTTCCTCCGATGTTCTGGGACTTATGAAGCTGGTGCAGGACACCGTAATGGATAAGTTCGGTGTAAGGCTGGAGCCGGAGGTAAGGATAATTGAAGAGTAGGATATTTTTCGATCTCCACACCCACACCACCTACTCCCACGGCAAGGGCAGCATAGCGGACAACGCCGCAAGGGCTGCGGAGCTTGGACTTGAGCGCCTTGGGATATCCGACCACGGCCCCGGAAGCGTAAGCTACGGGATAGACATGAAGAAGATCCCTCAGATGAGGAAGGACATAGAGGAGGCGGAAAAGCTCTTCCCGCAGCTTAAGATAGAGCTTGGCGTAGAGGCCAACATAGCGAACTTAAGCGGCAGGCTGGACATAAGCAGGGAGGAGCAGAAGCTCTTCGATTACATCATAGCGGGCTACCATTATTCGTACCTTGGTGAGAAGCCTTTCACCGGGATAAGCATCTGCGTGGGCGGATGGCTCCACGAAAAGGGCCTTACCACCTCCGCAAGAGCGAGGGTACGCAACACGGACATAGTCGTAAACAGCCTTCTTGAGAACAAGATAGATATTATATCGCACCCGGGCGACAAGGCGGATTTCGACATAGACGCCATAGCCGCAGCGTGTGAGAAGGCCGGCACCGTAATGGAGATCAACCACCGCCACCACTGCCTTACGGTGGAGGGGATAAGGACCGCCGCGAAGTACGATGTCAGGTTCATAATGAGCAGCGACGCCCACACCTCGGACGCCGTAGGCTGCGTTGAAAATTCGTGGAAGCGCGTCCTTGAGGCAGGTCTTGAGCCGGGGCGCATCATCAATTTCAGGGAGATATAGGGATGGAGCTTATAATAGTAACAGGGCTTTCGGGAGCGGGCAAGAGCCAGGCGGCAAACTGCCTTGAGGACCTTGGATACTACTGCGTGGACAATATGCCGCCCAGGCTGATGCCGGACTTTATCAGGCTGGCCAAGGACAAGGGCGAGTTTAAGAAGATAGCCTTCGTCATGGACATACGCGGGGGACAGTTCTTCGACGATTTCGACGAGGGCATAGCGGACCTTAAGGACGCCGGAGAGGAGTACAGGATAATGTTCCTGGAGGCCTCCACGCCTGTGATAGTAAGGCGCTACAAGGAGACCAGAAGGTCTCATCCCATGGCCCTGGACGGGGACATAGAGGCAGGGATAGAAAAGGAAAGGGAGAGGCTTGCTTCCGTAAAGAGCATGGCCTCCTTCGTAATAGACACCTCGGATCTTAAGACCGCTCAGCTCAATACCATAATCCAGAGGCTGCTGTTTGCCGAAGAAAAGGACAGCTTTACCATAAGCGTAATGAGCTTCGGATTTAAGAACGGCATGCCGGACGAGGCGGACTGGGTGCTGGACGTGCGCTTCCTTCCGAACCCGTTCTACGTGGCGAGTCTGAAGGGCCTTACAGGAAAGAACAAGAAGGTAAAGGAATACGTGCTCGGAAAACCGGAGGCGAAGAAGTTCGCCGGAAGGATAACCGGCCTTATACTGGACCTCATCTCCGGATATGTAAGGGAGGGCAAGTACCACCTTACCGTAGCCATAGGCTGCACGGGCGGGCGCCACAGGAGCGTCGTAATGGCGGAGGAGATAGCCTCCAGGCTCGGGGAGAACGGCAGGCACGCTACCGTAAAGCACAGGGACGTTTAAGGGATGTCTTACGCTCTGGATGTAAAAAAAGAGCTCACCACGATCTCCGTCACAAAGAAATGCTGCCAGTTGGCTGAGATAGCCGGTTTTTTGCGCTTCAGCTCGTCCATAGTGCCCTACGGAAACGGCAGGATGGGTATGCGTATAAGCACGGACAACCCGGCAGTGGCAAGGCTTGTTATGTCCCTTATAAAGGAATATTTCGGGACCAAGGGGTCTCTTTCCATAGACAACGACACAATGCCCCTGTCCCGGGGGCGCTCCTACGAGCTGCTCATCCCTCCGGAGATGAACGCCGAGGGGATACTCAGGGAGACAGGGATCGTAGGCATAAAGGAAGGCTATAACTACGTTACCGACGGAATAAACGCGGATATTATCAGGAAGCGCTGCTGCAAGAAGGCATTTCTTCGGGGAATGTTCCTTGCCTGCGGCACCGTAACGGATCCCACCAAGGCCTACCATCTGGAGCTCTCCTGCAGCAGTGAATACATGGCGTCGGACATCAGGAAGCTCATAAACAGCTTCGGTCTTAAGGCAAGGACCATAAAGCGCAGGAACCGATGGGCGGTTTACATCAAGGACAGCGAGCAGATATCGGATCTTCTCAACATCCTCGGAGCCGCAAACCAGCTCTTCCTTTTCGAGAACGTAAGGATAACCAAGGAGATGCGCGGCACTGCCAACAGGATAAGCAACTGCGAGAGCGCCAACCTCCAGAAGTCCGTCAATGCCGCCCAGAAGCAGATAGCGGACATAAAGCTGATAGAAAAAAACAGGGGCCTGGAGAGCCTCTCACCGAAGCTTAAGCAGGCCGCCGTATTAAGACTGGATAATCCCGAGCTGCCCCTTGCGGAGCTTGCTCTTCTGTTTGAGCCGCCTCTGGCAAAATCAGGGCTCAACCATAGGTTCGCAAAGCTTGCGGAGATCGCCGACGGTCTCCGCGGTGCTGTGGACGCCTGAAGCATCTTCGTCCACCTGGCCTGCGGGTATCACCTCAGTAACGCCTTCCGCGTCCTTTATTAGATCATACATAAGTGTACGCACCTCGTAGAACCTTTTGGATTCCGCGGGGGTCTTTTTCTGAGTCTCGCTTACTCCGAAGCTGTACCCTTCGGTAAAGTCCGCGTAGAAATGGTCTGTGTCGGCGTCCAGGGCTATCATTTTGGAGTATCCGCGCCTTGATAGCACGTTAAGCTTGTTCTTTATTATCAGGGCCTTAAGCTGATCCATTACTTCCGCAGGAAGGATGTAGGTGGTGCGCTCAAGGTCGGAGTTGTGCCATTCCTGCTTTTCCGCCACGGCTACCGCGTGGTCTCCCTCAAGCTTTATCTCCAGAGAGGTGTGGCCTCCGGTCATGCCTCCGCCGCAGCTCCAGCGTGCTTTTTTAAGTGTAAGGGCATTCAGCCTGCTCATTAATATCATTTGATAACCTCCGAGGATCGCTGCTGCAAGTACGATAATGATCAGAGCCATCGTGATCAGTTTTTTCAGTCTCATTGTTTTCATGCTTATATTCTACATCAGCGGGCAGCGAATTGGAATAGCGGTCTGTTGACGCTTTTTCGGACAGAGCAGCACTTTTTAGCCTTCCGAGTCCGTAAATCAAATGATTTTTTGAGAAATATGCCTTCTGCAAATGCCTGAAGCCGCTGTTTTCAGATGTTTTAGGCAACGATCAGGCGCTGAATGCGTAAAACAGACCTCCTTTCGCGCTGATAATTGTACTGTTTCTGTTAATCTTACGGACTGCACTTAACAAATCCGGGCCTTCTGTCCGAAAATGCATCAACAGACCTTAAATGACGCCACGACAGTTCGGCCGCGCAGCAATCTGACTGTTTAATTTGCGGTGTCCGCGTGGTATAATTAACGGAAAGGTGAAGGATATGTTTAAGAAACTCGATTTTATTCTTGAAAAGTACGACGAGCTCAGCGTTACGGTCTCGGATCCAGAGGTAATAGCGGATCAGGCCCGCTGGCAGAAGCACATCAGAGAGATGGGAGACATGGAGCCCATCGTTTTGAAATACAAGGAGTACAAAAAGGCTCAGGAGGAGAAGGCATCCACACTTGAGATGCTCTCGGACACGTCCCTGGACGACGAGATGCGCGCCATGGCAAAGGACGAGCTCTCCGAACTGGAGGAAAAGCTTGAAACGCTTGAGAAAGAGCTTAAGATACTGCTCCTTCCCAAGGATCCCAACGACGAGAAGAACGTATATCTGGAGCTGCGCGCGGGCACAGGCGGAGAGGAAGCCGCTCTGTTTGCGGGAGACCTCCTGCGCATGTACACGCGATACGCCGAGCGCCACGGCTGGAAGACCGAGCTTACGGACATCAACGATACCGGCATAGGCGGTGTTAAGGAAGGCGTCGTAAGGATCATAGGAAGAGGCGCCTACTCCAGGCTCAAGTTCGAGTCCGGAGTCCACAGGGTGCAGCGCGTCCCAGAGACAGAGAGCTCCGGGCGTATCCACACCTCCGCGGCTACGGTAGCCATAATGCCGGAGGTCGAGGACGTTAACGTGGACCTTAAGTGGGACGACATACGCGTGGATACCTACCGCGCTTCCGGACACGGCGGACAGTACATAAACATGACGGACTCCGCTGTAAGGCTCACACATCTTCCCACAGGCGTGGTGGTGCAGTGCCAGGACGAGAAGTCCCAGCTTAAGAACAAGGAAAAGGCCTTCAACGAGCTCAAATCCAGGCTCTATGCCTTCTATCAGCAGCAGCAGCACGACGAGCAGTCCGAGCTGAGAAAGGGCCAGGTGGGCAGCGGAGACCGCTCAGAGCGCATCAGGACCTACAATTTCCCTCAGGGAAGAGTGACAGACCACAGGATAGGTCTTACCATATACAAGCTCGACAGCTTTATGGATGGTGACATGGATGAGATCATAGATGCCCTCATCACCAACGAGCAGGCCGAGAAGATGAAGGATTTCGGAAACTAGATGACATAGGGGACGGTTCTCTGTGTCAAAAAACAGATGATAGAAACGCTTTTACTGTCAACTGAAGAGGAGGACCTCCGCAAGGGGGCCGGGATAATAAAGGACGGTGGGCTGGTGGCTTTCCCCACGGAGACTGTGTACGGCCTGGGGGCCGACGCGTTCGATCCCGGAGCCGCAAAGAGAGCCTACGCCGCTAAAGGAAGACCGTCCGACAACCCTCTGATAGTACATATATCGAAGACTGAGGATCTTTACAGGGCTGCGTCGGAGGTGCCCGGGGAGGCACTTAAGCTCGCCGAAGCGTTCTGGCCGGGTCCGCTTACCATGGTCCTTCCGAAAAGGCCGGAGATGCCGAAGGAGACCACCGGAGGTCTGGATACCGTGGCCCTGAGGATGCCGAAAGACGCGGCAACACTGAGGCTCATAGAGCTTAGCGGCACGCTTCTCAGCGGGCCGAGCGCCAACATATCCGGAAGGCCCAGCCCCACGACGTGGCAGCACGTCAAGGCGGACCTTTACGGAAAGATAGACGCCATAATAATGGGCAGCCCCTGCGCGGGCGGCATAGAGTCCACGGTGCTGGATCTTACGGATCCGAAGGCTCCGATGATACTCCGTCCGGGGCTAATAACGCCGGAGATGATATCCGCGGTGCTGGACAGGGAGGTCTCCTATGATCCCTCGCTCTTTAAGAAACCGAGCGATGATCCGGACTTTAAGCCAAAGGCGCCCGGTCAGAAGTATAAGCACTACGCTCCCAAGGCGGAGGTGGTGATATTCGAGGGGGTATCCGGGGACGTTTTCAGGGCCATAGACAAAAGGCTTGCCGCAGAGCGCGCAAAGGGGCGCAAAGCCGGTGTGATAGACGTTCCGCATCCGAGGACGTTCTTTGCGCAGCTTCGTCAGTTCGACGAGGATGGCGGGGACATAACACTTGTCGCCGCCCCGGACGACGGTGTCCCGGCTGATGGCCAAGCCGCGGGTCCTGACAGTGTTCCTGCCGAAGCATCCGCAGCAGGTCCGGACGGCCGTACGCTGGATCCGTCGATCTATTTTTCGCTCATGAACCGCATGCTTAAAGCAGCGGGATATAATATAATAAAGGCAGGGAGGCAGGACATGAAGATAGCTGTTGCCGCTGACCACGGCGGATTCGAACTTAAGGAGGCCGTGGCCGCGCATCTTAAGGAAAGAGGCTTCGAGGTTGAGGACCTCGGCATCTACGTAAAGGAGTCCGTGGACTATCCGGTCTACGGCAAAAAATGCGCGGAGTACGTTGCATCCGGAAAGGCGGATCTGGGCGTTATCTGCTGCGGCACAGGCATCGGCATAGGCATAGCCGCCAACAAGGTAAAGGGCATACGCTGCGCGGAGCTTGTGACGCCATTCATGGCCGAGATGGCCAAGAAGCACAACCACGCTAACATGGTGTCTTTGGGGGGCAGGGTCCTTACCGAAGAGCAGGCCATAGAACTCGTTGATATTTGGCTGGATTCCGAGGAGGAACACGGCCGTCATGACAGAAGAGTCCAGCTACTGGACGAGATGTGATCCCGGGAGGTATGAAATGGGAAAAGTCTATGTATTCGATCATCCGCTTATTCAGCACAAGACAGCGCTGCTGCGCAGGAAGGAGACCTCTACCAAGGATTTCCGCCAGCTGGTAACAGAGATATCCACTCTCATGACCTACGAGGCCACAAGGGATCTTCCTCTTAAGGACGTAGAGATAGAGACTCCGATGGAGAAGTGCACGCTCAAGATGCTCGACGGCGAGGATGTTGCCATCGTTCCCATCCTTAGAGCAGGTCTGGGCTTCGTGGACGGCATGCTGTCCCTTATCCCGAACGCAAAGGTAGGCTTCATAGGCCTTTACAGAGATCCTGAGACCCACCTTCCGATCGAGTATTACTGCAAGCTGCCCTACGACATAGAAAAAAGACAGGTCTTCATAGTAGACCCGATGCTGGCTACAGGCGGTTCCGCCGCTGCGGCAATAGATTTTGTAAAGCAGCACGGCGCAAAGCAGATAAAGTTCATGTGCATAATAGCGGCTCCGGAAGGAATAGAAGTGCTGCAGAAGGCTCACCCGGATGTGGACATCTACATCGCGGCCAAGGACAGGCAGCTTAATGACCACGCATACATCCTGCCGGGCCTCGGCGATGCCGGAGACCGTATCTACGGCACAAAATAAGGAGAAGCAATGTTTAAGATACCCGATAACGTTTCCAAATTCGACAATGTATACGACGTGCTCAAGGAGCGCGGCTTCATAGAGCAGACCACGGACGACGAGGGCATAAGAGAGCTCCTCGGAAGAGAAAAGGTGAAGTTCTACATAGGCTTCGACGCTACGGCGGACTGCCTGCACGTCGGCCACTTCATGCAGGTCATCATCATGATGTACATGCAGAAGTACGGCCACACTCCGGTCGTCCTGATCGGCGGCGGCACCACCATGCTGGGAGATCCGTCGGGACGCTCCGACGCGCGCCGCATGATGTCCGTCGAGGAGATAGACGAGAACGGAAAGAAGTTCAAGGCTCTGTTCGACCGCTTCCTTGAGTTTGACGAGGAGTGGAAGCACATCCCGGGCGAGGGAGTTCTCGGCAAGGGCGGTCAGAACAAGGAGCCTGCTCCCGGCAAGGCTATATGCGTAAACAACGCGGACTGGCTGAGGAACCTCAACTACCTGGAGTTCATAAGGGACGTAGGCAAGCATTTCTCCGTAAACGACATGCTCAGGGCCGAGTGCTTCAAGCAGCGCATGGAGAAGGGCCTTTCCTTCCTTGAGTTCAACTACATGCTCCTGCAGGGCTACGACTACTACGTCCAGGCCCGCGATTTCGACTGCAAGATAGAGTTCGGAGGCAACGACCAGTGGTCCAACATCCTTGCAGGAAGAGACCTGGCAAGAAGGCTCCTGGGCAAGGACGACTACTACGGCATGACCTTCGCTCTGCTTACTAAGTCCGACGGCACCAAGATGGGCAAGAGCCAGAAGGGCGCCCTGTGGCTTGACGCGAACAAGTGCAGCCCGTACGATTTCTACCAGTACTGGAGGAACGTGGAGGACGCCGACGTTGAAAAGTGCCTCAGGATGCTCACCTTCCTTCCCATGGAGGAGGTAAAGAGGCTGGGCGCTCTTAAGGATCAGGAGATAAACCACGCCAAGGAGGTCCTGGCTTTCGAGGTGACCAAGCTGGTGCACGGCGAGGAAGAGGCAGTCAAGGCTCAGGAGGCGGCAAGGGCGGCGTTCTCCGGCGGAGCAGGCGGCGCGGACATACCCACAAAGCAGGTACAGATCCCCGCTGAGGGCATAGGCGTAGTTGCTCTTATAAAGCAGGCCGGGCTCGTTCCGTCCAACGGCGAGGGCTTCCGCACCATAGAGCAGGGCGGTCTTACCATGAACGGCGAGAAGGTGACAGACCCCAAGATGCTCATAAAGCCGGAAGATGTAGGCGAGGGCATAGTTTTCAGAAAGGGCAAGAAGACCTTCCTGAAGGTGACGCTCTAAACGATAATATGACTGATCCCCGCAGCAGGTATGCTCCGGGGATCAAAGGAGGATAAAATGTTCACGGAAAATATCTGCAAGACATTGTTCTGCGATGTTGCCGTCATCGGCGGCGGCGTAGGCGGATGCGCAGCAGCCATTGAGGCCGCAAGAAAAGGCATGCATACGACCATCTTCGAGAAGGGCGTATCCCTTGGAGGCCTTGCCACCAACGGTTATGTACCCCAGATAGCGGGCGGCATCGAAGGCATATGCCTGGAGTTCGCTCAGAGGCTCGACGCCAAGGGCCAGCTCAGAAGGCGTTCCCAGGAATACTACAGGAATCCGATCTTCGAGCCCGAATACGGAAAGCTCGTTCTTGAGGAGATGGTATTCGAAGCAGGAGCAAGGATAGTCTACGATTCCACCCTCATCTATACCGAGGTAGAGGACAGGAAGATCACCAGAGCCATATTCTACACCAAGGGCGGGTACATGGCTGTAAAGGCCAAGATATTCATAGACGGTACCGGAGACGGCGATGTTGCTGCGCTTGCGGGCGTTCCTTTTGAGGTCGGCGGGCAGGATTTCGCGGGCCTGAACATCGCGTCCACGCTCGGCTCCCGCTGGGCAGGAGTAAACATCCCCAAGTACGAAGCGGCCGAGAAGGCTTACAAGGAAGAGCAGGCTGCCAAGGGGATCAAGAACCCGAAGAACTACATGGTGGTCCTTGAGGAAGAGGCTATTGCTAAGGGAGAGCTCACCAGAAAGGTCGGAAACAAAAACGGCTTCTTTAAGCTCCACATTCCGAACACCCCTCCGGAGAACGCAGACATAGTCACCTTCGCGTTCCACAGCTACTACTGCCACACCACAGACGCGGAGGACATCACCAGGCAGGTGCTTGAGCAGCACCAGCTGATGCAGCAGTTCCACGCATTCCTTAAGAAGTACATCCCCGGCTACGAGAACGTAAGGCTCGTCGGCATGGGCAATCTCCCCGGGACCAGAGAGTCCAGGAGGATCTTCGGCGAGTACATGCTCAAGGGCGCTGACGTCGCCTGCGGCAACAAGTTCGAGGACGGCATAGCACGCTTCCCCGAGATGTTCGATACTCACCACCCGACCAGCGAGGACTGGTTCTTTGCAAGGCATATCCACATCCCCGCGCCGGCAGGTTCCGCCATCTGCGAGGAAGAGCACGTCGGTCAGAACTGCGATGCAAAGATGCACCCGTTCGGCGTGCCTGCAGGCATCCCGGCCAGACCGGATCCGAGAGATTACTGCGACATTCCGTACAGATGCCTGCTCCCGCAGGGCGTCGACAACCTGCTCTGCGCAGGACGCTGCTGCTCCGCCGAGTTCCACGCTAACGGAGCCATGCGCATAATAGGCCCGGCCATGGGTACCGGTATGGCAGCGGGACTTGCCGCAAGCGTTGCCATAAAGGAGAACATCGCTCCCAGGGACATCCCGGGAACGAGAGTCCGTCAGATCATGATCGAGGAAGAAGGCGTTCCTCTCGACAAGCCTACCGACGGCTACTGGGCAGAGCTCAGAGAGCAGAAGGGTAAGAATGTCATCAATCCCGGAGACGCCATCTCAATCGTTCCGGATAAATAGATCCTATGCCAGGAGGCATGATATGAACAACGACAGCAAGAGATGGTACAGGAAATGGAACCTGGACATCACACCCGAGGAGGTCCAGAAGATAGTCGATACCACCACGCCGGAGGAGAGCCGCACCAACCAGCTCCGCGGGCCTTACACCCCGCCGGATTCGGACGCGCTCGTGGGCTGCGTCCTGGAATTTGAGGGCGAAGGGCACAGGCTGGAGTGGAAGATGCTGGAGAAGAACCTCCTGCAGCTTACTGAGGACGGCCTCACCTATGAGCCGGTGTTCTGCCAGGTGCTTACAAACAACGGAGTCACCTTCCTGGTGCACCACCTCATCCCCGAGGCTATGCCTTTAAGGTGCGTGGACCTTGTTATAGACATGGCTACAGGAAACGCCACGGCTGTGCTTGCGCAGCTGGGGACGGAGCATTCCGCAAGGGATGTCAGCAGGGAATTCCTGTTCGGCCGCATCAGCGGGAACTTCCCTGAGGAAGGTCCTCTGCACGCCTTTACGAGCGACATGGTGGGGAAGGCCATAGTCTGGACCTACCACGACGGCGAGTACGAGGTGCGCCACGTCTACAGCACCAACTATTACTACACCTACACCATGCAGGTGCCGGAGGGCTGCTGGGTGGCCAGCAATCCCGCGGACTACGTAAAGATAAACGATCACACCTACATCTTCTCCTTCGTGGAGGAGCGTCAGCCGGGAGTCCAGGGGCTGTTCCTGATGGATCTTGAAAAGCTGCACGATGTAGGCGCGTGCTTCGGCGTAGACGCGCGCGAAAAGCTCATAAGCACATGCTTCGGGGCTGTCGGCAAGGAGATGCCGATGTATCAGGTATTCAAATAGAGAAGGGGATAGGGAAATGATGAACATCACGAAGACAGTTGAAGGTGAAAAACTTACCGTAGCGCTTGAGGGAAGGCTCGATACTCTTACCGCGCCTGAGCTCGAGGAGTCGCTCAGCAGCGCACTTGAAGGCATAAAGGAGCTGGTCCTCGACCTTTCCGGACTGGAGTATCTTTCCTCAGCCGGACTGCGCGTAGTCCTCTCCACCTTCAAGACGGTGAGCGCCGCGGAAGGCAAGATGACCATCTGCAACGCCAACGAGATGGTGAGCAAGGTGTTCGAGCTTACGGGCTTCGGCAACATTATTGCAATAGAATAGCAGACTGATCTAAAAAAGTGATTGACAAGAAGCGCACCGCCATATAAAATAAGCGGTGCGTTGCTGTATGCGGCGGTTTTTCGCTGCGAGTCAGCATGCAGTTACACATCACAGTAGCAGTGCCGAAATCGATGCGCCGGCATTAGCATCTGAGTAGGCGCCGAAAACGATGGCAGAGCCATCTGAGTAGGCAAAGGAGGTAAAAATGTCATCTTATATCGCAAAGCCCTCGGAGATCGAGCGCAAGTGGTATGTGATAGATGCTGAGGGCAAGACTCTCGGACGCATCTGCACAGAAGCAGCCATGATACTCCGCGGCAAGAAGAAGCCTACCTACACGCCGTTCCTGGATTGCGGAGACTATGTCATCATCGTCAACGCAGAGAAGGTCCAGGTCACCGGAAAGAAGTTCAAGGACAAGGTCTACAAGCACCACTCCGGTTATCCGGGCGGGCTCAAGGAGATCACCTTCGACAAGCTGCAGGCTAAGGACCCCGAAGAGATCATTCGCCACGCTGTAAAGGGAATGATGCCCAAGGGACCTCTCGGAAGACAGATGTATAAGAAGCTTAAGGTCTATGCTGGTCCGGATCACAAGCATGCGGCCCAGAAGCCCGAAGTTCTCGACATTTAAGGGAGGTAACAAATGGCTAAGATGCAGTATTACGGAACCGGCAGAAGAAAGTCTTCTGTAGCCAGGGTAAGGCTCATTCCGGGCAAGGGAAACATCATCATCAACAAGAAGACCCTCGACGAGTATTTCGGCGGTCTTGAGCTTCTGAAGAACGAGGTCAGGAGGCCTCTCCAGCTGGTAGGAGCAGAAGGAAAGTTCGACGTAGTAGCTACCGTCAAGGGCGGCGGCACCACAGGACAGTCCGGAGCTCTGCGCCACGGCGTATCCAGAGCTCTCTGCCATGCAGACGAGGAGAACAGGGCTGCTCTTAAGGCAGCAGGTTTCCTTACCAGAGACCCGAGGATGAAGGAAAGGAAGAAGTACGGACTCAAGAAGGCTCGTAAGGCTTCCCAGTTCAGCAAGCGTTAATATCTCTGTTGACGCTGACAGAACAAGATCAAAAAGCGGCGCTTCAAAAGAGTGCCGCCTTTTTGTTTTTTTGCACAAGAATGGTATAATAGCATAAAAGGGGTCGCAGCAGCAGAGAGGCAGCGAAATGATAAGCGAAAAGATAACAGTAGGGGAAGGTACAGAATACCCGCTCAGCGGGCTTCTGACGCTTCCTGACGAGCTTTCGGAGCTGGTCCCGGCGGTGGTCATGGTGCACGGATCCGGGCCCAGCGACATGGACGAGAGGGTGATGAAGCTGACGCCCTTTAAAGACCTTGCGGAAGGCCTTGCAAGGCTCGGCGCAGCATCCGTGCGCTACGACAAGCGGACCTTTGCGCATAAGAAAAAATGCGCTAAGACAAAGGATATTACCGTTCGCGAGGAGACCATAGATGACGCTCTGCTGGCAGCGGAGCTTGCGCGCAGGGATGCCCGCATAGACTCCGGAAGGATATTCATCCTCGGGCACAGCATGGGAGCGATGCTTGCTCCGCGCATAGACGCGGAAGGCGGAAACTTCCGGGGCATAATAATGCTTGCAGGGACGCCCTACCGCCTGGAGGACATAGTCATAAGGCAGCTTGGGCAGGCGGGCGGCAAGAACCCCGTTCTTAATGCGATAGTAGGCCTTGAGCGGAAGATCTACGGCAGGAAGTTCGACGGACTGTATCAGATGCCGGACGAAGAGGCTAAAAAGAAGATGTTCGCGGGCAACCTCTCCCTGTATTACTTTAAGGAGATGGGGCAGAAGACCGCGGCGGACTACCTTCTTGAAAGCGACAAGCCGGTCCTCATAATGCAGGGCGGAAAGGACTTTCAGGTGCTGCCGGATGACGACTTCGTAAAGTTTAAGGAACTGCTGGCGGACAGGCCGAACACCTTCTTTAAGCTCTATCCGGGGCTTAACCACGTCTTCGTGGAGGGGATCTACAGCGACATACTTAAGGCCTCAAAGGAGTACGGCACCGAGCGCCATATAGGAGAAGAGGTTATAGGAGATATATATGAGTTCATCTCAGCCGTATAAATGCGCAGTCTGCGGGAGCGATGCCCCCGGCAGGCGCTACAGGATCAAGGGCAGCAAGTACATATGCAGGGACTGCCGCGCGAAGCTTGACAAGGATTTGTCCTCCGGGGAATGGAGCAGAATGAACGCCGCGGAGCTGAAGGAATTTCTTTCCGACAAGGAAAGGCTAAGCATGCAGAAGACCTGCTCTTTCTGCGGCAAAGAGATCAGTGCGGACGACATGCATAAAATTCTGCTTAAGGACAGGAGTGTCCTATGCGGAAATTGCGCCGGTAGCATGAGGATCGTAAGACCGGTCTTCAACACCGTTAAAAGCGACGGAAGCGGCGGATACGAGCCCGCAGCGGACGATCCCTTAAAGGAACTTACCTTAGAGGATGTCCCGTGGGTACAGAAGGAGGCCGCGGAGGAGCGCGAAAGGCGTATCGCCAGGTACGGAGCGCACAAGGCTGTCTTTGTGGTGGACGATGTCACCAGGTACGAGGATGAGGATGACGCCCACGAGATCTACGGAACGGCAGTCCTGGGCTGCATAGAAAAGGGCGACACTCTTCACATAAAGAGAAGAGAGGGCGAGTACAGCAAGGTGGTGGAGCGCATAGACCCCCTTGAATACGACAAGAAGGCCGTGAGCCTTGCGGAAGGCTGCGAGGGTAATCTTTTGGTGAAAGGCGACGTCTCCTTCATCTATCCTGGGGATGTCCTTACGACAGAAAGGCTGTAGGGTGGCTGCTGTGGCAAAAAAGAATGAAAAAGGCAGATACGACAACGGACCCTGTCCGTTCTGCGGAAGGGCGATCATCAGCCTGGACCACATAACGAAGCTATCCGACGGCACTGAGGTATGCCGCGACTGCGTCTCAAAGATAAGGGTGATGTATCCGCTGGTCTACGGAAAGAAAAAGGGAAAGAAGAAGACCGAAAGGATGGATCCCATAGAAAAGCTCAGCAAGGAGGAGTTCCGCGCGGCAATGGAGAAGGCGCCGGAATACCTGGAGGACCTGAGGGCGAAGTACGGAAGGAACGCGGTCTATGCCGTGGAGGACATAAAGATGATCCCCAGGGGATGGTTCAGGCCGCCCTACATATGCACTACGGGCAGGGTCATCTTCGGGTATTTCGACATAGGCGACGAAGTGGAAGTTGTCCGCAGGGGATTTTCCGCCAAGGCAAAGATACACGACATTGAAAGGGAGAACGCCGGAGAAAAGGGCTCTGACGCCTGGATCCGGAGAGGAGAGGGCGGATATCCGCTGAAATGGATGGTATTCAGCCAGAAGGATCTGTTGATAGGACCCGGGGATCTGATAGTTAAAGGATAAATTACCTGTAAACGCGGGTGCCGAGAAAAGTGCCCGCTTTTTTATTATTTCTGTTGACACGACAAGATATATTTGATAAAATACAATTGCATCAAACATAAGCACGGAGGAACAAGACATGGAATACGACTACAGCGAGGCACTGAAGCTTTCAAACCAGCTCTGCTTTCCGCTCTACGCGGCTTCCAGAAACATCATCAGCCTTTATACGCCTCTGCTGAAGCCGCTGGGCCTTACCTACACTCAGTACATAGTGTTCCTGGCGCTTTGGGAAAAGGACGGGGTAACGGTAGGCGAGCTCTGCGAAAAGCTCATGCTGGACAACGGGACGCTCTCGCCACTTCTTAAAAAACTGCAGCAGGAAGGGTACATAGAGAAGACCCGCGGCAAAGAGGACGACCGCATTGTGGTGGTAACCCTTACGGAAGAAGGGCGCGCTCTTAAGGAGAAGGCAAAGGACATACCCGCAGGCGTGGCAGGCTGCATAGATCTTCCCCCGGAAAAGGCGACAATGCTCTACGGGCTGCTCTACGAGCTGCTCGGATCTCAGAAAAACAACAGGAAATAACTCAGCGAAAGGGAAAAAAGATGAAGACAGTTTACGATTTTACAGTTAAGGACATGAACGGCAATGACGTGAGCCTTTCCGAGTACAAGGGCAAGGTGCTCCTTATAGTCAACACGGCAACAGGCTGCGGTTTTACCCCGCACTACGATCCGCTCGAGGCCATGTACGCCGAGATGAAGGACAAGGGCCTTGAGATCCTGGACTTCCCCTGCAACCAGTTCGCCAATCAGGCTCCCGGAAGCAACGAGGAAATACACGATTTCTGCACCATCAAGTTCGGGACTGAGTTCCCCCAGTTCGACAAGATAGACGTAAACGGTGATAACGCGGATCCGCTGTTCGTGTTCCTGGCCACCGAAAAACCCTTCGAAGGCTTCGGCAAGGGTCTTAAGAACATGGCTCTTGCCAAGTTCGCCGCCGCAAACAACAAGGTCTTCGGCGACAAGGCTTACATAGGCTGGAACTTCACCAAGTTCCTCGTGGACCGCGAGGGAAAGGTTATCGCAAGGTTCGAGCCCACCGTGGACATGGAAGATGTTAAGAAGGCGGTAGCTGCCGCTCTGTAATAAAGGCTTTTCGGAGCTTAAAGCTTATCGAATTCAAAGCGTATGCGGCTGTACGCGGCGTTCATCACATACCAGAGCGTCTCGTAGTGCATGAAGGCAAGCGCGTTGGTGTCGAAGAGATACTTGATGCTGGCGGGGAATTCGTCGTCGGCATCCCAGAACTGAAACAATATCTTTAGATCGCGGAACACGGGGAGAGCATATCCCACGTCCGCTTTGCTGAAAGGCTCGCCTCCTGCGGCGCTGCAGGCTTCGGCGAGCTTTTCCGTCTGTCCGGCAAAGTACGCGGCCTGCGGCTCGTTTCGAAGTGTCCTGTCGTGGCCTGCTCCTATGTGGCCTCCGAGCATGCTTATGGAAGCCCACTGTCCGGACGCCTTCGGAGCAGTACCCGTGCGCGAGAGTATGTCGAAAAGTATGAGGGAATCGTTGACTGTGCTTTTGGGGATGAAATATCCCGCGCCTTCTTCAGGGGCTGCCGGCGCCGCGGAGATCTCAGCCGTCTTCCTGTCTATCTTAAGACGCTGTCCGAAAAACACCGGGTAGATGAAGTCTTCGTCGGCTTCGAGCCCCCAGGTGTCCGTCATGGCCTGCTGATCCACCTTCAAAAAGAGATCTCTGGCCTGCTGTTCCATTTTCAGGTAATTGTCTGGCATTTTCAGAACCTCTGCAGTCTTGTCTCAGACTGCTCCCGGATAGTGTACCGCCACTGTCTCTTCCAGCTGCTCCTTAGTAAGGCCGAGCACTATTGCAACGCCCTCGGCACTGAAAGAGCGGCCCGGCGCGGTCTTCTTCTGTATGTCCTCCGTGTCCGTCATGGAGTACATTGCTCCGCTGCTCTCTTTAAGGAAGAACTTTATGTGTCCTATCGTGCCTCCGAGGCCTTCTGTTTCTTCCGCGACTGCCCGCATGAAGCTTTTGAGCACTGTCTCGGCTTCCTCTCTGCTGCCGGGAAGGGACATCCTTACGGATGCTATTACGGCATCCTCGTGGGTGGTGATCTCTATGTTCTCGTGATGATGGTGATGATGTTCGTGATCATGGCCATGATCGTGATGGTCATGATGATGCATGTGTTCTTCCATGGTCTCCTCCCGCTATGCCATTTCCATCAGCTCGTCGAACAGGCGGCTGTTTATGGGATCCAGGGCGCATACAGGCCAGACGTCCGCGTTCCCCGCGAAGCGCTTCACCTGAGCGGCTACCCTTGCAAGCTCTTCCGCGTCCTGCTTGTCTATCTTTGTCAGCAGCACCATGTCCGCGGACGCCACCTGCTCCGTGACGAAGTCCGGAGAGACCTTTATAAGCCTGCTCCAGCGGCTGGCGTCGGCTACCGCAAGCACCGCGGCGTCGATCCCGAGGACCTCGTTTAGGGTCTGTTTTATTGCGGAGGGCAGGGCCATGCCCGTGGCCTCTATAAGCAGCCAGTCCGGCTCGTAAAGAGAGCTTATGCTCTGTACTGCGGATATCAGGTCCACGCTTCCGCTGCAGCAGATGCAGCCGGAAAAAACGTTCTCAACGGAGAGTGCGGCGCCTTCAAGCACCTGGTTGTCCACGCCCACCTCTCCTATCTCGTTCTCAAGTATGACGACCTGAGGAAAGTCCGGCTTGTCCGTTATGTGTCTTGCAAGTTGCAGCAGAACGGTGGTCTTCCCCGAACCGAGGAAGCCTCCGAGAATGATAGTCTTCATGATTACCCCTTTGTCTTACAGCACGGATCAGATAAGATCCGTGAGTTTTTTTCCGTAGAAATAGTCGTGGGTCATGCGGTCGAACTCGGACCACATGGGCAGCGTCTGGCAGTTGTCCGCGCGGGGGCAGGCCTCGGCGTCGCAGGCAAGGCAGGCCACCGTGGCCAGAGACCCTTCCATAAGCTCAAGTATCTCGCCTACGGAGTAGCTCTCCGGCTCCCTTATGAGCCTGTAGCCACCGCCTTTTCCGCTGATGCCGCCTATCAGCTTTCCTTCCACCAGCTCCTTGGCTATTATCTCAAGATATTTTTTTGAGATCTGCTGGCGCTCGGCTATGTCTTTAAGCGGTATGCAGCCTTCTTCGCGGTGCTCAGCAAGGTCCAGCATTATCCTTAAAGCGTAGCGTCCTTTTGTAGAGATCATGGCACAACCTCCTTTTTTACCTATTATACCGTAGGTTCAGTGGGTAATCAAGGAATTGTGTGTTTTTACTGCACGGGTCCCGGCCGAAGTCTGCCTCTCGGACACGCTCCCGCTTGCAGGGGACCCTCCCAGCGGTCCTAAGCTCCGTCTGCGTCCTTCGGACTTGCCGGTCGCTAAGGACCGGGTTCCCTGACAGTCCTTAAGGCAGACTTCGGCCGGAACATATGAATAAAAATACACCGGTCCCTTGATCACCCCGCAGTATTACCTATTGACACAGTAGGCGAATAGATTTATAATGACTGAGGAAAAGGAAGGAGCGATGACATGAAGATATATGCGGATAACGCAGCTACTACAAAGATGAGCAGGGCGGCACTGGAGACCTTCGTAAAGACCGCGGAGGAGTTCTGGGGGAACCCGTCCAGCCTCTATGTTACCGGTCAGAAGGCAAAGGAGGTCCTGGAGCAGGCGAGGAAGGACGTGGCCGAGGCCATAGGGGCGCAGCCGCGCGAGATAATATTCACCTCCGGGGGCAGCGAGGCCGACAACCAGGCCATAAGAAGCGCCGCCGCAACGGGCAGGAATAAGAACAGGATGCACATAATCTCCACGGCGTTCGAGCATCACGCGGTGCTCCACACGCTCAGGAAACTGGAGAAGGAGGGCTTTGAGGTGACGCTGCTGCCGGTCCACGAAAACGGCATAGTAGATCCCGAGGAGCTCAGGGCGGCTATCCGCCCCGACACCTGCCTGGTGACCATAATGTACGCCAACAACGAGATAGGCACCGTACAGCCGATAAAGGAGCTCGGAGCCATATGCAGGGAGAAGGGTGTCACCTTCCACACGGACGCGGTCCAGGCGGTAGGGCACCTTCCGATAGACGTCGGTAAACAGAACATAGACATGCTCTCGGCATCCGCCCACAAGTTCCACGGTCCCAAGGGCGTAGGCTTCCTCTATGTAAGGAAGGGCATAGTGGTCTCCAATCTAATAGAGGGCGGAGCTCAGGAGAAAGGCAGGAGGGCAGGCACGGAGAACCTTCCTGGCATAGCAGCTATGGCTGAGGCTCTTAAGGAGGCCGTATCCGGTATGGATGAGAACGCTGCAAGGCTCAGCGCCTTAAGGGACAGGCTGATAGCCGGGCTTTCAAAGATCCCTCACGGGGCGCTCAACGGAGACGCCGCACATAGGCTCCCCGGGAACGTCAACTTCTGCTTTGAGGGCATAGAGGGAGAGTCCCTGCTGCTGCTTCTGGATGACCGCGGCATAAGCGCCTCTTCCGGAAGCGCCTGCACGTCCAGGTCTTTGGACCCAAGCCACGTGCTTCTGGCAATAGGAAGGGTGCACGACGTTGCCCACGGGTCCCTGAGGCTCACCCTCGGCGAGGACGCCACGGAGGAGCAGGTAGACTACATAATAGAACAGACCGCGCAGGTGGTGGAATACTTAAGGAGCTTTTCTCCCGTGTGGAGAGAGCTGACGCAGGGAAAGAGACAGTTCATACTGTAAGGAGGATAAAATGGCACTGTACAGCGACAAAGTGATGGATCACTTCAGAAATCCCAGGAACGTGGGAGTGATAGAGGATGCCGACGGTGTAGGCGAGGTGGGAAACACAGTCTGCGGGGACATCATGAAGATGTACCTTAAGATAGATAACGACATAATAACGGACGTCAAGTTCGAGACATTCGGCTGCGGGAGCGCCATAGCCTCAAGCTCCATGGCAACGGAGCTGATAAAGGGCAAGCCCGTAAGCGAGGCCATGCAGCTTACCAACAAGGCCGTGGCGGAGGCCCTGGACGGTCTTCCGGACTACAAGATGCACTGCTCCGTCCTGGCGGAGGAGGCCATACAGAACGCCCTGGAGGACTATTATAAGAAGAAGGGCATCAAGGCCGAGTAAAGGGCAGTATTGACATTTCCGGTGCTTTTATTAAAATAAAAACAGCATGATGAATGCTGTTTTTGTTCTTCTTCAGGGAGGGAAAATGCCGAAAGTTGCAGTAGGGCTTTCCGGCGGCGTGGACAGCGCCGTAGCCGCATATCTGCTAAAAAAGGAAGGGCACGACGTAACAGGAGTCATCCTTCGCACCTGGGAGGGCGAGGAGCCCGGAAGGTGCTGCGACATAGACGATGCAAGGAGCATCGCCGAACGTCTTGGCGTGCCTTTTAGAGTGATAAACTGCGCCGCGGACTTCGAGAGGAAGGTGACGCAGCCCTTCATGGAGAGCTACATCTGCGGAAGGACGCCCAATCCCTGCGTGGGCTGCAACCGCGCCATAAAGTGGGAGTACCTTATCTACGCCGCGGACGTTATCGGGGCGGAATATGTCGCCACCGGGCACTACGCTCACGTGATAAAGCTCGAAAACGGCAGGTATACCGTGCGCACCGCGGACCACGCGGAGAAGGACCAGACCTACATGCTCTGCAGACTGTCTCAGGAGCAGCTTGCAAGGACGCTGATGCCTCTCGGGGCATATTCCAAGGATCAGGTAAGAGGCATCGCGGCGGAGCTGGGGCTTTCCGTTGCGGATAAGCCGGATTCACAGGAGATATGCTTCGTTCCGGAGGGCAGGTACGCGGAATACATAGAAAAGCATTACAGCGGAGAGCTCCCGAAGGTGGGGAGCTTCGTCTCGGAAGACGGGACCGTCCTCGGAAGGCATAAGGGAATAATCAACTACACGGTGGGGCAGAGAAAAGGCCTGGGCATAGCCCTGGGATCCCCCGCGTACGTTCTCAGGATAGACGCACAGAGCGATACTGTGGTGCTTGGCCCGGAGAAAAGCCTTTGGCGCAGGGAGGTGCGCGTAAAGGATCTCAACTGGCTGAGCATCCCCGAGCCGGCCTGCGGCGAGCCTCTTAAGGTCTTTGCCAAGATACGCTACCAGCACAGAGCCGCGGAGGCGGCGCTTGCCTTGCAGGAAGACGGGACAGCAGAGCTTTTGTTCAGCGAGCCCGTAAGGGCGGCAGCCCCCGGCCAGGCAGCAGTCTTCTACGACGGGTCCGGCTGCGTGATAGGCGGCGGCGAGATCAGTTAGTGATCAGTATTATTGTTCGAACAAAGAACGGTCGGACAGGCTGGGTGCAATACTATTAATGGTTCCAGCGCGGATGCAGGTGTTCAAAGGACTGTCAGGGAACCCGGTCCTTAGCGATCGGCAAGTCATAAGGACGCAGACGGAGCTTAGGACCGCTGGGAGGGTCCCCTGCAAGCGGGAGCGTGTCCGTGAGCACCTGCATACGCGTAATAATATAAAAAACTTACATCAACAGCCTGTCCGGCTGATTTTTATTTAAAAAAAATATAAATACCTATTGACATAGTAGGCGAATGGTGCTAGTATATCGACAAGTTCAACCAAGTTTACCGCAAAGAAAGGCGCAGACGATGCTCTTTAAGGCATTAAAGAACAACTGCATGATGTGTTGTCGAATGTTAAGCTCCCGGGCATGTATTATGACAGGAGCGCGTTCGAGCGCGCATACTGCGGCCGGCCGATGTTAGCGCATCAGGCACAGCATAAAGTCATTTGCCCGGGAGATATACCATCCCGGGTCTTTTTTTACCCGGGACCGCAGATACCCCGAAGCAGACTGATCAAATTATCAAGGAGAAAAAAATGAGCGATTACAGATTTGAGACACTTCAGCTCCACGTAGGACAGGAGCAGGCAGACCCCGCGACAGATTCCAGAGCGGTACCCATCTATCAGACGACATCTTATGTTTTTCATAACAGCAAGCACGCCGCGGACAGGTTCGGGCTTGCGGATCCGGGCAACATCTACGGCAGGCTCACCAACTCCACGCAGGACGTGCTGGAGAAGAGAGTGGCGGCCCTTGAGGGCGGCGTTGCGGCTCTGGCGCTTGCGTCAGGCGCTGCGGCCATCACCTACACCATAGAGGCTCTTGCACAGCAGGGAGACCACATAGTGGCGCAGAAGACCATATACGGCGGCAGCTACAACCTTCTGGCCCACACCCTTCCGCAGTTCGGCGTTGAGGCCACATTCGTGGACATCCATAACCTGGATGAAGTAAAGGCCGCGGTAAAGCCGAACACCAGAGCGATCTTCATAGAGACACTCGGCAACCCCAACAGCGACATCCCCGACATAGACGCCCTTGCGGAGATAGCCCACGCGGCAGGTGTACCGCTGGTTATAGACAACACCTTCGGAACTCCATACCTTATAAGGCCTATAGAGCACGGAGCGGACATAGTGGTGCACTCCGCCACCAAGTTCCTCGGCGGGCACGGCACAACTCTCGGCGGCATCATCGTGGACTCCGGAAAGTTCGACTGGAAGAAGAGCGGCAACTACCCCGAGATAGCGGCCCCCAACCCCAGCTACCACGGAATATCTTTTGCGGACGCAGTAGGCCCGGCGGCCTTCGTAACCTACGTGAGGGCAATACTCCTGAGGGACACCGGAGCTGCCATCTCCCCGTTCAACGCCTTCCTGCTTCTGCAGGGAGTGGAGACGCTCTCCTTAAGGCTCGAGCGCCACGCGGAGAACACTAAGAAGGTGGTGGAGTATCTGGCCAAGCACCCGCTGGTGGCAAAGGTCAACCACCCGAGCCTTCCGGATCATCCGCAGCACGAGCTGTACAAGAAGTACTTCCCAAACGGCGGAGGCTCCATCTTCACCTTCGACATAAAAGGCGGACAGGACGAGGCCTGGAGGTTCATAGACAACCTTAAGATCTTCTCGCTGCTGGCAAACGTTGCGGACGTAAAGAGCCTGGTCATCCACCCGGCATCCACCACCCACTCACAGCTTACGGACGAGGAGCTGCTGGACCAGGGCATCACCCGCAGCACCATAAGGCTCTCGATAGGAACGGAGCACATAGACGATATAATAGCGGACCTTGAAAACGGCTTCGCGGCAGTATAAAATAACAGAAAAGGCATACGGAGGAAAACAAAATGTCAAAGATATATAAGAGCGCGGCAGAGCTTATAGGAAACACACCTCTTGTGGAGGTCACCAACATAGAGAAGGAGCTGGGGCTTGAGGCCACGGTACTCGTTAAGCTTGAATACTTCAACCCGGCAGGGAGCGTAAAGGACCGCATCGCCAAGGCGATGATAGAGGACGCGGAGGCAAAGGGCCTTCTTAAGGAAGGATCGGTCATCATAGAGCCGACCTCCGGAAACACCGGCATAGGCCTTGCAGCAATAGCCGCTGCCAAGGGCTACAGGATAATACTCACCATGCCCGAGACCATGAGCGTTGAGAGAAGGAACATACTCAAGGCCTACGGCGCGGAGATAGTGCTTACCGAGGGCTCCAAAGGCATGTCAGGGGCCATAAAACGGGCTGAGGAGCTCGCAAAGGAGATCCCCGGGGCATTTATACCCGGACAGTTCGTAAACCCCGCAAATCCGGCGATACACAGGGCTACGACGGGACCGGAGATCTGGAGAGACACGGACGGCAAGGTGGACATATTCATCGCGGGCGTAGGTACGGGCGGAACGCTTACAGGCGTAGGCGAGTACCTCAAGTCCGCAAAGCCTGAGGTCAAGATAATAGCTCTTGAGCCAGAGGATTCCCCGGTGCTCTCCGAGGGCCGCGCGGGCGCTCACAAGATCCAGGGCATAGGCGCAGGCTTCGTCCCGGCGGTTCTGAATACAAAGGTCTATGACGAGATCTACAAGGCAAGCTCTGCGGACGCGTTTGCGGCGGCAAAGCTGCTGGCCAAGAAGGAGGGAATATCCGTAGGCATATCCTCCGGAGCAGCCCTTTACGGAGCCATAGAGCAGGCCAGAAAGCCCGAGAACAAGGGAAAGGTGATAGTCGCCCTTCTTCCGGACAGCGGAGACAGATACTACTCCACACCGCTGTTCGCGGAATAAAATAAACTGAATAATAAGGGCCGGAGAGTGCTTTCTCCGGCTCCTTTTTATTGCTATAAAAAAATTGTCGTGGTATAATATCGTAATACTATTTTATAGGGCGGTATTTGTGATGACAGAAGCCATCGACCGGTTTTTTAAAGGGGCGCTCTCTCTTGAAGAGGCGGCTGCGGCTGTGGATCCGGTATCGGTAATGCCGTACGCGGAGCCGGAGATATTCAAGCCTCTGCGCGATAAGCCTTACACCCGGATAGCTCCGGTAAAGGTCTTCGACAACGTCTGGTGGACAGGAACGGATCTTGTGGGATCCTTCGTGATCGACACCGGGGACGGCCTGGTGATGATAGACTGCGGCTGGGGAGAGTTCGACTGCAGCGTGATGGTCCGTGGAATGAAGGACATGGGGCTGGACCCCTCCGCCATCCGGGCCGTCATCGTAAGCCACGAGCACGGAGACCACTACGGAGGCGTTAATTACCTCCTGAAGGAGGTCTGTCCGGACGCTTAGATACTCTTCGGGCTTGCAGGCTGGAACTTCCTGCAGACGGTGCCTACGGAGTTCGCATATACGCTTCCGAGGCCGAAAAAGGCGGATGTGTACCTGACAGACGGCGAGAAGTTCCGCATAGGAGGATATCCCTTCATGTCCGTCCTGACTCCGGGGCACAGTCCCGGATGCCTGTCTCTGATCTTCCCGGTAAGGTACCGCGGAGAATGGATCATGGCAGGGCTTATGGGCGGCAGCGGGATATGGCCGGACATGACGTCAATAAGGCAGTACGCGTGCTCCATAGAGTACTTTAAGCGCTTTACGGACGCGGCGGGCTGCGAGGCGGGCCTTGCGGTGCACCAGCAGGCGGATGCCATAGAAAGGGTAAGGAACGCCTCCTGCAGGGAAGACCATCCGTGGATCTACGGAAAAGAGGGCTTCGGCAGCGAATACCTGGAAGGCTACAGGAACAGGGTGCGCACGGCGCTTAAGTGCGAGGACGTTCCGCCTTACATGATGGGCGTTTCCCCGGTGACCGGAAGAGCGGTGCCGGAAAGATTTGAGGACTAAAGCAGTTTTAGGAGAACGATAATGGATATTTTTGAAAAATGCGCTGAATACACTCTTGCGAACGAGTACAGAGAAATGGGCATCTACCCGTATTTCCACGCTCTTCAGTCAAGGCAGGACACCGAAGTCATTATGGAGGGCAAGCGCCGCATAATGCTCGGCTCCAACAACTATCTCGGTCTGACCATAAACGATGACATCATCCAGGCCGGGCTCGACGCCCTCAAGCAGTACGGTACCGGATGCTCCGGATCCAGGTTCCTCAACGGAACGCTTCAGCTCCACCTGGAGCTTGAGGCGGAGCTGGCGAAGTTCCTGCGCAAAGAGGCGGTAATAACCTTCTCCACGGGCTTCCAGAGCAACCTCGGCATCATAAGTGCCATAGTGGGAAGACACGACTACGTCATCTGCGACAAGGAGAACCACGCGTCCATATACGACGGCTGCAGGCTCAGCTACGGAAAGATGCTCCGCTACGACCACAACGACATGGCGGACCTTGAAAAGCAGCTGCAGAAAGTCCCCGATACCTGCGGATGCCTTATAGTTACCGACGGCGTATTCTCCATGGGCGGAGACATAGCCAAGCTTCCCGACATAGTGGACCTTGCCAGAAAGTACGGCGCCCGCGTGATGGTGGATGACGCTCACGGCCTCGGAGTTATCGGTGAGGGCGGAAGAGGTACTGCCAGCTACTACGGCCTTGAGGACGAGGTGGACATCTACATGGGCACCTTCTCCAAGTCTCTGGCGTCTCTGGGCGGATACATGGCCTCCAAGGCTGTCGTGGTGGACTACACCAGGCACAATTCCAGGCCCTTCATGTTCTCGGCCTCCATGCCTCCGGCCACCGCGGCTGTGGCTCTGGCCGCACTTAAGCATCTGGAAGCGCATCCGGAGCTGCCGAAGAACCTCATCAAGATATCCAATTACTTCAGGAACTGCCTTACGGAGCGCGGCATAAAGATACGTCAGTCCGAGACTCCGATAGTTCCGATATACACCTACGATCCCATCCCGACGCTCACGATCTCCAAGGAGCTCTACGAGCAGGGCGTATACGTCAACAGTACTCTCCCGCCGGCCACGGCTCCCGGGGAATGCCTGCTGAGGACCAGCCTCATGGCATCCCACACCGAGGCTCTGTGCGACGAGGCGGCGGACATCATACAGAAGGTGCTCAAGGAGCACGAGATCATCTAAGTCTGTGCTGTTTTTGACAAACTTCTGTGATATAATATCAGCGTAGGACAAAGCGATATGTACTATGGACCGGAAGACCTCCGGTCCTTTTTTATTGCAGGAGGAAAAAACATGTCACAAAAAAGATCTAAACGAAAATGCTGCCTTGCGCTTGCCGTGCTGCTGCTTTCAGCCGCGGTGCTCGGGGCGGCGGTGCCGGTGTTCGCGGAAGGTGAGGAGAGGGCAAGAGAGCCTCTGACAGAGGTCAGGTGCAAGGTCATAGTCACCACCTACGGGAGCTACCAGAACAACTTCATCTTTACGGCGTCCGACACCGGGGAGGATCTCCAGGGCTACTGCCTGGAGGCGAATAAGGACGCCACGATACAGCCCGGGTGGACGGCTTCGGCCTCGCCTCTTACGGGCGGTCTGAGGGTGCTGATGTACCTTGCCTGGGAAAAGGGCTACACGGCAACGAACTTTCCGTGGAACTACACCGTGGCGAGGGTGGCGGACGCCCTGAGGCGGGGCTCTTTGGTCTACGACAGCGGCAACGCCCAGACTCAGGCCGCAGGACAGGCTCTTCTTGAGGAGGTGCTGGCGTACGACGAGGCGTCGATACCCAAGGGCTTCAAGGCCTACCGCATAAGCTACAACGCAAACCGCCAGGACGTGGTGACCTACAGGTTCGAGATAGTCCCGGGTAGGCTCCGCATCACCAAGACGAGCTCGGACGCTTCCGTGGCGGGCCTTAGCGGATACAGCCTTGCCGGTGCTGTCTTCGGCGTATACCGGACGGAGGCTGAGGCTGCCGCGGCAAGTGACACAAGGCGCGGAGACCCTCTCGCGGTGCTCACCACCGGACAGGACGGCAAGACCGCCGAGAGCGGGGAACTGGACCCCGGTACGTACTATCTTAAGGAACTTCGGGCTCCGGCGGGGTTTGCTCTTTCGGACAGCGTCCCTGCCGTGACTGTAAGGGACGGGGAGACCGAGGAGGTAAGCTTTTCGGACTGCCCCAACATGGACCCCGTGGGAGTTCTTTTAAGAAAGCTGGATAAACAGACTGGATCAGATGTAGGACATGTTGCTCCGGGGAAATCATAACCGGGGCGGGGGAGCTATCCTCTAACTGTACGGATGACAGGGAGCGATCCCTGCACTGAAACTTCCGGGCGCAACGGGTCAAAAGCCCCTTGCGTAAAGCCGGATAAAGTCGCCCGAAAAGGACCTAAACCCGCAGGGCATGGTCCTGAAAAGGGCGGGTGCTGAAAAGATACGGTGAGAATGCGCAAAGCTGACGAACCTTCGAATACAACGGAAAGTCCTGCGCGGGAGACCGCGCATCCGGTCGGGGATGAGTAGGTACCTGATCGCTGAAAGTCCACGGAGCGCCTTGGGCGCCGGCAAAGACCGGTGCCGTGGAAGGCACCTAAGTCTTTTCTACAGCAGTCCGTACGGAACATGGGAAGCCACAGCGGGCAAGGCCGGTGGTGAAAGCGGAGCCACGAGGGATGAAGCGCCTGTAACGGGCGCGGACCGACAGGCTCCAGTCACAGAAGCTTGAAAAGAGAACAGAGCATGGAACAGAACAAAAGGAAGGCGGGGCGCAGCAGGAAGAATGTTACTTATGCGGACGCGCGGAGATACTGCAGGCTCTCGCCGGAGGAAACGCTGATGGCCGAGCAGCTGGGGATAAGTCCGGCGGCTCTGATAAGGGCGGAAAGGTCCTCACGCAGGGAGCCCTGGAAGGACCCTGCAGGGGCATGGATAAGAAAGCTCTTCGCAAAAAGGAGGCGGTAATATGAAAAAAATGATACGGACCGCTGCGCTTGCGGCGGCAGTGCTTTGTCTGTTCGGATGCGGCGCGGGAAACGTGGATGATACTCGTTTGCCTCTGCCCCCGGATCCTTCGGGGCCGGAGAACGCGTCAGTGCCGGGGATCTCAGACGATCCTGCCGTACTTGAGGACGTTGAGACCGCCGTCCCTGATGACAGGTACGAGCTCCACACTAAGGAGGAGCCTCCTGAGGACGGTAAGAAGGTGCCTCCGGAAAAGCAGGACGAACATCCCGAAAAACAGGAGCAGCCTTCTGAGCACGAACACGTATGGGAGCCGGTTACCGAGATCCGCCGGGTGGAAGACAGGCCCGCCAGGGACGAGAAGGTCCTTGTGCGCGAGGCGTGGACGGAGACCGTGGATGAGTACAGCACGGTGACGCATCAGGTGTGCGGAGACTGCGGAGCTTATATGGATGAGTTGTCCGAGGCCGAAAGGTCCGCGCATATCAAGGCCCACGTAATGTCCGGAGGCAGCGGCAGCCACTACACCAAGCAGTTCCGGGAGAAGACCGGAGAAAGGGTGATAGAGCATCCTGCCGAATACAGGATGGTCCATTATGAGGCCGAATGGCACGAGGAGACCGTTATAACGGGCTGGCGCTGTTCCTGCGGGGCGGTAAGATAGGCCCGGTGCTATATTCTCTTTTCAGATAAGCTGTGATGGAACGCCGTGTTCGTCGAAAGACGAACGCACGGTGCGGGCGGTAAAGCGATTTACGCTATGAACAGCACAGGGTGCCGGCACCCTTCAAAATGCCGAATATACAGTAAAATACTATGACGGAGAGCCCTCGGGGAACCCTCTTAGGACCTGGGCCTTTAAGACGGACAGCGACGGATTCCTCTACTTCGACAACATCCACAAGGTGTCAGGAGACGCGTTCTTCCTGGACAGCTTCGGCGCGCCCTCCGTTCCGGCAGGTACCATCACCGTGCAGGAGACGAAGGCGCCTGAAGGCTATGTCATCAACAGGGAAGTCCATACGGTCCGATTCACGCTCAGGGAGGACGGGACTGTAAGGTCTGACAGCGGGACCTGGAATACCGCAAACGGGCTCGAGGATCTTTCTCTGGTATCCGAGGAGACGGCAGTCTGTGGAGGCATAAGGATACGCAAGACAGACAGCGTCACGGGAAGCTCTCAGTCATCGATAGGGACATCCCTTGCGGGAGCCGAGATAACAGTCTACAACAATTGCGGAAAGACGATCACCCTTAAGGACGGCACCAGAGTAGCTGACGGAGCTGCGGTGCTTACAGTAAGGACGGCGCAGGACGGAACGGCTGAGACCGCTGCGGACGCTCTACCTTACGGAAAGTACTACGCAAAGGAGACCGCTTCTCCCGCCGGATACGCAGTCAACACCTCCTGGAGGGCGGACTTTTCGATAAAAGAGCAGGGAACTGTCACAGATGCTTCTCCTGTCCTTTCGGAAAGGCCTTTTGCCGGAGCACTTACTGTGACTAAAACGGACGCTGAGGCAGGACCTGCGCAGGGTGACGCATCTCTTTCGGGCATAAGGTTCGCTGTCGTTAACGTGTCCGCAAAAGCCCTGAGGATAGGAAAGACCGCTGTTGAGAGCGGAGCTGTCGCTGCGATCATAACCACTGATGAGAACGGCAGGGCGTCCACCGCGGCCGGTGCGCTGCCTTACGGCTCGTACAAGGTGTACGAGCTCCGTTCGGACGCGTCGATATCCGTAGGCGACATATACAGCGGCTCGGACAAGCTCGGAAGCTCTGCCCTTGCAAACAGCAGGGGGTACAGGTTCAGGGAACAGAGCCGGAGCTTTTCCGTCGATACAGACGGGCAGACCGTCTCTGCGGCTTTCTCCGATGAAGTTGTAAAAGGCATACCGGAGATAATCAAGACGGGAGAGGGCGGCGCTCCTGCGCAGGGGAACGCTTCACTTGCGGGGATACGCTTTGCCCTGGTAAACTCCTCGGCAGGCGCTGTTAAGATCGGCGGTAATGCATACCAAAAGGGAACAGTTGTTGCAGTACTTACGACAGGGCAGGACGGAAAGGCGAAGGGCGAGCCTCTTCCTTACGGCACGTATACGGTACATGAGCTCAGGGAAGACGCGTCAATAGCCGCGGGAGATACATATGAAGGCTCCGAAAAGCTGGGAAGATCGGCCCTCGCAAACAGCAAAGGCTTCCTCTTCAGGGACCTGAGCAGTACCATTACCATAAGAAGGCAGGGAGCCACGGTGTCCGTGAGCTTCGAAGATGAGGTAATAAAAGGAGGCGCAGCTGTTATAAAGACGGCTGCCGGTGGCGTGCAGGGCGATGTGTCCCTTGAGGGCGTCAGGTTTGCAGTCGTAAACATGTCCGATAAGCCTGTCCTTATAGGCGGAATAACGATAGATAAAGGCTCTGTCGCCGCGGTGATCACCACTGATAAGACCGGAAGAGCTGAAACTGCTCCGGACTGTCTCCCGTACGGAAGCTATGCGGTCTTCGAGCTCAGATCCGACGCTTCTTATGAGGCCGGCGATGTCTTCGGCAGTCCGGCGGGGCTCGGGACTTCGCCCCTTGCCAACGAAGGAGGGCTCCTCTTCAAGGAACAGAGCGCGGATGTGACTATAAGCGAAAACGGTACTGCTTCGGAGATCCTTTTTGAGGATGATATCGTAAAAGGCGGTGTGAGCATAGTTAAGCAGGACAAGGACCTCGAGGCCGGTGTTCCTCAGGGAGACGCTTCCCTGGAGGGGATAGTCTTTGAGATAATCAACAGGTCTGCGGCGGCGGTAACGGTGGACGGAGCTTCCTTTGAGCCCGGTGCTGCAGTAATGACGATAGAGACAGATGCCGAAGGAACAGCCTCGTCCGGGGCCGTACTTCCCTTCGGCACCTACGAGATAAGGGAAAAGGCCGCTAACGGCAGCTACCTTCTTACCGACGTCCGCGGCCGTGTCTTCCAGATACGCGTGGACGGAGCGATCATAGACGCCTCGGCAGGAGATGAGTTCAGGAACGAGGTCATAAGAGGCGGCGTAAGCTTTCAGAAGACAGACGCGCAGACCGGAGAGCCTGCTGCCTTCGGCCACGGCGTCCTTGCGGGCGCGGAGATCACGGTATATAACGCCTCGGAAAACAGTGTGGTCTCGGCCGGAAAGGAATACGCTCCCGGGGAGGCTGTGCTGACGCTTGTCACGGACGAAAACGGAAGGTGCGCCACCGCGGCCGACGCTCTTCCCTACGGGACCTATTACGCAGTGGAGACTCTGGCTTCCGAAGGCTATGAGCTTAACAGTGAATGGCGCGCGGAATTCCGGATAAGAGAGAACGGCGCAGTAGTGGATACCGCGGCTGACAGTGTCCTTAGGGAAGAACGCTCTCCGCTGGAGATAAGGACCTCCGCAGCTGACAAGATCTCCGGCGGGCACACCGGAGCGGCTGCAGGAGCAGACAAGGTGACCATCATTGACACTGTGGTAATGAAGGGGCTCCTTCCAGGAAGGACCTATACGCTTACGGCAAGGCTTGCGTGCAGGAATGCGGAAGATCCGGGGTCTTCGGTGTTCATCGGCAGTCCGGTGAGCCTGGACTTTACAACTCCGGAGGATCTTCAGCCCGGTGCGGAATGGACTGCGGCGCCGGAGATAGAGGCGGATGCTGCCGAGGTGACAGGGAAGTCCGTAGTCGTGTTCGAGTCCCTGGAATACGGCGGGACAGAGATAGCGGTCCACGCGGATATTGATGACCCGGAGCAGACCGTGTATTATCCGGAACCTTCCATAAGAACGACAGCGTCGGACGTACGCACGGAGGGGCACGAAGGCATAGCTGCCGGTGCGGACGTCAGGATAGCGGACGTCGTAGTAATGTCAGGCCTCATCGCGGGTAAGGAGTACACGTTAAGAGGCAGGCTTGCGGACAGAAAAGCAAGCACCGGGGACAGTCCAGTATATATTGGAGAGGAGACGGTAATGACCTTCACCGTGCCGGAGGGGACAAGTCCGGAAGACAGCGTTACCGAGACCATGGAATTCATCATCCCGGAGCAGCTGCTGCGGGGCAGGACCGTCGTCGTCTTCGAATCCCTGTATTCCGGGGAGACGGAGGTGGCTGTCCATGCGGATCTTTCCGACGGGGACCAGGCGGTAAGCTATGCATGCCCTCAGCTGAGGACCACTGCGCTTGACAACCACAGCGGGGGCCACACGGGCTATACGGACGGAAGATCAGTCGTCATAGTAGATACGGTAAGGATAACAGGGATTAGAGGAGGCGAGGAGTATACAGTAAGAGGCAGACTCCTGGACAGGGAGGCTTCGTCCGAAGGCGCACAGGCATATATCGAGGGTGCGGAGAATACCGTCACCTTTACCGCCGGAGAAGGCGAGACCGAGAGGACCGTTGAGATGACATTCACGGCAGAAGCTGATAAGGTCCTGGGAAAGAGCGTGGTGGTATCGGAGACGCTGCTGATCTCGGACTACGTGCTGGCGGTACACGAGGACCACGGAGATGCGGAACAGACGGTATATTACCCCGTCCCTGCCATAAGGACCTTTGCCGCAGCTGAAGACGGCGGCAGGGAGATATGTCCCGGCGAGGACGGAAGAGCCTGCATTACAGATACCGTGATCATAGAAAACATCCGTCCGGGCACCGGGGTAACGGTCAGGGGCATCCTCGTGGATAAAGAGACCGGGAAGCCGCTGACGGACGATGAGGGAAACTTCCTGGAGGCGTATGCCGAAGCCGTCATAAAAAGCCTTACGGACAGCGTGGAAGTGGTCTTTAATGTATTTGACGCCGGACGCTTTGCCGGAAGGGATTTAGTTGTATTCGAAAAGCTCTGCCTTACGGGTACGGACAAGGTGCTGGCGCTGCATGAGGATACGAACGACGAGGCTCAGACCGTGCATGTGCAGCTTCCGCCTGAGGTCCCTGATACAGGGGACACTGCGGAGCCTTTGCTTCATGCGGGAGCATTCCTTGCAGCGCTGCTCTGTGCGGCAGCCCTGACGCTCTTCCGCCGAAAGTCCGAATAAAGGAAAAAGTAAGAAAAGTAAGAGAAGATGCAGGCCTTGCCGCCTGCATCTTTTTTACAATTGGGTCTATTATGTTGTATAATATATGAAAGCCAAGAATTATCCGGAGGCGGATTTGAGGATCATAGATAAAAATGCCGGACAGTCGGCGTCGGGGATCAGGCTCCTGGCGATGGATCTGGACGGTACGCTCCTGACGGACGACAAGAGATTTACAGGAAGATGCGCGGAGGCCGTAAAGACCGCCGCAAAGCTCGGCATAGAGCCGGTCTACGTAACCGGAAGGCCGTTCTCGGGTATCCCAAAGGACGTGCTGGCAGTTCCCGGTGTAAGATATGTGATCACCTCCAACGGCGCGGTGACGCTTGAGCTCTCGTCAGGTAAGACCCTTAGGAGTGCAGGCCTGGACAGGCGCGTCTGCGAACGGATAATGCAAGAGGTGGAAAGAAGAGGTTATATCTACGATGTCATAGCGGACGGCTACGGCTTCAGCGACGGGCTTTCGTTTCAGCGTCAGATGGACATGTTCCGGGGAACGCCTCTGGAGTCCTATGTGCTAGCTACCCGGCGCGTAGTGCCGGATGTATTTAAGGTGATAGAAACTGCCGGGACCATAGAGAACCTTTGGGTCAAGGCGCCGGACGGCCGTAAACGGGATGAGATGGCAGAGATCGCATCGGGGCTCGGCGGCACCAGGATAGTGATCACCTCGCCTACAGATGTGGAGGTGGGGAGCCCGAGATCGGATAAGGGGCTTGCAGTGCTGCATCTGGCTGGGCTGCTCGGGACAGAGAAGAGCGGCATAGCAGCTATGGGCGATAACGGCAACGACCTCGGGATGCTCGGAGCTGCCGGACTTGCGATAGTGATGGATAACGCCAGCGATGACGTAAAGAGCAGGGCTCATGTTATCGCAGGATCAAATAATGATGACGGGGCTGCGGAGGTCATAGAGTGGATCTGCGCCTGCGCGGGGAAATAAGGAGATCGGTATGTTCAACTTCGGGGTAATGTACAAGGTACAGGAATTGACAGCGGAATACAGAAAAAAATGGGGACGCAACATCGATTATCTCGGGCTGCCGCGCGCGATGTCGGATGAAGTGCTGATAAAAACGCTGGAACGGGCAATAGAGACCGGCGAGCCCGTACAGGACTGCTACCATTACGTTAAGCACAAGCTGTGATCAATAATTGGTTTATCATATTGTGAGGTCTGAAAATGTTTTGTACTAATTGCGGAAGAAAGTTAAGGGATGACATGAAGTTCTGCCCGGACTGCGGTACCAAGGTGGAGAACTTTGAGCTGTTCCCGGACAAGGAAGCAGCGCCGGCAGTTGAGGCTGCGGAAGAAGCAATTGCTGCGGTCGAGTCGGCAGAAGAAGCTGCGGAGCCGGTGGGCGAGGCTGCCGCTGCGATCCCTGCAGCCGCCGAAGAGATCGCCGAAGCAGAAGAGGAGTCAGCCGAAGCCGTTGAGCCTTTAGTTGAAGCAACGGAAGAAGCTGTCGTTGAAACAGTTGAAGAGGCTTCCGAAGAGGTGGTCGAGGCCGTGGAAGACGCAGCTGTGATCCCGGAGGCAGTCGAAGAAGTGCCGGAGGCAGAAGAAGCAGCCGCCGAAGAGGCAGTCGAGGCTGTCGAAGAAGCTGTTGAGCCGGTAGTTGAGGCTGCAGAAGCAGCGGAAGAATCTGTCGTAGAAACAGTTGAAGAGACTGCGGGACCTGCCGCCGAGGCAGTCGAAGAAGTGCCTGAGCCTGAAGTCGATGCAGCCGAAGAAGTGACTCCTGTCGCGACGGAAGCCGAGGCTCAGCCTCCGAAGAAAAAGAGCAAGGCTCCGCTGATCATAGTTCTGGCGCTGGTGGTGCTGGCGGTGGCCGGTTACTTTATCTATCAGAACCTGGATTCCACAAAGTACGGCAAGCTCAAAAAGCAGATAGACGCCGCAATGGAGCAGAAGGACTACACCGCGGCCCAGCCCCTGATAGAGGAAGCCTTCCGGTACGAGAGAGACACCGAGGCGCTCCAGGAATACTACCGTCTCTGCAAGCTGGACCCGGTCCTCAGCATGTACGACACGGTCGAGCCGAAGGAGTTCATAGCCGCCGCGAATGAACACATCAAGGAGTTCCCCAAGAGCGAGGAAGACCTGCTGCCCTTGATCCAGGACGAGTACCTGAAGGAAGCCGCTGCTGTCCTGTCCGGCAAAGATCTGGGCAAGATAAAGGATCTCCGGTCGTGGCTCGCCGAAGCATATGAAACAGGGAAATTCCCGCTTCTTAAGGATGAGATAAGACAGGCAGATGAGGCCATAGAACATATTCAGCTTGAGATAATGCTCATCCTGTTCTCCACGGAACTTCAGTCGACACTGACTCCTGCTGACGGAAGCAATCCCGCGGATACGGGATACATCGCTACCTTCGATCTTATCAGAAAGGAACTGCTCAGCGGCAGCGGCAAATACCGCAATATGATAATGACGGAAGATAAGATGAAGTATTATTACCCGCTCATCCTCGATCCGAATGAAAAGGGCAATTCCTGGGCGTTCTACTATACGGACAACAGATACTTCCTGTATATGGGCGGCTTCAAGGACGGAAAGCGTGAAGGCACCGGAGCGTGGATCTGCGCGGATAACCAGCTGACCAGCGCCACGTGGCGTGAATATATATGCGTAGGAAACTGGTCCAACGACCTCCCGAACGGAACATTCACGGAATACCGCAGGACGAAATACACCAACAGCGACGCGATCGAGGTAATGATCTCGCAGGCTAATGTCAAGAACGGACTCTACGAGGGTGATGTGACCATGACCCTCGGCAGCAGCAAGGAACTTAAGGGAACATTCAAGGACGGACACCCGAACGTCATCCAGACCTTTGAAAACGAGAACGGCGAGAAGAGGGACGTTATCTTCCTCAGCGAAGACGGCATACAATACATAAGCATCCCGTCCGGCACCGTTCAGACAAGAGGCATCTACGGTTTTGTAAAGTAGGTAAAAGAGAAGGATCATGAAGAAAGGCCTCGGAAAAAAATTCTGGACGGCCATGCTCATCTTCGGCCTCATGGGCCAGATAGCATGGGTTGTGGAGAACATGTATTTCAACGTGTTCATATATAAGATGTTCAACGCGGGCGCGGCGGACATATCCGCCATGGTCATGGCCAGCGCCGTAGTTGCCGCGCTTACTACCATAATCATGGGAGCGGTCTCCGACAAGGTCGGAAGGCGCAAGGCCTTCATGAGCGTGGGGTACATCATCTGGGGCCTCACCATAATCAGCTTCGCTTACATCAGGAGCATTATGCTCACTATAGTGATGGACTGCGTAATGACATTCTTCGGCTCTACCGCCAACGACGCCGCGTACAACGCGTGGCTGACGGACAGGGGAGACGACAGCAACCGCGGCAGGATAGAGGGCTTCAACTCCATGATGCCGCTGGTCTCCATACTTGTGGTCTTCGGAGGCTTCATAGGCTTCGACCTCGACAAGCAGGGAAGCTGGACAGCAATCTATTACATCATAGGGATAGCCACAGCCGTTATAGGAGTAATAGGGTGGTTCATCATAGAGGACGCGCCGGATCTTCAGCGCAGCTCCCAGCCCATAGCCCAGGTCCTTGCCTACAGCTTCAGGCCTTCTACAGTAAAGGCAAATAAGAAGCTCTATGCGATCCTGGCGGCGTTCGCCGTGTTCGGGATCTCCATACAGGTGTTCATGCCCTACCTCATAATCTACTACGAGAAGACCCTCAGGATGCCCAACTACGTGCTGATAATGGCGCCTGCGATAATCGTTGCTGCTGTCGTCACGGCGCTCTACGGCAGGGTCTACGACTCCAAAGGCTTTGAGAAGAGCATAGTTCCCAGCCTTGCCATGCTGATGCTCGGCTACGTGCTGCTGTTCTTCTTCAGGAGCACGGTACCGGTATTTGCGGGCTCGCTTCTGATGATGAGCGGCTACCTTACCGGCATGTCCGTGTTCGGCGCAAGGATAAGGGATCTTATCCCGGAGAACCGCTCGGGACAGTTCCAGGGCGTAAGGATAATAGGGCAGGTGTTCGTTCCGGGGCTTATCGGGCCTTACATAGGCGCCGCAGTCCTGAGAAACGCCGAGACCATAATAAACAGCGACGGCACGGAGAGCTTCCTGCCGAATGCCAACATCTGGCTGGCGTCCATGATAGTTGCCGTAGTCCTGTGCGCTGTACTTGTAGTTATCAACAGGGAGAAGAAGGCATGAGCGCGTGGGACATCTATCCGAGGCCTCAGCTAAAGAGGGCTTCCTGGCAGTGCCTTAACGGCATCTGGCAGGTAAACGGCGCTCCTGCGTATGTCCCCGCGTGCAGGACGGAAGAAAAGATCGAATACGTAAGGGACTTCGAGTTCACCCGTACGGATGACGTGGTGCTGCTGCATTTCTGCGCGGCGGATCAGGTGGCGGAGGTCTCTCTCAACGGAAGGTACCTCGGACAGCATCGGGGAGGATACCTTCCTTTTACTTTTGACATCTCGGAGGCAGTTGCCGAAGGGACGAACAGACTGCTGGTAACAGTGACGGACACGCTGGACCACACTTATCCTTACGGTAAGCAGAGGAAGGACCACGGCGGCATGTGGTATACGCCCATGTCCGGGATATGGCAGACTGTATGGATAGAGCAGGTCCCTGATGGATACATCAGAAGCGTAAGGGTTACACCGGATCTTTACGGCGCGCTCTTTGAGGTGGACTGCCCTCAGGAGGCGGAGATAGAGATACTCGGAAAGACCTACAGGACCGAAGGCGGCAGGGTGAGGGCAGAGATCGAAGATCCGCATCTTTGGACCTGCGGAGATCCGTTCCTTTATACTGCCTTCGTGCGCTCCGGAAGGGACTGCGCCGAGGTCTATTTTGCGCTCAGGACGGTGGATATAAGGGACATTGACGGCATCAGCAGAGTTTGCCTCAACGGAAAGCCGGTGTTTTTGCACGGGGTGCTGGACCAGGGCTATTTCAATCCCGGGCTGATGCTCCCCGGGGATCCTGCCGAGTACGAGAATGACGTCCTTCGCGTAAAGTCCCTGGGTTTCAATACCATAAGAAAGCACATAAAGATCGAGCCCGAGGCTTTCTACCACGCCTGCGACAGGCTGGGGATGCTGGTGATACAGGACATGGTGAACAGCGGAGATTACAGCTTTTTCCGCGACACACTGCTGGGCACCATAGGCGCGCCTGTGTCCGACAAAGGCGGAAGGGCCCCGGAAAGGGAAGCCTTCTTTACCGAGCACTGCAGAAAGACCGTGGAGCATCTGTACAGCCACCCCTGCATTGCGGTCTGGACAGTGTTCAACGAGGGCTGGGGACAGTTCGATTCCGACAGGCACTACAGGCTGTTTAAGGAGTGGGATCCCACAAGGCTCGTGGACAGCACGTCCGGGTGGTTCGGGAAGGAGCTCTCGGACTTCGACAGCCGCCACATATACTTCAGAATGCCGGATATAAAGGGCCCGGGCAAAAAGGGAAGGCCGATATTCATAAGCGAGTGCGGAGGTTATACCCTTGACGTTTCAGGGGCAAAAGGAAAGACCTACGGCTACGGCAAGTGCGCAGACAGCGCGGAGCTTACGGAAAAGATCGCTTCTCTTTACAAAAAAATGATCATCCCCGCCATAGGGCAGGGATGCTGCGGATGCATTTATACTCAGCTGTCGGACATAGAAGAGGAGATAAACGGTCTGTATTCCTGCGACCGCTCCGTATGCAAGGTCGACAGAAACGCTATTTCGCGCTTAGCTGAAGCTCTGCCAAGGTAGTCTCTCCCCAGCTGTAATTCGTAAGGTAGCTCCCTTTAAACAGCGGAGCGTACTCTTCCTTTCCGGAAAGATAATCATAGAGGTCGCATTCCACGCGGTCTGTCACCAGCCTCCTTTTTCCGTTAACGGACTCGACGGCCTCAGATATCCCGTATTCCTCAAGCGTCCTCTTAAGGCGCAGCGCCACTTTGCGGTATCTTGACAGCGTAAGCTGGTCCGCGGGCGCGTCCTCCCACAGGAAGCTTATCGCTTCTTCCGAGGACACGAAGCCTCCGCGCCTGTCCACCAGAAGCGCAAACAGCTCCTTTGATTTCTGGTTCCTGAAGGCTATGGCCTTTCCGTCAACGAACACGTCGAAATATCCGAACGTGCGTATCTTTATCTCCGGACCGCTTCCGGCCCAGGCCTTTTTAGTCTGCGCGTCCTGCATGTCCTCGTAGGCCTTTCTGCAGCAGAACAGGCTTACGGAGGGAGATGTCTTTATGGATATTCCCATGTACTGCCACTCCGTTCCGTCGGATGACAGCACCTTATAGTGTATCTCGGCCGGAACGGCGTCCGCGCTGCGCTTTCTGTCCGCCTCAGCGGAGAAGAAGCTGCGGAGCTTTTCCTTGTCTTCCGCGGGAGCCCTGTGGAGTATCCAGCGGTTGGTAGCCTCGGAAATGCTCATGGGCACGTTGCGGATGAAGCGCAGCATGGGGGATCTTCTGCTGTATATGCACTTTACGGTGTGCGCGGCGTAGTCGAACTCGAAAATGTCCTCGTAGACGGCGGAGAGCGCCTGGATGTAGCGCCTGGTCTCCTGACTGCGCCTCGTCCTGCTCCATTCGTCGACGTCTGCGAATACCGCGCAGGATCCGCCGCTGCTTTCCGCGGAGATCCATACCATGCAGCGCATGGTGGTGCCGTCAAAGCGTACCAGCTCCGTCTCTTCAGGTGCCGGCCTTTCGGTCTTTGCAGCGTTATCCAGCAGCTGCGAGAACCTTCCGCGCTCCTCGGGAGTTATCAGCATGTAAATGCTCTGGCTGCATATCCTGAGGCTTTCGGCGGAGTCTTCGCCCGCGGCGCCGGATCTGAGCATGCTCAGCATGCCTTCGCTTATGTATGTTATCTGCGATGTCTGTCCGCCGGAGAACCTGACGATCCCGAAGGGGACTGTCTTTTCGAGCAGTTCGAGATCCGGAAGATTTGTTTCGTTAGCCATCTTTTGCCGTCCTTTTTTGGTTAGCTTTTGTCAGAAGATTATAACCTGAAAACCCGCGATAGTCAAATTGAGGCAAGCAAAAAAAGACTGCAGGAAGGGGAGAGCCCTTCCTGCGGTCTTATAGGGGGTTGTGAAAGTTACTTGCCTTTCTCTCTTAATTCGTTCTTTCTGATCTTTCCGCTTATGGTCTTGGGAAGCTCGTCTACGAACTCTATCTGCCTTATCCACTTGTACTCGGCAAGCTTGTTGTTGCAGCTGTTCTTGATGTCCAGTTCCAGAGCCTTGGACGGCGTATAGCCGCTTCCGGCCACTATGAAGGCCTTGATCGCCTGGCCTCTGAGCTGGTCAGGAACTCCCACCACGCTGCATTCGACAACGGCAGGGTGCTCCATCAGAACGTTCTCTACCTCGTAAGGCCCTACGCGGAAGCCGCCCGTCTTTATAATGTCGTCGAACCTTCCGTAGAACCAGAAGTATCCGTCCTCGTCCATGTAGGCGGCGTCTCCTGTGTGGAATACGCCCTGGCGCCATACGTACTCGTACTGGGCGTCGTCGTAAAGGTATCCGCTGAACACGCCTTCCTGGCGCGGTCCGTTCTTCGGAACTACTACTATCTCTCCCACCTCGCCCTGAGCTACGGGACCGCCCTCGCGGCTGCGCAGCTGGACGTCGTAGAAGGGAGAAGGCTTGCCCAGGGCGCCCTCCTTGGAGGTCATGCCCTTGAAGTTCGCAAGCAGCAGAACGGTCTCGGTCTGGCCGTAGCCTTCGTTTATCATAAGACCGGTGGTCTCGTAGAACTTCTTGAAGACCTCCGGAGCCAGCATCTCTCCGGCAGTCGCAACGTGCTTAAGCCCGGGCATCGCCGGAAGGCCCTTCCTTACGATGTATCTGTACACCGTCGGAGGAGCGCAGAAGGAATCCACGCCGTAGCGGTTTATGACGTTGCACATCTGCCTGGGATCGAAGTTGTCGAAATCGTAGACCATGACGGCGGCGCCGCACAGCCACTGTCCGTATATCTTTCCCCAGGAGGCCTTGCCCCAGCCGGTCTCGGAGACCGTAAGGTGCAGACCGCCCTCAGACACCTGCTGCCAGTATTTTGCGGTTATTATGTGTGCCAGTGGGTAGGTGTAGTCGTGGAATACTCCCTTGGGATAGCCTGTGGTGCCTGATGTAAAGTACATCAGCATGTTGTCTGTCGCCTTTGTGGGCACTCTTTCAAGAACGTCGCTTGCGGCTTCGGCTTCCTTCGTGAGGTTGCGGAAGTCCATGATGTCCTTCTTTATGCACCACAGTATACAGCTGGATCCGGCCTGCTGCACCGCGCTCCTGATCTTTGCGGGAACGTCGTTGTTGGGCGTGCAGATGACGGCGTCTATCCTGGCCATCTGGATGCGGTAGACGTAGTCGCTTACAAGAAGCATGTGCGTTGCCGGAATGGCGGTGATCCCGAGCTTGTGCAGGGCTACCACGGTAAACCAGTACTCGTAGTGGCGCTTAAGCACAAGCATAACCTTCATGCCTTTCTTAAGTCCGGCGCTTTTCAGAACGTTTGCTATCCTGTCGCTCTGTTCCTTTATGTCCCTGAAGGTGAAGATGTGCTCCTCGCCCTCGGTATTGCACCATACCATCGCTGTCTTGTCCGGCGTCTCTCTTGCAATGACGTCCACGACGTCGTATCCGAAGTTGAAATCCTCCGGATATTTCAGGGAGAAGTCGACAAGGCTCCCGTTTTCATCCAATACCTCTGTGCAGTAGTTTTTATATAAGCTCATATTATCTCCCGGCATTGCCGTTCGTTATCGCAAAGGCGAACTCCGCGCTGACGCACATGCGGCCTTCCACCGATACAGTTCCTTCCGCGAAGTAGAAGGGGTGCTTTGCCCTTTTGATGCTGCACCTGGTCTCTACGGTGTCTCCCGGCTTTACCGGAGAGCGGAACTTTACGTTGTTAAGACCGGTATATACCGGCAGCTGTCCTTCCTCCAGCTTATCCTTAAGGAGTATGCAGGCGGACTGGGCCAGTATCTCGCAGAGTATCACTCCCGGAACTATGGGGTTTCCTGGGAAGTGGCCTCTTAAGAAGAACTCATCGCCTGTTACATGATAATGTCCCACGGCGGTGCCGTCTTCCTCCGTTACGTCATCCACCAGCAGCATATCGTCGCGGTGGGGGAGTATCTTTTTTATATCTTCTTTGTTAAGGGTCATTTTGCCCTCCTGAAGGCCAGGCAGGCATTGTGTCCGCCGAATCCCAGCGAGTTGGAAAGGCACAGGTCCACATCTGCCTTAACGGCCTTGTTGGGCGTGTAGTTGAGGTCGCAGGCGGGGTCCGGCTCCTTGAGGTTGATGGTCGGCGGGATGATTCCTGTCTCCAGCACCTTAAGGCAGGCTATGGCCTCTATGGCGCCCGCAGCTCCCAGCATGTGCCCTGTCATGGACTTGGTGGAGCTTATGATCGCCTTCCTTGCTTCCTCTTCTCCGAGAGCCTTCTTTATGGCGAGGGTCTCACCGGAGTCATTCATCTTGGTGCCTGTTCCGTGCGCGTTTACGTATACGGACTCTCCGGCCTTGTATCCGGCCTCCTTAAGCGCGTCCTCCATGGCCCTTGCGCCTCCTTCGGCATTGGGGTCAGGAGAGGTGATGTGATATGCGTCGCAGGTCACTCCGTAGCCGCAGATCTCTCCGTATATCTTAGCTCCTCTGGCCTTGGCGTGCTCGTATTCCTCAAGTATCAGAGCCGCGGCGCCTTCGCCTATTACGAAGCCTCCGCGCCTTGCGTCGAAGGGCAGGGAAGCGGCGTTCGGATCCTCGGAAGTGGAGAGGGCCTGCATGTTTATGAATCCCGCAACTCCTACCGGAACTATCGAAGCCTCCGCTCCGCCGGATATGGCTGCGTCGGTGTAGCCGTGGCGTATCGCCCTTACTGCCTCACCTATGGCATTTGATCCGGAGGCGCAGGCGGTGACTGAAGGCATTGCCGCTCCCTTGCATCCGAAACGGATGGCAAGAGCACCTGCCGCCATGTTCGGTATCATCATGGGCACGAACAGGGGGGATACCCTGCGCGGTCCGCGCGTGTTGAGCTTCTCCACCTCGGTGGATGTGGTGCCCAGACCGCCTATGCCGGAGCCGAAGTACACCGAGAACCTTTCGGGAGCTATTGTCCCGAGTATCCCGCTGTCGTCCATGGCCTGCTGGGCGGCGCCTATGGCGTACTGGGTGTAGAGATCGTTGCGCAGAGTCTCAACGTGCTCCATGTACTGCTCCGCGTCGAAGCCCTTTACCTGGGCTCCGAGCTTTGCCTTGTAGTTGGTGGTGTCGAAATAGGTTATGGGGCCTATGCCGTTATAACCGCCTGTGAGGTTGTCCCAGCATGTGGTGATGTCGCTGCCTACGGGGCTTACGACTCCCATTCCCGTTACGACTACTCTTCTGTATTCGTTCATGTCTCTCCTTACATTGCTATTCCGCCGTCCACGCGCAGCACTTCGCCTGTTACGTATCCGGCTTCAGCCAGGTATGCCGCCGCCTGAGCTATGTCCTCCGGCTCTCCCATCCTTCCGAGAGGGATCATTGAGAGCAGGGGGCTGTCCTCCTGGTCCGCGGTCATCTTCGTCCTGATGAATCCCGGGGCTATGGCGTTGCAGCGTATGCCCTTGGAACCGAGCTCCTTGGCGACTGTCTTGGTAAGACCTATCAGCCCCGCCTTGGAAGCGGAGTAGTTGGCCTGGCCGGGATTTCCTATCATTCCGGACACGGAGCTGATGTTTATGATGCATCCCTCCCTGTTCCTCAGGAACAGTCCGGTGCAGTGGCGTATCATGTTGAAGGCGCCCTTGAGGTTCGTATCCAGAACGGCGTCCCAGGACTCCTCCTTCATGGTGGCTACAAGGCCGTCTCTGGTGATCCCGGCGTTGTTCACGAGGATGTGTACGGTCCCGAAATCCTTCTTTATTGCAGCTACCGCGGCCTTGGAATCCTCGTAGGAGGACACGTCGCAGCGGTAAGCCCCGGCTTTTACGCCGTATTCGGATCTTATCTGCTCAAGAAGAGGAGCGGCGGCTTCTTCGCCGGAGCGGCAGAGTATGGCTATGTCCGCGCCCATGGACGCGAACTTAAGGGCAATGGCTGCACCTATGCCCTGTGCTCCGCCTGTCACGACGGCTGTCTTTCCGTTAAGCATTCTCTACCTCCGAAAGGAGCGCATCCATCTCGGAGACGCTGTATGTCTTTACGTTTGCATCCGTGCGCCTGATAAGGTTTATGAGAGTCTGTCCGGGGCCTATCTCTATGAAGGTGTCTATCCCGGAGGCTATCATGTTCCTTACTGTCTGCTCCCAGCGGACGGGGTTTACGATCTGCTTTGACAGAAGCTCGAACGCGTCGTCGCCGTAGGGCCTGGCCGTAAGGTTAGCATAGAGCGTAACGGCGGGCTTTTTGAGCTCCGCCTTTTTGAGCTCTTCCGCAAAGCTTTCTGCGGCCGGCTGCATGAAGGGCGAATGGAAAGCGCCGCGCACGTTCAGCGGAAGCACTCTTCCGCGTATCGCCTTTATGTCCTCCTTAAAGGCAGGCATCTCGGAGCTTAGGCCCGAAACGCTCACCTGCCCGGGAGAATTGTAGTTCACGGGATATATCCCGGGGTGCTTTGCGCACACCTCTTCCACCTGCTCGTTAGTAAGCTTTACTACGGCTGCCATGGAAGTGTCCTGAGTCTCGGACGCCTCCTGCATCAGCTGTCCGCGCCTTGTCACGAGCTCAAAGCCGGCCTTCAGGCTGAACACTCCGGAAAAAGCTGCTGCTGCAACTTCTCCCAGGGAGAAACCTGCTGCAGCTTCCGGCTCTATGCCTTTTTCGGTGAGCACTGCCGCCGCCGCAAGCTCCATCGCGAACATGCAGGGCTGAGTATTGGAGGTCTGCTTCAGCTCTTCCTCGGTGCCCTCAAAGCACTGCTTAAGAGTTCCGGGACGCAGGCTCTCGCAGGTGTCGAACACCTTGCGCGCAGCGTCATAGTTATCGTAGAGTTCTTTTCCCATGCCGGGGAACTGATCTCCCTGGCCGGAGAAAACGAAAGCTATTCTACCCATTTCGATGCTCCCAGGAGCAGAGGCTCTGCCTCCTCCATAAGTTCCTTTATTATCTCTGCCGCAGGCTGTTCCTTCTTTACCATGGCGGCTATCTGGCCGGAGAGGAAGCATCCTCTCTCTTCGTCGCCCTCAACGGCTGCGAGCCTGAGGACGCCCGTTCCGAGAGCTTCCAGCTCATCGTCAGGCATTCCGCCGTATTCTGCCTCCCAGTACTTCTTCGCGAAAGGAGTGCGGAGCTGACGCACCGGGTGTCCGAGCCTCTTGCCCGTTACCATGGTGCAAAGGTCGGTGGCCTTGAGTATCTTCTTCTTGTAGTTGGGGTGCACGCCGCACTCGTAGGCGCTCAGGAACCTGGTCCCGAGCTGAACGCCGCATGCTCCGAGCATGAAGGCTGCCGCAACGCCTCTGCCGTCGGCTATTCCGCCTGCCGCTATTACAGGCAGGGGAGTGGCGTCGGCGATCTGGGGCACGAGGACCATCGTTGTGAGCTCGCCCACATGTCCGCCGCTCTCTCCGCCCTCAGCTATTACAGCTGTGGCGCCGAGCCTTGTCATCAGCTTTGCCATTGCAACGGAAGGCACCACGGGGATTACCTTTATTCCGGCTTCCTTCCATGCCGCCATGAACTTTGAGGGATTTCCGGCGCCGGTGGTGACTACGTCCACCTTCTCTTCAACTACGACTTTAGCCACGTCGTCTATGAACGGGCTCATGAGCATTATGTTTACGCCTATGGGCTTGTCGGTGAGCTCTCTTGCGATCTTTACCTGTCCGCGGACGTATTCGCCGGGGGCGTTTCCTGCCGCAATTATGCCAAGGCCGCCTCCATTGGAGACGGCTGCTGCGAGCTTTCCGTCAGCTATCCACGCCATACCGCCCTGGAATACAGGGTACTTGATGCCCAGAATGCTGCATAACTCGGATCTTATCATTTTGCTTCCACCTTGCTCTGGATGAACTTGTCGAGGTCGTCGACTGTGGTAACGGGCTGGTCGAGGTCGATCTCTATTCCGAGGATGTCCTCAAGATTCATTACCATGTCCACTGTGTCAAGAGAATCGATCTTAAGGTCTGCGAATGTGCTTTCCGGCTTGATGTCGGCGATGTCGATGTCCATGCGCTCCGCGATGACCTTTGCTATTGTTTCAAAATACATTTTTTTACCTCCGTATTTTTATTGTTAAATTCTGCTGTTGTCGTCCAACGTGGATAAGTATACAGCAGGAGCAGTCCCCGGGTATTCCCCGAGCGTTCCACAACAGTTCCATACCGAAAAAATATTGGGTAAAGTGCGGGTCAATATGTGTTATAATGTTGGCAAAGAGAGGAGGACTGACATGTCTGCATCTAAGAAAGTAAAGACAGGTATAGCGTTCGGCTTCTTCATCCCGCTCCACAAGGGGCACGAGATGATGATAGAGCGCGCAATAAAGGAGAACGACCGCGCGATAATCGCCGTCTGCGGCTACAGGACAGACCGCGGAAAGGATTTCGTAGATTACGATACAAGGCTCAGGCTCATAAGGGAGATCTACAAGGACAACAAGAACGTCAAGGTCGTGAGGATGGACGACAAAAAGCTCGGCCGCGACGGTACCTTTGCCGGAGAAAACTGGAAGATCTGGGGAGAAGAGCTCTTTGCCCAGGCAGGAGAGGATCCCTCAAAGGGAGACTACTGCTGGTATACCGGAGACGAGTCCTTCATAGAAAAGCTGAGCGCCATCTATCCCAAGCACCGCTTCGTCCTGCTGGACCGCAGCGATGTTCCTGTCAGCAGCTCAGAGATACGCGAGAACCCCGGCGCAAGCCGCAGTCTTATCAATCCCAGATTCGTGGAGTTCCTGGAGGAGAAGGGCATAATACCCAAAGAATATCCTCTGGACATAATCATCACGTCCCTTCTGGAGACGGACCTCTACAAGTTCTCCATGGGGCAGGCCATATACCACCAGTTTCCGGGCTACAAGACCACCTGGACCTTCAAGTGCAGGAACAAGGACGTTCACTTTACCCCCGAGATGGTGGATGAGATACGCAGGCAGATAAAGGCGTACTGCACGCTGACGTTCAAGGAGGACGAGCTTGCGTATCTGGACAGCATTCGCTGGATCAAGGGCTCCTACGTGGACTTTTTAAGGCTCTGGCATCCTCTGTACGAGGACTTCATAATAGGGACGGACGCAGAGTGCGGTCTTTCCATAGAGACCAAGGGCACATGGCTCAACACGTCCATGTATGAGATCCCGACTCTTGCCATAGTGAATGAGGTCTATTTCCGCATGGCCTACGACCACGACGAGCTGATGAAGTCTTTCATCAAGAGGCTCGACGACAAGATAGAGGCTCTGGAGACAGGAAGGCTCAACATAGGCTCCTTCAGCGAGTTCGGCCTGAGAAGAAGGCTCTCCGCGCACGCGGAGGAGCTCGCCGTTATGCGCCTGAGGGACGCAAAGTTCAAGAACTCCACCTTCGTAGGGACATCCAACGTCTATCTGGCAAAGAGGCTCGGAGTTATGCCCGTAGGCACCATGGCTCACGAGTGGATAATGTGCGTGGGGCAGGGCAACCACAGGCACAACCCCGCATATTCCAACTGGTACGCTCTGGACGCCTGGGTAAAGGAATACGGCATACTCAACGGAACTGCGCTAACGGATACCATAACAACTGACTGCTTCCTCAAGGACTTCCAGCTGACGTTCGGCACGCTGTTCTCCGGAGTAAGGCACGACAGCGGAGACCCGATAGTCTGGGGAGAGAAGCTCATAAAGCACTACGAGAACCTCGGGATAGATCCGAGGACCAAGACGCTCCTGTTCTCCGACAGCCTCAATTTCGTAAAGGCGGACGAGATCTACAGGCACTTCGAGGGAAGGGCCAAGGTGGCCTTCGGAATAGGCACCTACATAGCCAACGACACCGACGTACCTGCGCTTAACATAGTCATGAAGACCACGGTCTGCAACGGTCAGGACGTGGCCAAGGTGTCCGACACCCCGGGCAAGGGCATGTGCAAGAACCCGGATTACGTGGAATACCTGGAGCGCTGCATAAAATGGAGGATGGAGCACGAGGGCGCTCCCAAGGCGCCTGCTTTCGATGCGGCTAAGGAGACAGAGAACGTCAAGCGCTGGATAAAGGACTGGTTCGAGGAGAACGGCCCTAAAGCGAGCGCCGTGATAGGCATCTCCGGAGGAAAGGATTCCACTATAGTAGCCAGGCTCCTTGCAGACAGCCTCGGAAAGGACCGCGTGGTTGGCGTTCTGATGCCGGACGGCGTACAGAAGGACATAGCGGATGCAAAAAAGGTCGTGGAGACTCTCGGCATCAGGAGCGTGGTCGCAAATATCGGGGAGACTGTCAAGGCTCTTAAGGCGGAGCTCGGAACGCACTTTGAGCTCTCAAACGACACCAGGATCAATATCCCGCCCAGGATCCGCATGACATGCCTCTACGCAGTGGCTCAGTCTCTTCCGGAGGGCGGCAGGGTGGCCAATACCTGCAATGCCTCCGAGGATTACATAGGCTACTCCACCAAGTTCGGCGATGCCGCCGGAGATTTCTCGCCCTGCAGCTCGTTCACCGTTACCGAGATGCTGCAGATAGGAGATCTTCTGGGACTTCCGAAGGAACTGGTGCACAAGACTCCCTCGGACGGGCTCAGCGGAATGACGGATGAGGACAAGATAGGCTTTACCTATGCCGTTCTGGACCGCTATATCCGCACCGGAGAATGCGACGACGAGGCTACAAAAAATAAGATCGACAAGATGCACAGCGCAAATCTGCACAAGCTGCAGCTGATGCCTGCGTATAAGAGATAGTTCATCATTGTTTCAGTCATTTATGGAGGTTTAGAAATGGCAGAAGTAATCTATAAAGTAGTATCCGGAGACAATCTCTCCAAGATAGCAAGGGCATACAACACCACGGTAGGCGACCTTGTAAAGTGGAACAACATCAAGAATCCGAACCTCATTTTCGTGGGCCAGGAGATAAAGATCAATGTTCCCGATGCTCCTGCGGCTCCTGCAGCCGAGGCTCCGTATGTCACCTACAAGATAGTGTCCGGAGACAATCTCACCAAGATAGCCAAGCAGTTCGGAACAACTGTGGACGCCATAGTAAAGCTGAACAACATTGCTAACCCGAATCTGATATTCGCTGGCGCGGATCTTAAGATACCCGTTCCCGACGCCAAGGCAGGCGGAGCCGGAGACATGCCCACAGAGGCCGAGATGAAGGCCCAGGCAGAGGCTGAGGCCGCAAAGAAGGCTGCAGAAGCCGCCGCGGCAGCAGAGGCCGCAAAGAAGGCAGCGGAAGCCGCCGCAGCCGCAAAGGCAGCAGAAGCAGAGGCCGCAAAGAAGGCAGCGGAAGCCGCTGCAGCAGCAAAGGCCGCCGCAGAAGCAGAAGCAGCAAAGGCTGCAGAAGCCGCTGCAGCCGCAGCCGCTCCTGCAAAGACAGCTGCAGGCAAGCCGCCGCTTCCTCCCAGGAAGACCGCTCAGTTCTCCGCCAACGCAGCCGCTCCTTCCCAGGCAGCAGCCAAGCCCGTCATTCCGCCTCAGGTAGCTGCTCAGCAGGCTGCCCAGAAGGCCGCTCAGGAAGCCCAGAAGGCTGCCGAGGATGCTCAGACCGCCGTCAAGGAGGAGAAGGCTACCTTCGCGAGCAAGCTCTCGGGGCTCTTCAAAAAGTAAGCATATCGTCATGCGCAGCCGTCCGCTCGATGCGGGCGGCTGTTTTTTTTCGCAAATTGTTAATTTTCTTTCAAAAGTCGTTTTTATTTGGTATAATATCATTTACGTTCAACGAAGACACATAAATATGGGCCTGACGGTCCATTTAAAAAGAGGAGATCAATAATGTGTGAATGCAACAAGAAAAAGAGCGATCTGTCGCTGCTTTCCGGTGTCCTTGATGAATACGCCAAGGTGGAAGGCAGTCTGATCACGATACTCCAGAAGGCGCAGGATATCTACGGCTATCTGCCCATAGACGTGATATACCACGTGGCAGAGGCTACCGGCAATTCTCCGGCAAAGGTCCTGGGCGTAGCGACGTTCTACACTCAGTTCCGCCTGCAGCCCATAGGCAAGTATCTGATCATGCAGTGCCAGGGCACGGCGTGCCATGTAAACGGTTCCGAGCGTATCGCCTCAGCCATTACCGAGGAGCTTGGGATAAAGGACGGAGAGACTACGGAGGACGGTCTGTTCACGCTCTCCAACGTAGCGTGCCTGGGATGCTGCTCGCTGTCACCGGTAATGATGATCAACGGAGAGACCTACGGTACTCTCACCCCGGAAAAAACGATCAACATCCTTCGTGAGCTTCGCGAGAAGGCGGAAAAGGAGGGACAGGCATGAAGAAGATAGTCGTAGGCGAAGGCAGCTGCGGCATAGCCGCCGGCGCTGCCAAGGTCTATTCCGCGATAGAGCCTCTTATCGAGGGGAGCGGCATAGAGCTTAAGATAACAGGCTGCATAGGAATGTGCTACCTGGAGCCGATAGTGGACGTCTATGAAGGAGACGCCCTGGTGCAGAGGCTCGTAAGGGTATCCGAAAAGGATGCTCAGGCAGTCGTAGACGCCGTAAAGAGCGGTGATTTCTCCGGCGTGGAAGAGCTTAAGATCCTGGAAGAGGACAAGGAGTTCCTCAGCAAGCAGACCAGGATAGCTCTCAGAAACTGCGGAATAGTAGACCCAACGGACATAAAGGATTACCAGAGGCGCGGCGGTTATGAGGCTCTTAAGAAGGTCCTCACCACCATGACTCAGGACGACGTAATAAACGTCATAAAGACCTCCGGTCTTGCAGGCCGCGGCGGAGCAGGCTTCCCAACATGGTTCAAGTGGAACGCAGCCAAGAATTCCGTAAGCAAGAGCGGCAGGAAGTACCTCATCTGCAACGCCGACGAGGGAGATCCCGGCGCTTTCATGGACCGCGCCGTAATAGAGAGCGATCCTCATAACCTCATCGAGGGCATGATGATAGGCGCATACGCCATCGGAGCCACCGAGGCGGTGGTATACGTCCGCGCGGAATATCCTCTGGCAATAGTCCGTCTGGAGAACGCCATGAAGGAAGCCCGCGAGAACGGAATGCTCGGAAAGAACATCATGGGCACAGGCTTCTCCTGCGACATGCGCATAAAGGCAGGCGCCGGCGCGTTCGTATGCGGAGAAGAGACAGCTCTTATCGAGTCCCTGGAAGGCAAGCGCGGAATGCCGCGTCTTAAGCCCCCGTTCCCGGCTCAGGCAGGATATAATCTTGAGCCCTCCAACATCAACAATGTAGAGACCTTTGCCAATGTTCCCTGGATACTCGCAAACGGCGGAGAGAAGTTCGCCGCGATGGGCACAGAGGGCAGCAAGGGCACCAAGGTGTTCGCCGTAACAGGCAAGGTAAAGAAGGGCGGCCTCGTAGAGGTTCCCATGGGAATGACTCTCCGCGACGTCATCTTCGGCATTGCCGGAGGCATCAAGGACGGCAAGAAGTGCAAGGCAGTCCAGATGGGCGGACCTTCAGGCGGCTGCATCCCTTATTCCATGTTCGATACCGTCATAGACTACAAGGCCCTGGGCGCTACAGGCGCCATAATGGGCTCCGGCGGTATGGTAGTAATGGACGAGAGCACCTGCATGGTGGGAATGGCCAAGTTCTTCCTGGACTTCACCACCAAAGAATCCTGCGGAAAGTGCGTGCCCTGCAGGATAGGCACCAAGCGTCTTAATGAGATACTCACCAGGATAGTAAACGGCGAAGGCAGGGAAGGCGACATAGAGCTTCTTGAGGAGCTTTGCCTTGCTGTTAAGGATGGTTCCCTGTGCGGACTCGGCCAGTCGGCTCCTAACCCGGCTCTTACCACCATCAGGTACTTCCGCGATGAGTATGAGGCTCACATAAAGGACAAGAAGTGCCCGGCCCACGAATGCACCGCACTCCTTAAGTATTCGATAGATCCCGAGAAGTGCAAGGGCTGCACGCTTTGCGCAAAGAAGTGCCCGGCCAAGGCCATCGACGGAGAAGTAAAGAAGCCGCACGCCATACGTCAGCAGGACTGCATCAAGTGCGGTCAGTGCTATGCGACATGCCGTTTCGGTGCGATATCGGTCGAGTAGGGGGTGCTGTGATGAAAGAGATAACTATTACAATAGACGGAAAGAAGTGCAAAGGTTACGAGGGAAATACCGTCCTGGGAATAGCCCGCGCCAACGGAATAGACATACCCTCCCTCTGCTACAACGGCAGGGTAAAGGTGTACGGAGCCTGCGGCGTCTGTGTGGTGGAGATGGACGGAAGTCCCAAGCTCCAGCGTTCCTGCGCTACGATAGCCACTGACGGGGCTGTGTACCACACCGATACTCCTCGCGTTAAGCAGGCAAGGAAGGTGGCCTTCGAGCTCATAATGTCCGACCACGAGGGCGACTGCCTGCCTCCGTGCATGCTCAGGTGCCCGGCAAATACAAACTGCCAGGCCTACATCAAGCAGATAGCTCTGGGCAACGCAAAAGAAGCTACCAGGATAGTAAAGGAGACCAATCCTCTTCCTGCAAGCATTGGCCGTGTGTGCCCGCATCCCTGCGAGAAGGACTGCAGGCGCCAGTATGTTGAGGAACCGCTTTCCATAGCGTTCCTTAAGTACTTCGCGGCGGACAAGGACCTCTTCTCGGAGGACAGGTTCGTTCCGGAAGTGGCTCCCGAGACAGGCAAGAGGGTGGGAATAATAGGCGGAGGCCCGGCAGGTCTTACCGCGGCTTACTTCCTGCGCCTTAAGGGCCACGACGTCACAGTCGTTGACCAGATGCCTCACATGGGCGGAATGCTCCGCTACGGCATCCCCGAGTACCGCCTGCCCAAGGAAGGCATACTCCAGAAGGAGATAGACCAGATCGAAAAGCTCGGCGTCACCATGATAAACGACTACAAGGTCGGCAAGGACGTCAGCTTCGATGATTTCAGAAAATACTACGATGCTACGGTCATAGCGGTAGGCGCATGGACCCCCAGCAGCATAGGCTGCCCGGGCGAGGACGCTGAAGGCGTATACGGAGGCATAGACTTCCTGCGCGGCGTCATAGAAGGAAACGCTCCCGCGATAGGAAAGAACGTTGCCATAGTAGGCGGCGGAAACACCGCTATGGACGCCTGCAGAACTGCGGTGCGTCTGGGCGCCGAGAACGTCTACGTCATCTACCGCCGTACCGAAGCAGAGATGCCCGCGGAGAAGGTGGAGATAGAAGAGGCAAAGGAAGAGGGCGTTCAGTTCAAGTTCCTCACCAACCCCGCAGAGATCATAGCGGGAGCCGACGGCAAGGTAAAGCAGATGAAGCTGCAGGTCATGGAGCTCGGTGAGCCTGACGAGAGCGGCAGAAGAAAGCCTGTTCCTGTAGAGGGCAAGTTCGAGATCCTTGAGCTGGATTCCGTCATCTCCGCAATAGGCCAGCGCCTCGATCCCTCCGGACTGGACGGAGTTGCGCTCAACAAGCGCGGAATAATAGCCGCGGATGAGAGCACCTTCCGCACAAATCTTCCGGACGTATTCGCGGTAGGCGACGCCACCAACAGGGGCGCCAGCATAGCAATAGAAGCCATAGGCGAGGGCCAGAAGGCCGCCGGCGTCATTGATTCCTTCCTTAAGGGTCACGAGGTGCCGTTCAGCATGCCTTTCCTCTCCAAACGCGATCCCAAGGACATAGACTTCTCCCCGTGGGAGTCCGCTCCCAGGGCCAAGATGCCTGTAAGAGACGCGGATATCCGCAACAAGGACTTCGCCGAGGTAAACAAGGGCTTCGATGAGGATACGGCTGTTAAGGAGGCCTTAAGGTGCCTTGAGTGCGGCTGCCACGAGTACGGCAACTGCGATCTCATAAAGTTCGCCCAGAGGGAGCCGGATCTTAAGCCGGAGCGCTTCAAGGGCGAAAAGCACCCGTACTTCAAGGAGCAGAAGCTTGTCTGCATAGAGCGCGACCAGGGCAAGTGCATAAGCTGCAACCTCTGCGTGCGTGTCTGCGACGAGGAGGTAGGAGCCGGTCTGCTGGGTCTTGTGGGAAGAGGTTTCAACACTGTCATCAAGCCGGAGTTCAACGATCCCAAGACCATAGAGAAGTGCCTTACCTGCAAGGCCTGCGCCGAGGTCTGCCCGACCGGCGCCCTGAAGATAATAGGGTAAACAGAAGCAATAAAAATACCGTCCGGATATCCGGGCGGTATTTTTTATGTTCGCATTGAGCTATTGTTCGTCTGTCGTTACGTTCTCGATGTTGTCTCTCTTGGCGCAGAACTTGCAGAGTCTTGTGCGGTTCTCGGCGATGGCCTGATCAACAGTGCCATAGGTGAGAGTCTCGGAAACGTTCAGAGCGGAGCAGTCGTCGTGGGTGTGGTATACCTTGCCGAACGGGGACCAGTAAACTGTCGTCTCTCCGAGCGCTGCCTCTGCGGCGGTTAGCTCTTCCTGAGAAACGGGGTTGTAGTCTATGCTGGCGGCTCCGCCTATGATGAGCGCTATTACAGCTGCTATCACGGCGATGGTCTTGGTCTTCTTGTCCAGATCCTTGTTCGTGAGCATCAGGATGATGATGGGAACGAACGCGAAGCAGGATACTATGACACCCATGTTGTTCCACAGCCAGAATTTGAGAGCGTTCTGCTTGGAGGCCGGCTTAATGTGGTTTGCCTTCTTCCAGAGCTGGGAACCGATGATGACGCATACCAGATCCAGGACTATGAATGCTATCAGCTGCCAGAGCTGCGGCATGAAGGTGATGTTGATCTTTCCGAACAGCACCAGAACTGCCAGGATCTCGAATACTATCGCGACGACCCACAGTATGACAGCGCCTGCCCTCAGACCACCCGCGTTTCCTACAGGCTTTGCTTCCTTAGCGGTATATCCTGAAGGCGTGGTGACGGTAGTCGAAGCAGTGAGCTTCTTTTCTTTCTTTTCTGCCATGTTATATAGCTTCCTTTCCTTGAAATATCAATGATGATAATAATTACAGGTACGATTATACAACATTTTTTTTAGTTTGAGTATACTTCTTGCATTTTTAGGTAAAAAAGAGCATAATCTTAACAGATAGTTATATGATCTTTACTTTACGGAGGTAATTAAATGGATCTTATGAGCATAATGGGAGCTCTCATGGGGAGCCCCAGCACCAGCGGCATCAGCCAGGCAACAGGAGCATCAACTAACGACGTTACCAGCATTCTGGCATCCGCACTTCCTTCTCTCCTTTCCGGAGCGAACAGACAGGCCACTCAGACTTCTACCGCCACAAGCTTTGCCAAGGCACTTTCATCCCACGCACAGGATGACACTTCCAACCTGGCAGCTTTCTACAACAACGTAGATCTGAACGACGGAGCTAAGATTATACAGCACCTTTTCGGAAATCAGACCAATTCCATCACCAGAAGCGTTGCAAGCCAGGCCGGCGTAACGCAGAAGCAGGCCCTTTCCGTTCTTTCAGCGGCCGCTCCTCTTCTGATGAGCCTTATCGGCAAGCAGACCACGGCTCAGACAAAGACCGCGACTACACAGAAGGCAAAGACCGCTCAGACCACAAGCCTTATGTCCTCGCTGCTCAGCAACGTAGACCTCGGCAGCCTTGCGGGCTCTCTGCTCTCCGGCGCCATCAGCACCAATACCGCCAAGACCACTACCAGGTCCACCGCCAAGAAGAGCGGCGGAGTAGACCTCTCCGATGGTCTTGACGCAGGCGACGTGATAGGCATTCTCGGAAACCTGATCAAGTAATAAAGCCAAAAAAAGCAAAACGACGCGGGTCTTTGCCCGCGCCGTTTTTTTATTTGTCAGTCCTCATCCTCCATCAGCATCTCGCAGGTTATGCGCACGGCTCTTGCCACTGTCTGAGCGCATTTCTCGCAGCGGCCCTCCATGTTCATGTACATTTCCAGTTCTTTGGGATCGGTAAAATCGAAGGTCCTTCCGAACAGCTGCTTGTGAATCTCCGGGCACAGTATGGTCCCGAACTCCTTTTTGAACCTGTCCCTTAGCTCCATGAACTTCGCCTGGGCGGGAGGGAAGAGCCCGGGATCCTTTGCCTGCTGATCTATCGTCGGGTTGTACTTAAGACCGGTCACCATAAGCGCCGAGCTGTAGGCTCCGCAGGACCCGTAGCCTGCGCCGCCGCCCCCGGACAGAGACATTGATGCCGTTACGAACTCATCGGGGATAAAATCGAATGCCTGCTTAAGGCCGTACATGGCGCTCCTCCCGCAGACCGAGAACTTCATGTGAGTCTCTACGGCAGCGTCCACCGCGCGCTGTATCCTTTCTTCCTTGGTCATTATCCGCCTCCGTCAGATGTCCAGAGTCTGCTCCGTCATCCAGCTCATTATGCCGTGCTCGTCGTGGTATGTGGGCACCCAGGACCAGTGGTTCTTCCAGAACCTGTCCTTAAGGCTCAGGTCTTCCTCGGTCGCTATGCCGTACTTGGCGAGCTCCTCAGGACTGTAGAGCGTAAGGTGGGCGTTCCTGTTCCCCGCGTCCTTAAGGGCCATTATCCCGTCAACTATGTACTTATGGCGGTATATGGTGTGGTCCACGTAGGCCGTGGCTATCCAGAGCTTGGCCTTCGTAAGTCCTTTAAGTATGTTGAAGGTCTCGGGCGTCATGCTGGGGCAGATTGGGACCGCCGCAGCGAACAGGCCTGCTCCTACGCTCAGGGCTCTCAGCGTGCCAGCGCCTCCCATGGACATTCCTGTTACGTATACTCTTCGTCCGTCCACCTTGCCCTCGGATATCATCCTGCGGATGAGCCCGCAGATCTCCGCCAGGTATTCCCTGTACCATCCGTAAGGACCGGTCTGGTCCGAGTGCGCAAAGTCCGCCTTGCCGAAGTTCTTTAAAAACTCCTTCATGTCCCGCTCGGGAGCCTGGGGCGCCATTATGTAGAAATCCGGGTATTTCTGCGGGAACTGCGTGCAGCCGTAGTCCGCCGCTATGTGCGTTATAAGGTCGTCTCCGCCGTTTCCGCCTCCGTGAAGGAACAGTATCAGAGGTCTCGGACCCTGCACCTTCGGGGTGTAGAGCCTGTAGATGACGTTTCCGTCCTTCTTTATGTCGAAGGCATCCACGCCCTCGCAGCTTTCCGCTGTCATGTCCTTCCTGGTGTAGAGAGCGCCGTCTACGCTTAAGGTCCATCGGGATCTGTAGTCGAAGTCCTCTGTCTCTATCTTTGCCTGTCCGTCCATAAAGCTGAGGCTGTTTATCTTTACCTGAGAAACGCTGCCGTCTCTGGCGCTTACGGTAAGGGAAACGTTCTCCGGCGCTTTGTCTGCCGAGACGCAAAAGCCTTTGCCCGTCCAGCCCTGATCCGGGACGTATGAATATGAAATGATGCTCATGGTCTTCCTTTCCGAAAAGGATCAGTGATTTCCGATGGTTATGAAAACGCAGGGCTTTTCAACTTCCCTGAATACCAGCGGAAGGTGGAAGTTGCCCTTAGGCATGGCCATTACCGTAGCCTTCGTAAGCATATGATGGTACTGGTCCTTCTCCTCGTCTCCGGTGCAGAAGTCCGCCACGGCGTGGAGCTCCGTAAGGTCGTCAAGGTCCAGGCTTAGGAGTATCAGGGCCTCGTCGAAATCGTCGTGCTTGTGCGGGTGGTGCTTGCCGTCTGCTCTCCAGGGCCCAAGGTTATGAGGCTTTTTGACGGTGGACCATGCAAAGGTTATCGGAAGGCCCATGGCGTCTCCCGGGGTGAAGGTAGTCATACCGTCCGAGGCCTGCTGACGCTCGCCTCCGTAGTGGTAGGGGTCGTTTGCCGAGAAGTTCAGCTCCCTGAAGTTGTCGAAGAAATCTCCGAGGAAGGTGTTCCAGGGCCCCGTGCACGGTTCCTTTGAGATATCCGCTGCCGCAGCTTTGAATTCTTTTGTGAGGTTTACGGACATGAAGAAGAAAGGCCTCTTAAGATCTCTTACGACAGGGGAGAAGTGCGGCGTTCCCTTAGGGATCACCATTACTCTGGGTATGAGAGTGCGGAAGCGTATGCCTTCGGCTCCCATATCTATCTCTATCTCGGCGCCGAGGTGGAGCATGTCGTCCGGGTCCGAGCTTATGAAGAACAGCGCCTGGTCGTAGTCGTGGACATGCTGACGGTCTGTCTCCTCCGGTATCATTCCGTCCGCGTCCACCAGGCCGTACTGAAGCGACATGCTGTCCCAGCCGAGGAAGGCAGCGTCCATCAGCGCTCCCTGGCGTATGTTGCCTCTGCGTCCGTGGAACTTAATCTCTTTTCTGAATGTTTCCTGTGAATTTGCCATAGATGTACCTCCGCCTGCTTAAGGCTTCCCGATCATTACCCTTATGTTATTATTTTATCACCACAGGGAAAAATAACAAGAAAAACGGCGGAAAAACCGCCGCTGTAAAGATAATCAGTGAGGGGGTCAGGACTTGGCGCGTATCTCCTTTATCCACTTGCCGCTGCAGTAGCGGATAAAGCAAACTATGCCCTTGAGCGGGAACTCCACCCTGAGGAAAAGATATACCCAGAACGGGCTCAGATGCCATACGAAGGCCGCCAGAGCGCCGAGCGGAAGCGATATGAACCAGACGCAGCTGGAGTCTGCCAGAAGCAGGAACCTCGTGTCTCCGCCTCCGCGCAGTATCCCCTTGGAGATGACGTATGCCACAGTCTGTATGGGCAGCATGAAGAACGTGGTATTGAGCATCATGTATACCAGCTCCACGGTCTCCGGCTGTATGCTGTAGAAACCTATGTAAAAGTTCCTGAAGGCCAATATCGGCAGTATCACTGCAAGACCGAAGAGGAAGGAGAGGAGTATGTAGCTGTTGCCCTCGCGCTTGGCCCTGGGGATGTCGCCCTCTCCGATGGTGTTTCCTATTACTATCGCGGCCGCGCCGGACATTCCCACGTTGAGTATTGATATGAGCTGGATAAGAGATCCCGATATGGAGCTTGCTGAGGCCATCACCGGGGACATGTGGCCGTATACCACGCTGGTTAGCGAAAGGCTCAGTCCCAGAAGGGTGTCGCTTATGAGCACCGGAACGCTGTATTTTACATACTGCTTTCTGAGGTCTCCTCCCGAAAGAGCAAAGTGCTTTAGCCTGAAGCCGAACTTTTTGTCCTTCAGGACGAAGTACCCGAATACGAAGCAGAACTCGAAGAGCCTTGCTATTATGGTGCCTACGGCGGCTCCCACGAGCTCCAGCCTCGGAGCGCCGAGCTTTCCGAAAATGAATACCCAGTTGAAGAACAGGTTGATGAAGAACGCCGCGGCGGAGCCTATGAGGGATATGCTCACGGTGCCTACGCTCCTTAAGAGGTAGGTGGCAGTTGAGCTTAAGCCCGCAAGAAGGAAGGTGGAGCCTATAAGCCGCAGGTAGGGGCTTCCGGTGGCAATGACGCCCGGATCGTTTGTAAATATGCGCAGCATAACCTGCGGCCAGCCGACGCAGAGAAGGGTGAACAGGGCGCAGATGGCCGCGGTCACCTTCAGCGCCATGGACGCGGTGGTGCGCATGGCGTCGTATTCCCTTCTTCCCCAGAACTGGCTGGACATGACCACCGCGCCGGAGCCCAGACCCATGCATATGAACTGAAAGAAGTTGTATATCTGGTTCCCGAAGGCGGCGGAGGCAATGGAAATCTCCCCGAAGGATCCTATCATTAGGTTGTCCAGGAAGTTTATGCCAACCGTTATGAGCTGCTGCAGCACCACCGGAAGCAGCAGTGTTAGTGTCTTTTTAAGGAAAGCCCTGTTTTTGATCTCGAAAAGACCGTTCATAAACATAATTATACACAGTAATAGCTTTTTATACAATATCCGGCGCGCAATAACCGTTGTAATACGTCAACATATAGTGTATTATTATATAATCTGGATAGAAAAAGTACAAAAGATATGGTATTCAGCAGTTTAGCTTTTTTAGGCGTATTTCTCCCGCTCTTCCTTGCGGCATATTATCTGACATGCAGGTTCGCCAGGCCCTACAGGAACACTGTAGTGTTTCTTTTCAGCGTAGGCTTCTACGGATACGGGACCTTCGTGTCCGGCACGCCTCTCTACCTGATAGTCATACTGGCCTCCGTGGTGTTCAACTACTATGTGGGCATGGTGATACACAAGTGCGGCGTGTCTAAAAAAGACCGCACCGCGACTAAGCGCTTCGTCCTTATAATAGGGCTGGTGGTGGACTTCGGGGTGCTGTTCGTATTCAAATACATAGACTTCATACTCGGCACATCCCTCGGGTTGGAGCTTCCGATAGGTATAAGCTTCTACACCTTCCAGATAGTCTCCTACATAATCGACGTCTACAGGGATCCGTCCCTGGTGGAGAAGAGCTTCGTCAACATAGGCGCGTACATAATGATGTTCCCGCAGCTGATCGCAGGCCCCATAGTGCGTTTTTCGGACGTCAGGACGGAGCTTCACCAGAGGAAGGAGAGCCTGCAGAAATTCCTGGACGGACTTAAGACCTTCGTGATAGGCCTGGGCTTTAAGGTTATACTTGCCAACCAGCTGGGGAGCATCTGGACCGCCGCCAATACCATAGGCTATTCGTCCATCTCGGTCCCTATGGCCTGGGTGTCCATGGCCGGCTACACCTTCCAGCTGTACTTCGACTTCTGCGGTTATTCGCTGATGGCCATAGGACTCGGAAGGATGATGGGCTTTGAGTTCCCGCAGAACTTCAACAGCCCCTACGTATCCGTAAGCATGACGGAGTTCTGGAGGCGCTGGCACATGACTCTTGGCTCCTGGTTCAGGGAATACGTCTACATTCCGCTGGGCGGGAACCGCAGGGGAATGGTACGCACCATATTCAACCTCTTCGTCGTGTGGATGCTGACGGGTATATGGCACGGCGCGGACTGGAATTTCGTCATCTGGGGCCTCTTCCTGTTCCTGATAATGACCGTAGAACGCTTCGGCCTTAAGGACGTTCTGGATAAGCACCGCAGGGCAGGGCGCATTTACATGCTGCTCCTTATACCGCTGCAGTGGATGGTGTTCGCGATCTCCGACCTCGGCCAGCTCAAGACCTTCTACGGAAGGCTGATAGGCATAGGCGGGGAGAACGTGGTGGGCACGGACTGGCTGATGCAGCTGAAGGACTTCTGGTGGATATTCATCCTTGCGGTGTTCTTCTCCACGGAGATCCCCGGAAGGCTCTACAAAAAGTATAAAAACAATCCGGTGGTATACGTTCTGCTCGCAGGTGTGCTTGGCGTTGCGGTATACTGCCTGCTGATGGGCCTGGACGACCCGTTTATGTATTTCAGATTCTGAGGATAATACATGTACATGAAAAAGATCTTATACAGCGCGCTGGTGCTCATAGTCCTCGTGGCGGCGGCAGCCATCATATACAGCAGGCCCAAGGCACCTGTAAAGCCCGCCGGGAGCAACACCAACAACGCTTCCAATGTAATTGAAGTTTCGGACGACGCCGACGACAGCGAGCCTCTCCCCGAGGATCTGATAGTCATAAAGGACGGCATAAAGCTCGGCACCGGTTTTACGGTAGGCGAAGCGCCGGAGGGGTACTTCAAAAACACGCTGTTTATAGGTGACTCAAGGTTTACGGGACTTCAGACCTACGGAAGGATAGACGGAGCTCTTTGGTTCTGTTCAACAGGCCTGGGGCTTACGACATACGAAAAGAAGGACATAAACGTAGAGGGCGTAGGGACCATAAAACTTTCCAAGCTGCTGCACAGGAAGGCCTACGACAGGATATACGTTTGCATGGGCATCAACGACCTCGGCTACGACATGGGCAAGCTCAAGACGCGCTTTACGGACTTCATAGAAATGCTTAAAAAGGAGTGCCCGAGCGCTCTTATAGTAATAGTCTCCAACCTTCACGTGGGCAAGGCTCGCTCAGACAGGGACCAGTGGGTCAACAACACCAGGCTCAACGATCTGAACGCCCACCTTGAGTCCATGCAGGACGGAAAGACCGTATTCTACATAGAGACCAACGGGCTGTTCGACAACGCGGACGGCGACATGGATACGACTTATACTCACGACAACGTGCACATTCTCGGCAAGTATTACACTGTCTGGGGCGAATATATCAAGGCGCATGCCATACTCGGCAGCTCTCAGACGGAATAATTTGCTCAAATGCTTGCGGATCCCGGCGCTTTGTGCTATTATTCATTGGTACGCAGCGTTTTTGCTGGCATAGCTCAGTCGGTAGAGCAGCTGATTCGTAATCAGCAGGTCGTGTGTTCGAGTCACATTGCCAGCTCCAGCACAGGGACCTGAGACGTAAGCACTCTCAGGTCTCCTTTTAGTTTTTCATCTGACCTTTGCTGCGGAAAGGAGGACCCATGGCAGACAACAAAACGATGGTAAAGAACCTTACGGAGGGCAGCATAATAAAGGCGCTGCTCACCTATGCGGCTCCGCTGTTCCTGGCGAACCTGCTGCAGGCGGTCTACAATGTCGTGGACATGGTAGTCGTGGGGCAGGTGGAGGGCGGAATAGGCATGGCTGCCGTATCCATAGGCGGCGAGGTGCTCCACCTCATGACCTTCCTTATCATGGGTTTCAACAGCGCGGGCCAGGTCATCATCTCCCAGTATGTCGGGGCTAAAAAGCACGACGGCATCGTAAAGATGATAGCCACCATGTTCACCATAGTATTCTGCATAGCCGCTGCCATCCTTGTGATCTGCATAGTCATCGGCGACGCTCCTCTGCGCTGGCTGAATACTGACGAGATAGCCTTCGCAGAGACCCATAACTACTACATGACCTGCGTGTTCGGCATATTCTTCATAGCAGGATACAACGTGGTCTGCGCCATCCTTCGCGGCCTTGGAGATTCCAAGAGACCGTTCATATTCATAGTTATCGCCTCCATCCTGAACATAATCCTGGACATCGTTTTCGTTAAGTTCCTCGGGATGGGTGCTTTCGGGGCAGCCCTTGCGACTGTCATAGGGCAGGCGGTGAGCTTCATTACAGCCTTTGCTTATCTTTATCACAAGCGCGCGGAATTCGGTTTCGACTTTAAGCTGAAAAGCTTCAGGGTATATTCCGACGTGGCAAAGCCGCTCGTAAAGCTCGGCATACCCATGGCTATACAGAGCGCCGCGGTAACGCTGTCCAAGACGGTCCTGGCTGCATGGATAAACAACAGCGGCTACGAGTACTCCGCGCTTGCAGGCATATACAACAAGCTCGGCCTGTTTGCAGGCATAGTCTCGTTCTCGTTCATAGCTGCAGGCAGCGCTAACATAGGCCAGAGCATAGGCGCCCGCAAATACGAGCGCGTGCCCAAGATACTGCTGCTGGTATCGCTGATAATGATCGTGGTCTGCGGAGGGCTCTGCGTGGTGATCCTGCTGTTCCCGACTCAGGTGTTCAGCATGTTCACGACCGACGATGCGATACTCTCGATATCCGGGGTGCTGATCTTCCCGATAATAGTAAACTTCCTCGGCACTGCCGCAAGGACCTTCGGCTTCTCGCTGATAAACGGATCCGGCAACTCCAAGCTCAATCTTATAATAGCTCTTCTGGACGGAATAGTCTTCAGGATAGGGCTCTCGTATCTGCTCGGTTTTACCTTCGGGCTCTCCGTAAAGGGCTTCTGGCTTGGCGACGGCTTTGCCGGCTGGGTACCCATGTTCGTAGCCTTCGGCTTCCTTGCCTCCGGCAAGTGGAAGAGCGATAAGCTGGTAAGGTAGAGGCGGCCCGCAGGCTTCATCCTGCGTATAATATCTCCTTGAAGGCGCCTTCCTTTTGCATCTCTCTGTAGTGGGCAAGATCTATGAATGACGCAGTATTTATATCCGCGGCGGTCGTATTAGCGCACTTAACAAAAGCCTGAAACGTGCTGTCCTGCTGTATCTCCTCGTTATATACCACGCCCCAGAGGAATGGCTCGTTGAGATCGTTTACGGGAACGATGTATATCTCATCAGCGGCCAGAAGCCTCAGATTGCAGTAGACCTGCGAACGCAGCAGAAAGCCTCCTGCGACTCCGCTCCTGCACAGCATGAGAGTCTCTCCCGTGGATGCAGCCTCAGCCACTATATTCGGCCGGACCGGGCAGCTGTCGAGCTTATTAAGCAGAGCATTCCCCACGTAGCTGGATTTCCACGGCATGACCAGGTCCACACCGGTATTCAGTATCTCGTTTACTGTCGATCCGGGACTGGAAGTATCAAGAAACAGCATTTTGTCTTTCTCCGGAAGGGAATCGAACTGCTGTTTTTTTATTACGAAGTACAGGTCATCTGAAAACATGGGTTTTGTAAGACAGTACTTCGTCGCGATGGCCGTAAGCCCCATGGCGGCCTTTATTCGGTTTTGAAGGAAAAGATCGTTCGTATCTCTGTATCCTACAGGTGCAAAGGCAAGACGCATATCCGGGTGGACAGCGCGGAAACGGTGGAATATGCCCTCGATAAGGGCCTCACAACAGTCTGTCAGGATGCCGACGGGGAAACGCAGCACGGATTCCTTATCTCTTTGCAGCGAATTCATAAGAGACCGCTCTTCGGACAGGATGGTCTTTGCATAAAGCAGCACGCGGTGGCCTTCCGCAGTGAGTTCGAGCCTTGGAGTCCTTTGAAACAACTGTACTCCCAGCGTTTTCTCCAGGTGCTGTATGTGCTTGCTGAGCGCCTGCTGCGATATGTAAACGTTGTTTGCTACAGTGCTCATGTTCAGCTCTTTTGCCACGAGTGTAAAGTAATAAAGTGATTTATACTGGCTGTCCATTCTGCTGCCTCCTGTCTGAAGATCCTGCCTGCTAATATTTTACTCTATTGCCGGCTCAACTACAACCTTTTAGTTGTAGAATATTGATATAATATGCTGATGTACAACTTGAATTGTAGGGGAGTATAATAGTATTGGAAAAACAACTATAAGCGGCATATGCAGCGGGAGGGTCATAGATGAAGGAAAAGACTGGTCCTTTAAAGGGTCTGAGAGTAATAGACTTCGGGCAGTACATAGCCGGACCGGCTGCTGCAATGATACTTGCGGACTACGGCGCGGACGTCATCCATATAGATCCGCCCGGCGGACCCAGATGGAACGACTACGACGTCAATGCAGTGCTCATGAGGGGCAAGCGGAACATATCCCTGGATCTTAAGGACCTGAAGGACAGGGAGATCGCCTTGAAACTCATTGATACCGCGGACATAGTTATCGAGAACTTCAGACCCGGCGTAATGGACAGGCTCGGTCTCGGCTGGGAAGAATGCCATAAGCGAGATCCGCAGCTCGTTTACTGTTCGCTTCCGGGTTTCTCGAAAGATGACAAAAAACGAAGAGAATGGCAGGGTTGGGAAGGCATTGTTTCTGCCGATGGCGGTCTGTACAACGGAAGAGACCCCGTAAACGGAGAGTGGATACGCTTTGACGCGCTTCCGCTTGCTTCGCTGTTTGCAGCTGTCATTGCCTGTCACAGCATTATTGCTGCTCTTATAGTGCGTGAAAAGAGCGGGCAGGGGCAGTATGTGGAGTCTTCGCTCTACGATGCCTGCTTTGAGGTCGACAGCACCAGAGGAGTTGACAAACAGGTCCCGATGCTCCCCGGCGGGCTTACGCGCCCGAAGGACATGGCAAACGGGAGCCTCATTACGAGAATGATGATAAAATACCCATGCAAGGACGGAAGATATATCCAGATAACTCCGCCCCCGCGTGGGTATCGCGCTATCTGCACCACTTTCTTCCCGAAAGAGTGGTTCACTGAAGGGCCTCCGGCAAATGCTGAGGAGATCGTCAAGGAAGTGATGCTGACCAAGACCATGAAAGAGTGGGAGGAATACTGTCAGACCGAGCTCGGCGCCGGTGTTGCGTCCTCGCTTACGAGCGAGGAATGGATGCATGAGGCTCATGCTCAGGACAGCAGGACGGTTATCCATGTTGACGATCCTGTGCTCGGAGAAACGCTTCAGCCGGGAGTCCCCGCTTTAATGCTCAGATCCGGGGACTGCGCAGGTGCGGAGCCGCGTCATGCCCCCGATGCGGACCGCGAAGAGATACTTTCGGAGCTTAAGTCTCCTGCAAAAAAGAAGAAGTACGGAGACGGACCCGTCGAGCCGCCGCTGAAAGGCATAAAGGTACTGGACCTTTCCCAGGTCGTCGCAGGGCCAACTGCCGGAAGGATATTTGCCGAGTACGGAGCGGAAGTCCTTAAGATCAACAACCCCAGACTTCTTGACAATTTTACCGCGCTCGCAGGCTACGAGACACAGTACAACGGCAAGAAGACCATATTCCTGGACCTTAAGTCTGAGGAGGGCAAGGCGGTTATGGAAGATCTCATCAGAGAGTACGATGTCTTCCACTGCAACTTCGCTCAGGCCGCATACCAGCATCTTCACTACACAGAAGAAGAGCTTCTCGCCAGAAATCCGAGGATGATCCTTTCGCAGATCAATATCCATTCCCTCGGCGGAGGAAGAGAGTGGTACCGCGGACACGAGGATCTCGGCGAGGCAATAACCGGAATGTCGGTAAGATACAGCGGGACCTACAGGCCGCAGACTCTGTCGCTCCTTGTACTTGACCATCTGACGGGACAGATGAGCGTTTTGGGCGTGCTCCTGGCTCTTTACGACAGGATGCTTACCGGAAAGCCTCAAAGGACTCAGTCCTGTCTTTCCAGATCGTCTACCTGGGCCCAGATACCGTTCATGCTGAGCTATAAGGGCAAGGTCTGGGATGAGCCGGCCGGACCGAAGGCGACAGGATACGGACCTCTTAACAGGATATTCAAGGCCTGTGACAAAGAGTTCTTCCTCTGCGCCGATGTGGATGAGCTCAGAAAGGTTCCGGAGCTGAAAGAGCTGTCCGATGATGAAAACGCAGCGGCAAAAGCCCTGGAGAGCATTTTTGCGGGCAAGGAGCGCGAATACTGGCTGAGCACCCTCAGGGAGAACGGCATATCCGTTTCTCCGTGCAGGCTGTTCAAGCTGGAATTTGCCGGAGATGAATATGCATTTGAAAGGGGCATCGCGAAGGTGGAGGATCACCCGGGCATAGGCACACTGAGAACTACGCACTGCGGCCCGAGGATGTCTCTGACCCCGCCCAAGCCTTGTTATCCGAGCCATATGCCGGGCATGGATACCGAAGAGTTCCTTGCGGAGTATTACAAAGCTCATCCGAAGAAAGATAAAAAGGCATAGACGAATAATGGTACCAACTGCGAAAACGCAGATAGTAAAAAGGAGGATTACTTATGAAGAGATTTTTAGCAGTTCTGCTGGCGCTGGCTATGGTATTTGCGCTTGCAGCATGCGGAGCTCCGAACAACAACGCTGCTCCGAACGGCGGCAATAATAACAATGCTGCCCCGGAAAAGGAGAGCAAGTACGGCGGGACCTTCGTTGCAGCTGTAGCAACGAGCCCCGGGTGCCTGTTCTATCCGTATCAGTACGCATCTGTTTCCACCTACGTCTATCCGGCGGTAGAAACTCTTCGTCTGAGAAACCCCCAGACAGGCAAGTATGAGCCCAACCTCTGCGAGTCCTGGGAGACCGACCTGGAGAACCATACCCTTACCATGAAGATCCGCAAGGGCGTAAAGTTTCATGACGGTTCCGACCTGAACGCGGAGGTGGTAAAGTGGAACTTCGAGAAGATCATGGAGTACGGAAACGGTTCCGTCATCCAGAGCCCGACAAACATCGAAGTACTTGACGAGTACACTCTCAAGGTAACGTTCCCCAACTTCGACCTCAACCAGGAGTCCTTTACGTACAGCGTCCTGATCTATTCCAAGAAGGCTTTCGAGGAGCACGGTCTTGACTGGTGCATCAACAACTGCGTAGGTACCGGTCCGTTCGTTCTCAAGGAAAACGTGCCTGATTCCCACCTGCTGTTCGAGCGTTTCGACAACTATTGGAAGAAGGATGCCGAAGGCAACCAGCTGCCTTATCTCGATGCTTACAAGATCCAGGTCATTCCGGACGCTTCCGCCCAGATGACTGCTTTCTCCAACAACGAGATCCACCGCTTCCCCTGCAGCGACATGCAGATATCCGAGAGCATGTATAAGCTGGGCTACAAGAACAAGGCCCAGATAGGAGAGGCTAACAGCGCCATCGTATACGGCGTATACGTAAACAACACCAAGGAGGGCGATCCCTGGTCCAATCCTCTCGTCCGTCAGGCTCTGCTGCTTCACGGCATAGACTGGAAGGCTGTTGCCTTCGTTGCCGGAGGAAATACCGCATTTGAGATCATGACCCCGCTCATCGAGACAGGCGACGGATATGACGCATCTCTTATGGATGCAAGCAAGTACGATGTTGCAAAGGCCAAGGAGATGCTGAAGGAAGCCGGTTACGAGAACGGTTTCAAGACAAAGATCCTGAAGCTGGACTACGGCACCAAGGCCGCTACCGAGATCCAGTCCCAGCTCAAGACGAACTTCAATATCGATGCGGAGATAGTCAACCTGGTAAACGGTGATGACCGCCGCTTTGACGGTGTGAACGAGGGTATCTACCTGAACTACGGTTATACTACCGCAGACTTCGCAAGACACCTCAGGAACATGTTCTCCCCGACAGGAACATACAAGAACGTACACAAGTATTCCGATGAGTACGTGACTATGCTCCAGCAGATGAAGGACGCCAAGACCATCGAGGAAAAGTGTGATCTTATCAAGAAGCTTTCCTACAAGCTGATGGTTGAGGAGTGCCTGTTCCGTCAGATGTATGCTGTACCAAACAACATTTTTATCCAGGACTACGTACATGAAAGCGGTCTTGAGAGAAGCGTTGACGGCATCACTCCCGAGACGACCTGGCTCGACGCAGCTTACAGAAAGTAAAAGAACTGCTGCTTCGTGCAGATGATCCTTTGCTCCGGATGCGCATTTGCGTATCCGGAGCATGACAGGAGACTTTTATGGGAAAATACATTATTAAGAGAATATTGCAGATGCTCGTTGTGGTGATACTCGTAGCAGTTGTGACATTCTTTTTGACAGACATGCTTCCGTCCGATCCGGTCTATCTGATAGGAGGCGACGAGCTTACCACCGAGGAGTACGATTACATTTATCATCAGCTCGGTCTGGACAAACCTCTTGCTGAGAGATTCGTCATATGGGCCCGCAATGCGCTCCACGGAGACTTCGGAAGATCATACACCTACCATAAGGATGTTTGGGAACTGATATCTGCCAGGATCCCGGTCACCCTATATCTTTCCATATTGTCGCTGATCATAAGCGTTCCGCTGGGAGTGCTGTTCGGAATGATAACAGCCCTGAAACGCGGGACAAAAACGGATTCGATAATAACACTTCTGGCAAATGTTTGCTCATGCCTTCCTCAGTTCTGGATAGGCATCTGTCTTCTTGTTGTGTTCGGGCTTAAGCTCAGGCTTCTGCCTTCGGTCGGTTTTCACTGGCCGGGAGAGGTAGGCATAGTTCAGCATATTAAAGAACTGATAATGCCGCTGATCTGTCTTTCCCTGGGCGGTGTCGCGAGCTTTACAAGACAGACAAGATCCAGCATGCTGGAAGTTATAAGGCAGGATTTCGTCAGGACAGCGCATTCTAAAGGGATCAAGGAAAGATTCGTAACCTTCAGGCATATAATGCGCAACGGACTTATCCCGATAATAACTATACTCGGCAACAGGCTTGCTTACATGATCGGCGGATCCATGTTCGTGGAGAACGTGTTCTCCATACCCGGCATGGGCACACTGATGGTAAAGAGCGTGTCCTGCAGCGATATCCCTACGATCCAGGCTCTTGTGCTGCTCACTACGATGGTGTCCTGCATGGCATATCTGCTTACCGACATCCTGTATGTGATAGTAGATCCGCGCATCAGTCTTACATCTGATTCGAAGAAATAGGAAAGGAGGGCGGCCATGAATAATACAAGCGTATCAAATACATACGATAAAAAGCTTGCCAGGCGCGAGCGTGTAAGAAAGTTCCTGCGGACTATGTTCGGCAGGAAGGTAGTTATCGCCGCTGCCGTGATGCTGTTCATATTCATTTTTATAGCAGTATTTGCAAGCGTCCTCACCCCCTATGATCCCAATATTACCAGTCCTTATCAGGCATTCGAGGCTCCCAGCTCAGCGCACTGGCTCGGATGCGATGAGTTCGGAAGGGACGTGCTCACAAGGTTGTTCTACGGCGCCAGGGTGTCTCTGATAGTTGGCGTCCTTGCCGTGATCATAGCCTGCGTGATAGGCGTGTTCCTCGGTCTTTGCGCCGCGTATTTCGGCGGCGTAGTCGACGTGATCATAATGCGCTGCAGCGAAGCGCTGATGTCCATCCCGCGCATAATGGTATCGATAGCTCTTATTGTTATCATCGGTTCCAGCATCACGGATCTTGCCATCATCCTGGCCATCCCCACCATACCGGGGTACATAAGGATGATACGCGGACAGGCGCTGAGCCTCAAAAACAGTGACTATGTAAAAGCAGCGGAGATGCAGGGTGCAAACAGCCTCTATGTGATGCTGACCCAGATCCTGCCTAACGCTATATCACCTATAATCGTAATGATGACCCAGCAGGTCGGAACTACGATACTTATGGAGTCCGGACTTTCCTACGTTGGCATCGGCATAAAGATCCCGATCGCTTCATGGGGAACGATGATCTCCAACGGTAAGAATTATCTCATTACTCAGCCCATGCTTGCCATAATACCCGGCATATGCGTGGCGCTGCTAGTAATTTGCCTGAATGTCCTGGGTGACGGTGTAAGAGACGCCATGGATCCCAGGCTCCGCGGCGAAGCCTGATGCGAAAGGAGGTCAAAATGAGTCTGCTTCTTGACATCAACAACATCGAGACCTGCTTCCGCACTGAGGACAGGGTACTTAAGATACTCGACGGAGTCACTATTCAGGTTAAAAAGGGCGAGATAGTAGGTCTTGTCGGAGAATCCGGATCCGGCAAATCCGTTACCATGATGAGTTCGATCCAGCTCCTCTCAAACTCCGGCAAAGTAACGAGCGGAAGGGTGGAGCTTGACGAAAACGGGAAGAACATCCTTGAATACAAGAAAAACAGCGACGACATGCGGAAGATCCGCGGCGGCCGCATAGGTATGATATTCCAGGAACCCATGACTTCCCTTAATCCTGTAATGCCCATAGGAAGGCAGATACAGGAGACCATAATGGAGCATATAGGCTTAAACAAAGAAGAAGCCAAAGCCAGGGCCATAGAGATGATGAAGCTCGTAAACATCCCGGACGCCGAGGAACGCTACGATAATTACGCCCAGCAGTTCTCCGGAGGAATGAGGCAGAGGATAATGATAGCCATGGTCCTTGCTGCGGAGCCGGATGTACTGATAGCCGATGAGGCTACAACAGCTCTGGACGTGACCACCCAGGCGCAGCTCCTTGAGATGATCAAGGAACTATCGGTCAAGACAGGGGTCGCCGTGGTGCTGGTTACTCACAACCTCGGAATAGTAGCAAGATACGCGGACCGCATCTATGTAATGTATTCCGGCAACGTGGTAGAGACTGCGGACACACTGACCATCTTCAAGGATCCTCAGCACCCGTATACCAGGGGGCTTCTGAATGCGATACCGAGGCTTACGGATCCGGAGGATCGCGTCCTTACACCGATAGACGGTCTACCGCCGACGCCTCTGGCCAGACCTACCTACTGTCCGTTCTATGAACGCTGCAATTACTGCGTCCCGGACTGTGCTGAAAAACCAAAGCCGCAGCTTGCGGAGATAGGACAGGGGCACTTCGTGGCATGTCATCTCGGCAGGGCGGAAAAGGATGAGAAGGCAAAGGAGATAGCCCTGAAGGAGGGAAGATCCAGGCCGGAAAAGCATATCTCGGACGAGATCTGTCTGAATGTGGAAAACGTAAAGAAGAGCTTCGATATCTACAAAGGGCTCATGCAGCGGAAGGTCGGATCCTTCAATGCGATCGAGGATATCAGCTTTAATGTCAGGAGAGGGGAGACGCTCGGAATTGTTGGCGAGTCCGGATGCGGCAAGACCACTCTTGCCAGATGCATACTCCGCATGTACAAGCCTGACGGAGGAAAGATAGAGCTTTTCGGGAAAGACATCGCGTCTCTCGGCCGCAGCGAGATGAAGCCATTCAGGAGCCAGATGTCCATGGTCTTCCAGGACCCGTTCTCTTCTCTGAATCCCAGGATGACGGCAGGCGACATAGTCGGTCAGCCGCTCAGGATACAGAAGATGACTTCATCGCGAGCCGAATACGAGAAGCGCGTTGACGAGCTGTTCAGGACAGTCGGGATGGATCCCAATCAGAAGGACAGATATCCGCACGAGTTCTCGGGCGGTCAGAGACAGCGTCTCGGGATAGCGAGAGCCCTTGCGTTAAAGCCGAATCTTTTGATACTGGATGAACCCATATCCGCGCTTGACGTGTCCATACAGGCCCAGGTTATAAACCTGCTTGAAGAGCTGCAGTCCTCTATGGGGCTTGCCTACCTGTTCATTGCCCACGACCTTGCGGTAGTAAAGCATATATCTGACCGCATTCTGGTAATGTATCTCGGAAGGGTCATGGAGATAGCGGACTCTTCGGAGCTCTATGAAAACCCGCTGCATCCGTACACGAAGGCGCTGCTTTCATCTGTTCCGCTGGTGGATCCCGAAAAGGAGATCGGAAGAGAGTACATTCCGATGAAAGGTGAGGTCCCGAGCGTTATGAACAGGCCCAAGGGCTGTCCCTTCAGTGACAGATGTGATCACGCGACGGAGAAGTGCCGCAGCACAATACCTGAACTTAAGGACGCGGGGAACGGGCATATGGTGTCCTGCTTCCTGTATTATGAACGATAGTTTGTAAAGGAGACAGAAATGTCTGAACGGAAAATGAAGGTCCTTTCGCCGAGAGGCCTGTACAACGATATAATCCAGGCGCCGCTATCGCAGCGTCCGAAGGATTACAACGGCAAGACCATATACATCATTGATTCATGGCCCAAAAACTCGGGCTTTGGGGATCTTGTAGAGGCTGTCCAGCAGTATTTCAGGGAGAAGTATCCGACGGTAAACTTCCTGCGGACTTTCCGCAACCTGTATTCTTCCGATGACCCGAAGCTCTGGAAGGAAGTCAAGGAAAAAGCGGATGCTTTCATCTATGTGGGCGCTCCGTCGTGTTCCACGACCGCATACGCAATGACATGGCCTGCAAGGGCGCTTGAAAGGTACGGCCTTCCGGGTGTTGTACTGATCTATACCTACCTGGAAGAAGATGCAAAGATGTCCCAGGACAGGGAGGGCATGAACATACGATATGTGGATGTGCCTTATCCTCTGTCTCAGATAAATGAGACAGAGACTGCAGCTATCTTAAAACGTGTTGAGGCTGCCCTTACCGAAGAACCGAAAGCATCGGAGATCATAACAGGAGTAAAGACTCCTGCGCAGCCGGAACGGATCGCTTTTGAGGGTACCGAAAAGGAGATCAGGAAGTATTTCTACGATCAGGGCTGGACGGACGGGCTTCCTATAGTCCTTCCTACTGAGGAAAACGTGGCTGAGATGCTTAAAGGGACGTCGCATGCGCCGGATGAGGTGGTTTGCACTCAGATGGCTCCGGAGGGAAGGGTCGTAACTGTTGAACGAGCGGCAGTCAACGCGGTAATGGCGGGAGCAGAGCCCTCGTTCTTCCCGGTCATACTCGCGTCTTACGAGATAATGGGACGCACACAGAGGTATCACGCTACTTCAAAATCGACCAATTCGTTCAGCTACATGCAGATAGTAAACGGTCCCGTCAGGGATGAGATAGGCATGAACTCCGGAGTGTTTGCTCTTGGCCCGGGAAACCAGGCGAACGCGACCATAGGAAGGGCATTGAGGCTCGGTCTTACCAATCTCGGAGGTGCAACTGTAGGCGTGAACCTGATGGGAGTACAGGGCAACGTATCGTCATACACGTTCTGCTTTGCGGAGAACGAAGAGGCGTCTCCCTGGAACTCACTTGCCGAGGAACTTGGTTATTCAAAGGATGAGAGCGTAGTGACCGTATTTACCGGAGGGTTCTCACACTGCGGCAATTACATGCTCAATGAGGGGCTGGATGCTGTTTTCCGCGGGATCAAAGCCTTTGAGAGCCCCAGCGGTTGGGTCCTTATCATATCTCCCCGCAGAGCGGAAGAGCTTGCGGCAGAAGGTTACGACACAAAAGAGAAGATAATGGATCACCTGTGGCATATGGGTTCCATGTCCATCGGTGATCTGAAGCGCTTCGGTCACTTCGACAGATATATAGCGCGAAGCATAAAGGGCGACTGGGGCAAGTTCCCGAAAGAATACCTGGATCTTCCGGACGACGCAGTCGTTCCGATGTTCCCGAGAGGCGAGATCAATATCGCCGTGGCAGGAGACCCTCAGGGAACAAATGTGATGCAGGCGTGGATGTCTCACGGCGCGGATGCATGCTCTGTAGACAAATGGAGATAAATACTAATCATTTTTCATGATCTACCTCCTATAGAAATATAAAACCTTCAGAGGCTGTGCTCTGGAGGTTTTATATATTTCCGGAAGTCGGATGTATTCAAAAAACCATCCTTCGAGATGGTTTTTTCGTGCTATAATAATACTATTCTGGGAGTTTGTGTTTTATCATGTTTAAAAAATCATTACTGATACTATTCTGCCTTATTATTGCACTGTCCGCGCCGGCCGCGGCGTTCGCGGAGCAGGGAGCTTCAGCGGAGATACCTGTCTCGAACGCGGAAGATCTTTCAAAGCTTCGGGAGGATCCGAACGGTAGCTTTGTTCTTACGGACGACATAGACATGTCCGGCATCGATTGGGTTCCTCTGGCATTCTCCGGCACGCTGAACGGGAACGGACACGCCGTATACAACCTTACCGTAAACACCATGGGAGAGGCTCATGCGGATACGCTCGACGGAAACGCCAAGGTCTATGACAGCGTCTTTGCCGGTTTCTTCTCCGTTCTTGACGGAGGAAGCGTAAGGGATCTTACCTTAAGGGGAGTGGACATAAGCGTGGAGAGCGAGCTCCACTGCTTTGCAGGCACCCTTGCGGGATATATGAAGAATGCCGTCATAGAGAACTGCACCATAATGGACGCCAGGGTATCCATAACGCCTCTGTGCAAGCCGGATGATACAAAGAGAAAGAGCTGCAACTCCGGTGTAGGCGGAATAGCGGGCTTTGGCAGCGGCAGCATACGCAACTGCACCGTCAATACCGTCCTGATCTTCGACGACCGGTGCGACAGCTCCCTTAAGGTGGAGGAGTTCCTGGGCGGCGTGCTGTCCTGCGGCAACGCGGACATCGTGAACTGCACGGTGGATATAAACGGCTTTGCAGCCTGCAGAGGCTATGCTCACAACGGAGGCCTGGTAGGAATGTTCTACCAGTTCGACAAGGCTGATCCCCTTGGTGAGATAAAGAACTGCACGGTCTCCGGTTCCGTTACTTTCTTTGAGGACAACAGGGACCGCCGCGCGTACTGCCAGCCCTACGTGGGAGAGCTTCTCACCTGGCCGAGGATAACAGGCTGCAGCAACAGCTTTAAGAACAACGAGACGAGGGACTATACCATGACGCCCTCGCCCGAGAAGTGTCAGACGCCTTCTTACACCGAGACTGAGACCGCTGCGGACTGCAGCCATCCGGGCTACACCACGCATAAGTGCAGCGTCTGCGGAAATACATGGAACGACAGCTTCGTGCTTCCCGAGCACGTGCCCGGAGAGTGGACTGTGGTGTCCGCGCCAGAAGGGGGAAAGGACGGCCTTAAGAGACAGACCTGCAGCAGATGCGGAAAGGTCCTGGGCGAGGAGGTGCTTGCTGCGGTGCAGGCCGTGTCGATCCTGCCGGAGTCTTTGGATCTGAAATACAAGGATGAGGCTGAGATAAAGGCGGCGGTCTCTCCGGAAGACGCCGTATACGATGCGCTCGTCTGGTCCTCGTCGGATGAGAGCGTGGCGGTGTTCGAGAACGGAAGGATACGCGCTGTGGGAAGAGGCACGGCCGTCATCACCTGCGCCACGCAGGACGGTTTCGCAAAGGGCAGCTGCACGGTTAATGTGGGATACAGCTTCGGACAGTGGGTAATAAAGATACTGCTGTTCGGATGGATATGGTACTGATAAGGAAAGGAGCCTGCTCATGAAGATAGTTTTCCTGGACAGAAAGAGCATAGGCCGGGACCTGGACCTCTCCGAGTTTTACGAGTTCGGTGAAGTTGTGATGCACGATCACACCCCGGACGAGGATGTTCCGGAGAGGGTAAAGGACGCGGATATCATAATCATCAACAAGACTCCGATCAATAAGGAGACCATAGGCGGAGCGGAAAAGCTTAAGCTTGTCTGCATTACCGCTACAGGCACCAATAACCTGGATAAGGAATACCTTGCGGAAAGGGGCATAGCCTGGCGAAACGTGGCGAACTACTCCACGGAGAACGTCGCGCAGCACACTTTCGCCATTCTTTTCTACCTCTGGGAGCACCTGCGCTACTACGACGACTACGTAAAGGAGGGGCGCTACGCGGAGGACACACAGTTTACGCACTTCGGAAAGGTGTTCAGCGAGCTCTCCGGCAAGACATGGGGCATAATAGGGCTCGGAAATATCGGAAGAAGGGTGGCCGGGATAGCAACGGCCTTCGGCTGCAGGGTGCAGTATTATTCCACCACCGGAAAGAACCACGCATCGGACTATAGGGAAGTGAGCTTCGATGAGCTCCTTGCCACCTCCGACATTATATCCATACACGCTCCGCTGAACGCATCCACGGAAGGACTCATCAACAAGGCCGCTCTTTCAAAGATGAAGAAGGAAGCCGTGCTCCTCAACCTGGGACGCGGTCCGATAGTAGTCGAGAAGGACTTAAGGGAGGCTCTGGACGAGGGGCTCATAAGAGCCGCCGGTCTGGACGTGCTCTCCGAAGAACCTATGAGCAGGGAAAGCCCGTTCCTGGGCTTTAAGGACAGCGACAGGCTGTTCATAACTCCGCATATCGCCTGGGCGTCCATTGAGGCAAGGACCAGGCTGATGCACATGGTGGCAAATAACATCAGGGAATTCTTGGGGTAACATGAACATCTTACTTGTAATAATCGTATCTGTGATAGTGTTCTCGGCCCTGGTGATGGTGATGGGGCTTCAGACCAGACAGGTGGTGAGGATAACCGGAACGCTGGTGGCAGTGGTGCTGGTGGTGTCGTCCTTCATCTACGGAAGCTGCTACGCAGCTATCTACGACAGCTTCTCCATTGCCGTCCTTAAGACGGTGAACGCCATAATACAGATGTTCCTGGGGAACGACGAGATAGGCTCCATCAGCGCGGCGCCTCTGATGCAGCACCAGATCTTCCAGATCTTCGTGTACATAGCGCACATACTCGCGATGTACATCACGATCAGCGCGGTGCTCACTGCAGTGGCCATGAGGCTCCTGAGGCGTATAAGCCTGCTGTTCGCGAGGCGCGGCAGCCTGGATCTCATCTACGGCGTCAGCGACGACACCATCTCCTTTGCGGAGAGCGTCCTGGACAGCAGGAAGGACACCCTGGTGTTCGTCGGGAGCAGCAGCTCTTCCGTGTTCGAGAGCGCCATAGCAAGGCAGAACGGAGTGCTCTTCTTTGAGCCTAAGTATACGGACAACGCTTCGGGGCTGATAAAGAGCATAGGCATAAGGAGCGGCTCACGTAAGCTCAGGGTCTACTGCCTGGATCCGGACGTAAATAAAAACCTTGAGTTTGCCGAAAAGCTGAGGCAGGCGCTAAAGGAGGCCGGGATAGCAGCCGAACAGACCTATCTGAGCATTATTCTAAGAGACGAGATGGCGGGAGGAAAGCTGCAGGCCTCCGCGGAGAACGGCTACGGCTACGGATCCGTCCTTGCCATGAACGAGAAGGACCTTACGGCAAGGCTGCTTATAAAGACCTGCCCGCCGTATTCGGCAGTCAGATTCGACGGGGAAGGAAGGGCAAGGGATAACTTCGAGGCCATGATAATAGGCTTCGGAAGCACCGGTCAGGCTGTCCTGAGACAGCTCGTCATGAACGCCCAGTTCGCCGGCAGCAGGTTCAGGGCCGTGATAGTATCCAGGGACGGCGACAGGGTGGCCGGAAACTTCTTCGCGACCTATCCTTATCTGGAGAAGGCATACGACACGGAGGTCCTGGAGATGAATGCCAGGAGCCGCGAATTCTACGCCTTCCTGAAGAAGAACGTAAAACGGCTCAGGTACATAGTCATATGCACGGGAAGCGAGAGGGAGGACACGGAGATCTTCCCCGAGCTTGAGCACTTCATAAGGAGCGCCGGATCCGACGCGGTGCTGGCGCGCTGCGGGAGCAAGGGCGTCAGCGTCTCCACACCGAGCGGGATACCGGCGGAGGTGAGCCTGTATAAGAGGGACATACTCTGCGGCGACGGACTGGATGCCGCAGCCAAGATAGTCAACCACTGCTACAGCGAGCTCTATAACGGAACGTCAGGGGATGCGGACGCGGAATGGAGCGCGTGCCGCTACTACGACCGCGTAAGCAGCCGGGCGGCAGCGGACTACGCCGGAGCCTTCCTCGCCGCGGCAGGAAAGGACTCCGTGGATGTAATAGAGCACGGCTTCGGAGAAGACGGGAGCCCGCTTATGGAGAACCTTTCGGAGAGCGAGCATCTGCGCTGGTGCGGCTTCATGTACGCCATGGGCTACAGCCCCATGCCATCCGAGGTACTTAAGCAGAGGATCGCAGGCTTTAAGGAGCTCAAAAGGAAGGGCACCCCGGACAAGGACAACATAAGGGTCGCCCGCGACGACGAAGAGATGCTGCATGCCTGCCTGGTGCCGAGGGCTGATCTTAAGGCCCTGGAGGAACTGGAGCTTAAGGAGACCGGACTGGAAAGGCATTACGTGCAGAGCGACACCGAGAACGTCAAGGTGGTAAAGAACATACTGAAGGCTCTTTCCGACAGGAACAGGCTCGGTAAGTAAATCGGCATAAAAGATTGAATCACAGAGCATATTAATATATAATATTTCAGTTAGCATATTTCAAAAGGGATAAGAAACAAGGCAACAGGATAAAAGATGGATTTTCTTACCAGATCACTAGTGATAATAGGCGGCGTCCTTTTGGCGGGGCTGATCCTGTCCATAGTGCTCTCCGGCATCAGAAGGCCGGGCAGGGGCATAGGCAGGTTCTTCGCTACGCTGGGAGTGACAGTCCTGCTTCTGGCAGGCACGCTGGTGCTTATCATAACCATGATAGTACGCGGACCGTCCTACGAGGCAAAAAAGCTTTTCGTAACTACGCTGCTTGAGACAGGCAATATGAAGTGGGCGGTTGGTCTCTTCCTGCCGCAGGACGAGATACAGGCTATCGTCGATTCCAACGCCATGGGGACCATTGAAGAGGATACAGACCCGGACCTCATAAACATCAACGAAGAGCTCGACATGAACGAGATAAAGATCGAGAGGATAGAAGGCGACAACTATTCCGCGATCATGATGATAGTAAACGATCCGTCCAGGGTGTTCGTGGGCACAACCTATCCATGGGGGACCTACGGCAAGGAGCTGGACAAGCTGGTCAATTCCTATAACGCCACAGGCGGAATAAACGGCGGCATCTATGACGCGGACATGAACCGCGGCGGACACCCCTACGGAGTAGTCGTAAGCGAGGGGAAGATACAGAACCTTACGAACCTTGGCATACGCGGGCTGGTGCTTATCGGGATCTCCGAGGACAACATCTTTAAGGTCATAGACCTAAACGGCAAGGGAGAGGCTGCCGTTAGGAAGATCCTGGAAGACGAGAAGATACGCGACGCCGTATGCTTCCAGGAGGAGAGCAGCGATAAGAACAATCACTTCGTAAAGCTGGTCATTAACGGTCAGAGGCGCGAGCTCAACGGCGGCATGGGTTCAGGAGCCAATCCGCGCACGGCCATAGGCCAGACTGCGGACGGCAGGATGCTGCTGCTGGTAACGGACGGCCGCGGAGCCAACGGGCATCTGGGCGCTACCGCATCCGACCTCATAGACATAATGGTCTCCTACGGTGCGGTGAACGCCGCCAATCTGGACGGCGGTTCCTCCACCTGCATGTATTACAACGGCGAGTGGCTGCGCAACAGCGTGACTCTCTATTACGAATCGTCCTCGTGGCGCATTCCTACCGGTTTTCTCGTGAGATAGGAGGACGGCCATGAAACACGCAAAAGTAAAAGAAAAGCAGCCCAAAAAGCGCGGCAAGGGCTTCCGCATCTTCCTGATTGTCTGGATAGTCCTCCTTCTGGCGCTCGGCGCGTACGCCGCAAAATACGTCAACGGCATGCTTAAGGAGATGCAGGCTAATTCCGTGAACCAGATCATCTCGGACCGCGTAAGCGCGATGGGAGACGACGAGCTGGACAAGTACTTCTCCTTCAACAGGGAGCTGGAAGACAACGGAGGGCATGACAGGATAAGGGAGTTCTTCAAAAACGGGTCCTTCATCGTAAAGAGAGTCCCGAATACGGACACCTACAACATCTATAACTTGGACCAGCAGATCCTGAGTGCCGAGATAAAGAGGGTGGAGAGCGTAAACAAGCTCGGCATCTTCAACTACGGAATAATGGAGTTCAAAGGCTTTTCTGCTACGGAGGAGAAGTCCTTCCTGGACGTTGAGATAACCGTACCCAACGATTACGCCATCCAGGTGAGCGGAAAGCTTATCCAGCCTACCGAGATATCCTACGCGGAAGGCTTTAAGGACGCCGGAAACTTCGTAGAGCTCCCCGGCGAGAGCGTATACGTTCTGGATCACCTTACTCAGTGGCCAAAGCTTCGCATAACCGACGGCGGCAAGGACATCAAGTTCAATATGGACCGCAAGATCTCCCTCGGTCTCGAATACGAGAAGTGCGCGTCTCTTGAGGCTGCCGGCTGCGATTTTGATGCCATAGACTTTATCCAGAAGTGGATGAAGTTCATGCAGAACGACCTTTCCGGAGGCAGAAGGGGCTTCAACACGCTGGAGAAGTGCTTCATTAAGGATTCGGATCAGTACGTAAAGGCCTATCAGTGGGCCACCAACGTGGACATAACCTTCGTCTCCGACCACGTCATACTCAATCCTGCGTTCACGGATGAGGCGATAAACAACGTCGTCAAGTACAGCGACGACGCGGTCAGCTTCGACGGGTACATGAAGTTCCACATAAAGGTGAGAGGCAAGGAGCAGCCTCAGACCTTCAACAGCACCATCTACCTCGTAAAGTATGACGGCGCATGGAGAGTCGTGAACATACGCGGCAAGGTCAAGTAGCGCAATGTGAAGTTTTAAAGAAGAAGAATGTGAAGCTGAAAAGCGTTGAAAAGTCCGGGTCTTCCGGACTTTTTCATTTGGCGCTTCGAGATTGCTTTTCCCACTATATTATGGTAAAATATCGTGATATGTTATGTACTGAAGCAGAAAAGATAATAGGCTACGAATTTAAGGATAAAAGCCTTCTGGAAACGGCCCTTACACACAGCTCCTACGCCAACGATTACCTGGGCGACAGCCGCAAGGGAAACGAGCGTCTGGAGTTTCTGGGAGACGCCGTCCTGGACGCTGTGATGGCCCTGGTGCTGTACAGGCGCTTTCCGGACAGGGACGAAGGATATCTCACCAAGATAAGGGCGGAGATAGTCTGCGAGAAGGCTCTCGGTGAGGCCGCCATAGCGCTCGGGCTCAACGAGATGATCCTGCTGGGCAAGGGCGAGGAGGCCAAGGGCGGAAGGACCAGGCTCTCCATAGTATCCGACGCCGCAGAGGCCGTGATAGCCGCCGTCTATCTGGACGGAGGAGCTGAGGCCGCAACAGCTCTTGTAAAGAGACTGCTGGAGCCCACACTGGAGGCTGCCGCAGCAGGGGCGCTCCCCTCGGATTATAAGACGGAGCTTCAGATATACTGCCAGAAGCACGGTCATCAGACCATAAAATACGAGATAATCGCCGAACACGGCCCGGACCACGACAAGTCCTTCAGCGCGCAGGTCTGCGTGGACGGAAAGGTACTGGGCACGGGAGAAGGCCATACCAAGAAGCAGGCCCAGATACAGGCCGCCAGGAGCGCACTGGTCTATTTGGAGGAAAACGGTGTACTTTAAGAGGATAGAATTAAACGGGTTCAAGTCTTTCGCGGACCCGGTGACCATAGAGTTTACGGAGGGCATCACCTGCATAGTGGGGCCCAACGGAAGCGGCAAGAGCAACATCTCCGACGCCATCCTCTGGGTGCTCGGAGAGCAGAGCCCCAAGACCTTAAGGAGCGACAAGCTGGAGGAGGTCATCTTTTCCGGCACCCAAAACCGCAAGGCCAAGGGCATGGCGGAGGTCACCCTGGTAATAGACAACACGGACCACAGCCTTCCTATAGACTTCACCGAGGTAGGCATCACCAGAAGGGCTTACCGCTCCGGCGAGAACGAGTACATGATCAACCGCCGTCCCTGCAGGCTCAAGGACATCCGGGAGCTCATAATGGACACCGGAATAGGCGTGGAGGGCTACTCAATAGTCGGCCAGGGCAAGATAGCGGACATCGTAAGCAACAAGATGGAGCGCCGCCGCGAGATCTTCGAGGAGGCCGCGGGGATAGTAAAGTACCGCAGCAGGAAGGAAAAGACCGAGAAGAGCCTGGAGCAGGCTGTCATCAATCTGTCACGTGTAACTGATATAATCCATGAGATAGAATCCCGCATAGGCGGTCTGGAGGAGGATTCCAAAAAGGCGGCCGAGTACCTTGAGATAAAGGAGAAGTACAAGGGCGTCGAGATAAACATCATACTGAGAAACATTGCGGCAGCCGATGAAAAGACGGAGGCTGTACGCGAGGAGCTTGCGCAGATAGAGGCTCAGGTGTCCGTTCGGGAGACCGAAAGGCAGGCTCTTGAGGAACAGATACGCGTCCTTAAGGATAGAACGGCCGCCCTGGATGAAAGGCTGAGCAGCTTAAGGGACGGGCTGCTTGAGGCTACGGAGCGCATACACGAGATAAGCTCCAGAGAGGAGCTCAACAAGGAGAGGCTCTCCGCCCTTAAGAAGGACGAGGAGAGGATAGGATCCGAGCTTTCCGCCCTGGACGAAAAGCTGGAAAAGCAGGAGCAGGCAGCTTCCCAGGCCGCGGAGCAGTATTCCGCAGCAAAGGCCGAGGCAGAGACGCTTGCCGCGGAGCTTAAGGATAAGAACGCCGCCGCCGATAAGACCGCAAAGGCCCTTTCGGACGCGGAGGATAAGCTCTCCGCGGAAAAGAACAGCCTGTTTGAGACCGCGTCCCGCATACAGTCTGCCGTAACCTCCGGACAGAGCATGGAGAGCCTCAGGGAGACTCTTCAGAAGAGGGTGGACAAGCTTTCCGAGGAGTCCGGACTTAAGGAACAGAGCGACAGGGAGATGGCAGAAAAGCTGGCTCAGTCCGAGGATGCGCTTAAGGCTCTTGGCAGCGAGTCCGAAGGCTATAAGGATATGCTTAAGAAGGCGCTGCTTGCACAGGCAAGGGCAGAAAACGCCGCGGCAGAAGCTGTAAAGAGCGCTGCCGAGGCAAGAGTGGCCTCGGGAAAGCTCTCTGCAAGAAGGAACCTTCTGGACGAGCTGGAAAAGGCCTACGAGGGCTACGGCGGAGCCGTAAAGTTCCTGATGTCCAGGAACATGCCCGGAATGATAGGCACTCTGGGAGAGCTGCTGGAGGTCCCCAAGGGCTATGAGACGGCAATAGAGACGGTGCTTGGCGGAAAGCTGCAGAACATAGTCTGCAGGGACGACGCTTCCGCAAAGAGAGCCATAGAACTGCTTAAGAACAACAAGGCCGGAAGGCTTACCTTCCTGCCCCTGGACGATCTGAAGGTGCAGCCGCCGCTCTCCTGCAAGGAGATAAGCGGCATGAAGGGCTTCCTGGGACTGGCTTCGGATATGGTCGGCTGCAGAGGCGGCCATCAAAGCGTCGTGGATTACGTCCTCGGAAATACAGTTGTAATAGACAACATAGACAACGCCATAAGGATCTCCGCCGCAAACAAGGGGCCGCATAAGCTGGTGACCCTTGAGGGCGAGGTGATCAACGCCGCGGGCGCAATAACAGGCGGAAGCTTTAAGAACAGCAGCGGCAACATCCTTTCCAGAAAGGCCGAAAAGGACAGCCTGGACGAGGAGATAAAGGCTCTCGAGAAGACCATTAAGGATTCCGAGACTGCAAGGGAAGACGCCGAAAAGGCTAAGGCCGCCGCGGCTGACGAAAAGCACAGGGCGGAAGACCTCATAAAGGAATCCGATCTTAAAAAGGCGCTTCTTGAAAAGGAGCTCCAGATAGCAAGGCAGGCCGTAACGGATGCCGAGGGCGCCGAGGCCGGAAGGCTCGCAGAGCTTGCGGAGCTTAAGGCGGAGATAGCAAGGTCCGTGGAAAGAGCTGAGGAATATGCTGCTGAGGCCGCAAGGCTTGCTGAAGAAAAGAATGCAAAGGAGGCCGAGGCGGAAGAGCTGGCATCCGAGACCGAAGGCCTTAAGGAGGCTCTTGCGGCAGCGGTAGCCGAGCAGACCTCTGCAAGGCTGGCGGAGAACGCCGCAAGGCTCAAGGCGGAGAATTTCGCGGGGCTTTTGGATATGGCAAGGCAGACCGCGGACGAGCTTAAGGCAGAGAAGCAGGAAAAGGAAAGGGCTCTTGAGAGCGCAAGGATCCAGGCCAGCCAGATAGCGGAGTTCGAGAGCGGCTCCGCGGACATACTCGCGCAGGCCGAGGCAAAGCGCGTACAGCTGGAACAGGACATAGAGAAGATATCCTCCGAGAAGAAGGAGACCGGAGAACAGTCCGACAAGGCGGACGCGGAAAAGTCCGAGGCGGACAGAAAGGTCTACGAGCTGCAGCTTAAGAAGCACGACGCCGAGCTTCGCGCCGCGAGGTTCGACTCCCAGACCGAAAGCCTCAAGGAAAGGCTCTGGCAGGAGTACGAGATGACCTACGCCGAGGCCGCAGAGCTTGAGGATCCGGACTTCGTAATGTCCCGCGCAATGAAGGAATCCAGGGAGTTCAGGGACAGGCTCAGAGCTCTCGGAGACGTCAACATAGGCGCCATAGAGGAATACAAGCAGGTAAAGAAGCGCTACGACTTCCTCTGCGAGCAGAGGGAGGACGCACAGAAGGCGATGGACGAGCTCCGCGCCGTGATAACGGAGATGGACGACATCATCCGCACGCGCTTTAAGGAGAGCTTCGATTCCATAGTGGAGAACTTCGAGGCGGCGTTCAAGGAGCTGTTCAGAGGAGGCAATGCGTCTCTTACCATGAGCGATCCCGAGCACCCGCTCGACAGCGCCATAGAGATAGAGGCCCAGCCGCCCGGAAAGAAGCTGCAGAACATATCGCTGCTCTCCGGCGGTGAGAGGACCCTTACGGCGATGGCTCTGATGTTCGCGGTCCTTAAGTCCAAGCCCACTCCGTTCTGCATACTGGACGAGGTTGAGGCGGCTCTGGACGAGGCCAACATAGAGACCTTCGCAAAATACGTAAAGAAGTTTGAGAACACCCAGTTTGCCCTGGTGACGCACCAGAAGCTGACGATGGAATATGCGGACGCCCTCTACGGCGTAACGATGCCCGAGCACGGCATCTCCAAGGTACTCAGTCTTAAGCTGGGCGACGATTTCGAGGTATAGACAATGGCATTGGGAGAAAAGAAAGGCTTTTTCGCAAGACTGGCGCAAAAGGTCAACGACGTGTTCGCCACCCATCCTACGCCCGATGAGGACATGCTCGAAGAGCTCGAGGACGTTCTGATAACATCGGACCTCGGTGTGGAGACCACGATCAAGATAATAGAGCAGCTGAGGCACGACATCCGCAGGGAGTTCATATACACCACCGAGGGCGTAAAGGACCAGATCCGCAGCATCATAGAGGAGATGCTGGACAAGAAGGAGAGGCTTCAGCTCTGTCAGGAGACTCCGCTGGTGATCGTGATGATAGGCGTCAACGGCGTGGGCAAGACCACTACCATAGCAAAGCTGGCATATAAACTTAAGAAGCAGGGCAAGTCCGTGCTTCTGGTGGCGGCTGATACCTTCAGGGCGGCTGCCGCAGAGCAGCTCACCATTTGGGCAGACCGAGTGGGCGTGCCGATAATAAAGCATTCCGAGGGCGCCGATCCCTCCGCCGTCATCTACGACGGCCTTGCCGCGGCAAAGGCAAGGGGAACGGACGTTGTGATATGCGACACCGCCGGAAGACTGCACAACAAGAAGAACCTTATGAACGAGCTCGCCAAGATGAACAAGGTCATAGACCGCGAGTTCCCGGGCGCCGCCAGAGAGACTCTTCTGGTCCTGGACGCCACCACGGGAAAGAACGCCGTGTCCCAGGCTAAGGAGTTCGCCGAAGTTGCCGGACTTACCGGAATAGTATTAACAAAGCTTGACGGAACGGCAAAGGGTGGTATAGTAGTAACAATATCCGATGAATTTGACCTTCCGGTAAAGTTCATCGGTCTTGGAGAAGGATTAGACGATCTGCAAGAGTTCAGCCCGCAGGAGTTTGCAGGCAGTATCTTTGAGGGGGAAAACAACTGATGACAGATCTTAACGATAAAAGCCTTGAGATGGAAATGGAGGCCCTGGCGGGATTCGACAAGCTTCGCGCGGATCTCGTGGAGTCCAGTCCTACGGATGAGGCAGAGCTTATAGAACAGACGGAGGCGCCCGCGGAGACCGGCAGGGGCCTCGGTGACAGCTATGCGGATGCTACCATACTCGCCACCGAAGAGGCGGCGGAGGCAGTTTCCGAGGCTGAAGCAGAGGCTGCAGCTGTCCCCGAAGCCGTTGAAGAAACAGCGGAAGCGGCTGCGGCTGCTGCCGTGCTTTCGGTCGAACATACTCAGGAGGTCCCCGCCGTTGAGGAGCCCGCTCCCGCAGAGGAGGCGGCTGAAAACGCGGAGGCTGCAGGCGTTGCTGCCGCAGCAGCGGCAGGCGCTGCGGAAGGCAGGAAGATGAAAAAGGAAAAGAAGGCAAAAGAGCCTAAGGAAAAGAAGGAAAAGCCCAGGAAGGAGAAGAAGAAAAAGAAGAAGCTCACATTCGGAAAGGTGCTTCTCAGGATCTTCCTCGTCCTCATATTCCTGTGCATAGTAGGAGTGGGCGTTGCGGGCTATTACGTTTACGACGTCATAAAGGACGCTCCGGAGATCAACCCCAGCAACATCTACGAGATACTCTCGGAGAGCTCGGTGATGTACGATTCCAAGGGCAACGTCATAACCAACCTCTACGAGAGCGGCGGCGGAATACGCGCCAACGTGGACTACGACGACATGCCGGAGACCCTCAAGAACGCTTTCATAGCCATTGAGGACAAGACCTTCTGGGATCACAACGGCTTCAACCTCGTCCGTATCTTCGGCGCCATCTGGGATACCATCAGATCCGGCGGAGACACGAGGATCAGGGGAACGAGCACCATGTCCCAGCAGCTGGCCAGAAACATCTTCATGGACAGGGAGGAAAGGGAAGAGCGAAGCATCCCGCGTAAGATAAAAGAGGCTTACTATACCGTCATCATAGAGAGGGCTCTTTCCAAGGAGCAGATCCTTGAGGCCTACCTTAACACGGTATATCTGGGGTACAACTGCAACGGTGTGGGAGCCGCGGCGAAATCCTACTTCAACAAGGAGGTAAAGGACCTCACCCTGATGGAATGCGCCGCTCTGGCCGCCCTGCCTCAGAACCCGAACAAGTTTGCGCCGCTCAGGAGAGAGTATACCTCGCTCGTAAAAGAGGAGGACAACTACGATGTCATAAGCCAGAGCGACATGTGGACCATATACTACAACAATGCCGGAGAGGAGCGCACGCAGCTGGTGCTGTCTCTGATGCACGACCAGGGCAAGATAGACGATCTTACCTATGAGAATGCCAAGAACGAGACCGTAAGGCCTTACCTTAACCCCGGCATGAACGTCGAGCTCTCCATGAAGACCACATATATCTCTGACTATGTGATCTCCCAGGTACTTACAGATCTTCAGAAGTACTTAAAGCTCAGCTACGCCGACGCTTACGACCTGCTCTACACAGGAGGTCTTATCATAGAGTCCACCATAGATCCGGATCTGCAGGACATACTCGACGAAGAGTACTCCAGGAGGGAGAACTTCCCCAAGCTCAGCATCAACCGTTTCACGACGGATAAGGATAAGAACATCCTCAGCGACGACAGAAAGAGAGTGATGCTCTACAACAAGAAGGTGCTCTTCAACGAGGAGGGCGGCTTCATAATCCCGCCGGAGGATTTCGAGCGTCTCGGCAACGGTGACGTCAAGTTCTTCAAGAACAAGAGGCTCAACATATACAGGACAACATCCGGAGACATAGAGGACGTTTCCGTATTCATCAAGGACTACTACTTCTTCGATGACGACGGGTATCTCTTCTCCGTTCCCGGAAGCTACTGGAACATAGCAAGGAAGTACAAGTCCAGGGACGAAGAGGGCAACCTGATACTCTCCGCCTCCTTCCTTGCGGACTATCCGAACGGCCTTAAGATGAACGACGACGGATCGCTGACTCTGCACCAGAGCCTGGTGGTGGAGCACGACCCGGTCATCCAGCCGCAGTCCGCCATGTGCGTCGTGGAGAACGAGACCGGTTACCTGAGGGCCATGATAGGAGGCCGCGAGATCGAAGGCTCGCTGCTATTCAACAGGGCAACAGCTCCAAGGCAGACAGGATCCTCCATCAAGCCGCTCGCGGTCTACGGACCGGCTCTGCAGCTGGGATACGAGAACTCCATTACAGGAGAGGGACCGATATTCACCGCGGGATATATTCTCGAAGACTCCCCGATAAAGAGGGGCGGTTCGTTCTGGCCGAGGAACGCCTCCGGCGCCTACGGCGGGCTTACCACCTTAAGAACAGGCCTTGTGCAGTCCATCAATACCTGCGCTGTCAACCTGTTCAATCAGCTGGACATAAACTACGTCGTGGACATGCTGCAGAAGGAGGGCATCACTTCTCTGGTGCTCAGCGGAGATTCTAACGACCTCAACCCGGCGGCCCTGTCCCTGGGCGGATTTACGCACGGCGTCTCCCCGCTGGAGATGACCTCCGCGTTCACGTCCTTCTCCAACTACGGTACGCATCTGGAGACCATATCCTATTCAAGGATCACCAACAGGCGCGGAGACGTGATAATAGACAGGACACCTGAGGCCACGAAGGTCTACGATGAGAGCGTAGCATCCCTGATGATAAACATCATGCGCGGTGTAGTTCAGAGCGGTACGGGCTACGGGGCAAACATCAAGTCCCAGCCGACAGCCGGAAAGACCGGTACTACAACGGATAACTACGACGTATGGTTCTGCGGATTCACACCCAAGTACACCGCCGCCACATGGATAGGCTGCGACGTCAACCTCAACCTCGGTACCACCAGCCGCGCTTCAGCCAATGTGTGGGGCACCGTAATGCAGAGGGTGGGATCCCTGGATGAGAAGGGCTCCTTCGAGCTTCGCGGAAACTTCGTGACGGTATCCATAGATAAGAAGACAGGCCTGCGTCCGAGCGACCTTACTCCAAAGGACGACATCGGCTCCGAGATATTCATCAGCGGAACGCAGCCCAAGGAGAGCAGCTCCTCGATGAGAGAGAAGTATCTCGTCTGCGCGGAGAGCGGCTACAGGGCAACTCCGGACTGCAAGATAATCGGATACAAGTCCGGCGTCCAGCGTCCCGGCGGACTGTCCTGGGAGGGCATGATGGTGAGCTTCGGCGGATTTACCGGAAGAGGCGCCGAGACCAGCGAGAGATACCGCACCATGGTAAAGGATGCGTCCTCGGATATCACCGAGTACTACTGCCCGCTCCACAATCCGGACAGAAACGTTTACCCGGTATCGCCGTTCGCATCCACAAAGTCCAAGTACGATACCAAGGACATAGAGATAATAGAACCCGAACCCGAACCGGAGCCTGAACCGGAGCCCGAACCGGAACCGGATCCGGAGAACCCCGAGAACCCGGAGGATCCCAACAAGCCTGCGGATCAGAACAAGCCTGCGGATCAGAATAAACCGGCAGATCAGAACGGCGGAGGCAATAAGCCCGCCGGCAACTGAGGAAGAATAAGGCAATATAAAAGCTGCAGGGCGTTGCGCTCTGCAGCTTTTCATATGCGTCATGTCAGAGGAAGGATATCTGCTCCTCCGTGTCCTTATCTGCCAGCCTGTTCCTGCTGATCTCAACTGCCAGCTCGGACTGATCGCAGAGGACGTAGCGCCTTCCGAGTTTTTTTGCGGCGGCGCCGAGAGTCCCGCTTCCGCAGAAGAAGTCCGCACAGATGCCGCCCTCAGGGCAGCAGGACTGTATCAGTATCTCCAGCAGCTTTTCCGGTTTCTGTGTGGCGTAGCCTGTCCTTTCGGCGGACGTGCGGCCCACCATGTCCACGCTCAGGATGTCCCTGCGGTTCACCATGGTATACCAGCGGCCTTCCTCGTCCTCGAACTCCTCAACGCCTTTGAAACGGTAGGGCTTTCCCTGCCTGTTGTAGGATCTCTCCTTCTGAGGGGAAAAGTAGTATTTCGTAGTCTTGGAGTACAGAAGAATGGTGTCGTGCTTCTTGGCAAAGCTGTGGATGCTGGCTCCGCCGGACTTGTAGCTCCAGATGAGCTCGTTTACGAAGTTCTTTGATCCGAAGATCTCGTCCATAAGTATCTTTACGTAGTGGACCGCGCGCGTGTCAAGGTGTACGGCTATGCTGCCGCTGTCCTTTAAGACCTCGCGCATGAGTATCAGCCTCTCGGAAAGGCTCCGCAGGAAGTCCGACATGCTGCTCCACTTATCGCTGTACGCAAAAGCCTGGGAAGCTCCGTCCGTATCCTTAAGCTTTGCGTTGTAGGTGGAGCCTGTAAAGAAGGGCGGATCAATGTATATGAAATCCAGCTTTACAGGTCCGCCTGCGCAGGACGCTATGTACTCCAGGTTGTCGCGGCAGACGATGCTGTTCTCCGCGAAGGCGTTAGTGCCCCGGGGTATCTCGATGCAGTCTTCCCTTGCAACGTCTATTATCTCTGACAGTTCGTTTATGATACTCATATTATAATATTACCATAAAGAGGCGATTTATGTTATACTATTTACCTAATTACACAAAAAGGAGGTAATTAAGATGTCCACAGGATTGATAATAGATATAGTTCTTATAGTGCTGGCAGTGGCAGCCATCGTTGCGGGCGCCATCAGGGGACTTTTCAAGACCGTGCTTGCCGTAGTCATGACGGTGGTAGCCATAGTGGCATCGGTAGTGCTCTCGGGCATCCTTGCCGGCCCTGTCACAGACATGGTGTATCCAAGGTACGAGGAAAAGCTGATGAAGCTCGTCACCGAGCCTTCGCTGCACATTAACATTGGTGCCATCCTTTCCGACGCCACCGAGAACACCATAGACGGCTTCATGGAGATGACAGTGCCGGAGGACTTCTTCGTCTCCGGTCTTCCCGGAGAGGTGCTTAAGATAGCAAACCAGTTCGGATTTACCGAGGAGGACCTCAGAAAGCCTGTTGAGAACGCGCTTAAGAGCGCTCAGGACGTAATGAGGAACTATCTGGAGAAGCAGAAGGCTGCCGGAAAGGAAGTTGATAAGGCTTCCGCGGCGGACGCGGTGGAGGAGGCCAACAAGGCTGCGGCAAAGGCATTCCTGCGGCCAATAGTGCGGGCCGTCCTCATAATCGTCCTGTTCATTATCCTTTCGATACTGCTGAAGCTTATTGCCGGGGCGCTTAACAGGGCGGCAAAGAAAACGCAGGGCGTAAAGCAGGTGAACTCGGTGGGCGGAGCCATTCTGAGCTTCGCGGAATACGTCGTGATAGTCTATATCCTTCTGTATTTCGCCCACAGGTTCGGAATAACCACTTCTCTGGACGAGGTGATATCCGACAGCACCATACTGAGCTTCCTTTTAAGGTTCGTACCGGCGTAGAGGGAACGTAAAAAGCAAATAAAAAAGGCGCACGCGTGTGAAGTGGTAAAACAAAAGTAGACACTTCGAAAAAGCGGCCTTAAAGCAGACATTCGAAAGAGTGTCTGCTTTTTCTTTGCTAGAATGGATTTAGGAGGATAATGACATGGGAAGACCGAAAGGCGGACACAACAGGACA
>JAFRZB010000009.1 GCA_017442785.1 Bacillota bacterium
AATACATCGATTATTACAACTACAAACGCATCAAGGGCAAACTAAAAGGACTGAGCCCTGTGCAATACAGAGTTCAGTCCTCCCGAGTCGCTTAATTGCGATGCCCTGTTTTGTCTAACCTTTTGGGGTCAGTTCAATCCGGAGCTTTTAATTTTTGTGGATTTGTACAAAAAATATCGCTTTCCTCTTGATTCCGGGAAACAAAAGTGGTAAACTAACCGAAAATACTCAGAGGAAAGGAGAAGAACAGATGCGCAGCATCGTAAAGGGCTTTGGATTTTACGGATACTTTTACCGCAAGGTGGATGCCTGTTCTTCGCCCTCCTAAACACTTCTGCTGAGAAAAAGGTCAAGACAAGCACCCACCGTACAACAGCGGCGGGTGCTTTTTATAAGCAAAGGAGAACAATAATCAAATGACGATCGTAGATCTGCTGGAAAGAAACGCAGCGCAGTTCGGAGATGAGATCGCCCTTGTGGAGATCAACCCCGAGGCAAAGGAGACGCGCCGCACCACATGGAGGGATTTTGAGCTCGTAGAGCCTTCAAGGCACCGCAGCTACTACCGCCGCGAGATAAGCTGGAACGTCTTCAACGAAAAGGCGAACCGTTTCGCGAACGCGCTGAAGGCCCGCGGAGTGGGCAGAGGACACAAGGTAGCGATTCTTCTCATGAACTGCATAGAGTGGCTCCCGATATACTTCGGCGTACTCAAGACCGGCGCCATAGTGGTCCCGCTGAACTTCCGCTACACCTCCGAGGAGATAAAGTACTGCGTGGAGCTTTCCGAGACAGACATACTGGTGTTCGGGCCGGAGTTCATAGGCCGCGTGGAGGAGATAGCCGACGATCTGGCCGACAGGATGCTCATATACGTGGGCACCGGCTGCCCGTCGTTCGCGGATGATTACGCTGAGATGACTGCCGAGTGCTCCAGCAGCTTCCAGACAGTTCCTCTTTCCGAGGACGACGATGCTGCGATATACTTCTCTTCAGGAACAACAGGCTTTCCCAAGGCCATACTGCACGCGCACAGGTCTCTGATACATTCCGCGCGCTGCGAGCAGGCGCACCACGGACAGACACACGATGACATATTCCTCTGCATCCCCCCGCTCTACCACACCGGAGCCAAGATGCACTGGTTCGGAAGCCTCATCTCCGGTTCCAAGGGCGTAATCCTTAAGGGCACCGGAGCGGAGACCATACTCAGGGCTGCTTCGGATGAACGCGCCACAATAGTATGGCTGCTGGTGCCGTGGGCTCAGGACATCCTGGGCGCGCTGGACAGGGGAGAGCTCAAGCTTTCAGACTACAACCTGGATCAGTGGAGGCTCATGCACATAGGTGCCCAGCCTGTTCCGCAGAGCCTGATAAAGCGCTGGCTGGAGTACTTCCCGAATCACCAGTACGACACCAACTACGGTCTGTCCGAATCCATAGGGCCGGGCGCCGTACATCTGGGCGTAGAGAACGTCCACAAGGTAGGAGCCATAGGCAAGGCCGGCTTCGGCTGGGAGACACGCATCTGCTACGAGGACGGAAACGACGTAAAGCAGGGCGAGGTAGGCGAGCTCTGCGTAAAGGGCCCCGGAGTGATGAAGTGCTACTACAACGACCCCAAGGCCACGGCAGAGACTCTTCGCGGAGAGTGGCTGCGCACAGGCGACATGGCCATGGAGGATGAGGATGGATTCATCTTCCTGGTGGACCGCAAGAAGGACGTTATAATCAGCGGAGGCGAGAACCTCTACCCGGTGCAGATAGAGGATTACCTGTCCGCTAACAAGAAGATAAAGGACGTTGCCGTGATAGGCCTTCCAGACGCGCGTCTGGGAGAGATAGCGGCGGCAATAATACAGCTGGCGCCCGGAGCGGAGTGCACGGAGGAGGAGATCAACGAGTTCTGCCGCGAGCTCCCGCGCTACAAGAGGCCCAGGAAGATAATATTCGCGGACGTTCCGCGCAACCCCACCGGCAAGATAGAAAAGCCAAAGCTGAGGCAGATCTACGGCGGAGAGATGCTGGTAGCGGCACAGAACCGCTCTTAACAGTACCGGAGGTAAAGAATGAAGAAACTGATGATAGGAAACGAAGCCGTGGCGGAAGGCCTTTACGAAGGCGGCATAGGCTTCATATCCAGCTACCCGGGCACACCGTCTACGGAGATAACGGAGTTCCTCGCAAAGAGGGACGATCTCCACAGCGAATGGGCCCCGAACGAGAAGGTGGCCATGGAGGCCGCGTTCGGCGCATCCCTTGCGGGTGTGCGCTCCGCCTGCGCAATGAAGCACGTAGGCCTGAACGTGAGCGCGGATCCTCTCTTCACCATGTCATATACAGGTATAAGCGCAGGGCTTGTGGTATGCGTTGCGGACGACCCCGCCATGCACTCCTCCCAGAACGAGCAGGATTCCAGGCACTATGCCATAGCTGCAAAGCTCCCAATGCTGGAGCCCTCGGATTCGCAGGAGGCGCTGGAATTCTCAAAGGCGGCCTTTGAGCTCTCAGAGAAATATGATACGCCGGTGCTCCTGAGGATGTGCACCAGGGTATCTCACAGCCAGTCCATAGTGGAGACCTCCGAAAGGGTGGTCCCGGAGAGGAAGACCTACGTCAAGAACTCTCCCAAATACGTGATGATGCCGGGCTACGCAAAGAAGAAGCATCCGCTGGTGGAGGCCCGCACGGCAAAGCTTGCTGAGCTGGCGGAGGACTGCCCCTTCAACCGCATAGAGTGGGGCGGCCTGGAAACAGGCATCATAACCTCCGGAACGTCTTATCAGTACGTAAAGGAAGTCTTCGGGGACAGCGTCAGCGTGCTTAAGATAGGCATGCCCAACCCGCTTCCCTCAAGGCTGATCAAGGAGTTTGCGGCCCATGTAAAGACCCTCTATGTCATAGAGGAGCTGGACCCCGTTATCGAGGACCACTGCAGAAAGCTCGGGCTCTCTCCCATAGGCAAGGAGAAGTTCTCTCCCATAGGAGAGTTCTCCCAGAAGACCATAGCTCAGGCCTTCGGCCTTCCCGCAAAGCCTTCCGTATCCGCTGACAGCGCGGCTCCCGCAAGGCCTCCGGTAATGTGCTCCGGCTGCCCGCACAGAGGGATGTTCTACGTTCTTGCAAAGAACAAGATAACGGTGCTCGGGGACATAGGCTGCTATACTCTCGGAGCTCAGGCTCCTCTGGATTCCGTGGACTACACCCTCTGCATGGGAGCCTCGGTGTCCGGAATACACGGCTTCGTTACCGCCTCCGAAAAGGATGCGGCGGGGAAGACCGTAGCCATAATAGGCGATTCCACGTTCATGCACTCCGGCGTTACCGGACTTATAAACATAGCTTACAACGGTTCTAACTCGACGGTCATCATCCTGGACAACTCTATCACCGGAATGACAGGCCATCAGCAGAACCCCACTACCGGCTACAATATCAAGGGAGACCCCGCCGGCAAGGTGGACCTGGAGGCGCTGTGCCGCTCAATAGGGATAAGAAGGGTGCGAGTAGCAGATCCCTACGACCTTAAGCAATGCGAGGACATCCTGAAGGAAGAACTCGCCGCGGAAGAGCCCTCGGTGATAATATCCCGCAGGCCCTGCGTGCTCCTCAAGTACGTAAAGACCAGGCCGCCGCTCGTCGTGGATACGGACAAGTGCCGCGCCTGCAAAAAGTGCATGAAGCTCGGCTGCCCGTCCATCTCCATGAAGGACGGCAAGGCCCACATAGATAAGACGCTCTGCGTAGGCTGCGAGGTCTGCGGACAGCTCTGCCCCTTTGAAGCCATAGGAAAGGAGGAGACGAAGTGAATACTACCAGCATCATGATAGTCGGTGTCGGCGGCCAGGGTAGCCTTCTGGCGTCAAAGCTGCTCGGGGCTCTGCTGGTGGATGAGGGATACGACGTAAAGGTATCCGAGGTCCACGGCATGAGCCAGCGCGGCGGCAGCGTCGTCACCTACGTCCGCTTCGGCGACAAGGTCTGTTCTCCGCTGATAGAGGAGGGGGAGGCCGATTTCATACTCTCCTTCGAAAAGCTGGAGGCCGCCAGATGGGCATCCTGCCTTAAGAAGGGCGGAACGATAATAGTAAACACTCAGGAGATAGATCCGATGCCTGTCATCACAGGCGCTGCGGAATACCCCTCCGGCATACTGGAGGAGCTGAAGAATAAGGGCGTTAACATCGACGCCGTGGACGCGCTGTCCATAGCCGAGCAGGCAGGGAGCGCAAAGGCGGTGAACATAGTTCTTCTGGCGAGGTTCGCGAAGCGCTTTACGATCCCAGTCGAAAGCTGGGAGACCGCCATCGCGAATACAGTCGCCCCGAAGTTCATAGACATGAACAGAAAGGCTTTCGAACTGGGTTACAACGCATAGTACTTTAGTCAGTCGAAAGGAAAGAACAATGTCACATAACTATTATCAGAAAGAACTGGAGACGATGCCCGCGGAGCAGATACGCGCTCTGCAGGAGGAAAAGCTCAGGAAACAGGTAAAACACGTTTACGAACACGTCCCTTATTACAGAGATCTCATGGATAAGAAGGGCGTAAAGCCCGAGGACATAAAGTGCCTGGACGACATCAGGAAGCTGCCGTTCATATCCAAGGCGGATCTGAGGGAGACCTATCCCTACGGAATGCTCGCGGTTCCTCTCTCGGAATGCGTGCGCATACAGTCCACCTCCGGGACCACGGGAAAAAGGGTCATCGCGTACTATACTCAGCACGACATAGACCTCTGGGAGGAGTGCTGCGCAAGGGCGATAGTTGCCGCGGGCGGCACAAAGGAAGACGTGGTGCAGGTCTGCTACGGCTACGGTCTCTTCACCGGAGGGCCCGGCCTTAACGGCGGATCCCACAAGGTAGGATCCCTTACGCTGCCCATGTCCAGCGGGAATACCGACAGGCAGATACAGTTCATGATGGACCTTAAGTCCACCATCATCTGCTGCACACCGTCCTACGCGGCTTACATAGGAGAGTCCCTCAAGGAAAAGGGCTACAAGCCGGAGGATAACAGCCTTAAGGCAGGCATTTTCGGCGCCGAGCCCTGGACCGAGGAGATGAGAAGAGACATAGAAAAGAGCCTCGGCATAAAAGCCTACGACATATACGGCCTTACCGAGACCTCCGGCCCGGGAGTAGCGTTCGAGTGCGAGGAGCAGGGCGGTATGCATATTAATGAGGACCACTTCTACGCCGAGATAATCGATCCCGAGACCGGCGAGGTGCTTCCTGAAGGCTGCGAGGGCGAGCTGGTTTTCACCTCTCTTGACAAGGAAGCGTTCCCGCTCCTCAGGTACCGCACCAGAGATCTCTGCGTGCTCTCCAGGGAGAAGTGCTCCTGCGGAAGGACCTTCGTAAGGATGGCAAAGCCCAAGGGCCGCAGCGACGACATGATGATAATCCGCGGAGTGAACGTCTTCCCGTCCCAGATAGAGACGGTGCTCTTAAACGAGGGCTACGCTCCGAACTACCGCATAGAAGTGGACCGCGTGAACAACACGGATACGCTGGACGTCTATGTGGAGCTGTCCCCGGAGCAGTTCTCCGATACCGTCGGGGATATCACGGAGAAGGAGAGGAAGCTTGCCGCCGCGATACACACCATGCTGGGCATACACCCGGCCATACACCTTGTGGCTCCCAAGTCCATAGCAAGGAGCGAGGGCAAGGCCGTCCGCGTGGTAGACAGAAGAAAGCTTCATGATTAAGGAGGGATGATCCATGGCTATTAAGCAATTGTCGATCTTTGTAGAGAACAAGCAGGGAAGACTGGTCGAGATAACTAAGATGCTCGCTGACAGCGGTGTCAACATGAGAGCGCTCTCCATAGCCGACACCAGGGACTTCGGAATACTCAGGCTGATAGTGGATGACACCCAGAAGGCCTGTCTGGTGCTTGCCGAAAACAGCGTGATGGTAAAAATAACGGACGTCGTGGCGGTGGAGATGCCTCACAGGACGGGCTCGCTTAACGCCGCGCTCACCGTGCTGAGCAACGCAGGTATAAACGTAGAGTACCTCTACGCCTTCCTGTCCTCTTCCGGACAGGGCGCGTACGTTGTCCTGAGGGTGGCCGACAACGCCCAGGCGGAGCAGGCGCTCAAGGACGCAGGCTACAATGTCTTAAGCGACGAGGACCAGATAGAGTAGAACTAATGACAAAATAGAGCGGCGGGAGAACATCCCGCCGTTTTTCTCTGCGCAAAATGTGATATAATATCTGCGCATGGTAACTAATTATACTGGCATTACAGACAACCAGCTTGCCCCGGTGGCCGCAAGGCTCCTCAAGACCAGGCCCGGGCAGGCTCTCATAATATGCCCGAGCCTTACGAGAGCCCGCAGGATAGCCTCTGACCTTGCGTTTTTCACAGATCAGAAGGTGTTCGTATTGCCTGAGACGGATCCCGTGGCCTTCCGCTTTGAGGCAAAGAGCAGGACGGATCTTACGGACATGCTCTCAGCCCTTACGGCGCTTGCGGGAGGGGAGAAGGCCGTAGTTGTGGCTCCTGTCCTTGCAGCCTTAAGAAAGCTCGCTCCCAGGGATGTTTTCCTGCGGGACGTAATAACGGTAAAGGCCGGGGAGAGGCTCTTTCGGGAGGATCTTGCCGCAAGGCTTGTGCGCATGGGCTACGAGAGATCCCACGCTGCCGAGGGCTTCGGTCAGTTTGCGGTAAGAGGAGACATAGTAGACATATTCGCGCCCGGCAGCGACCATCCGGTGCGTGTGGAGTTCTTCGATGACGAGGTGGATTCCATACGTTCCTACGATGCCCTTACCCAGCGATCGGTGGAGAATCTGGAGGAGTTCACGGTGTTCCCGGCGGAGCTCATAGTCCGCGGGGAAGAGGAGAACAGGAGGGGTCTTAAGGCCATATCAGCCGCTTACAGAGGACTTCCCGCCCGCAGGGACTATCTTATCGAATGCGTGGAGGAAGGCGTAAATACGCAGTATCTGGAGGGCTTCGCGGGGTATTTCTACGAGCAGCCCGGCCTCATATTCGACTATCTTACGGATCCGTCCTTCGTAATGGCGGACGACCCCTCAAGAATAGCCGAGGTCCTTGACTTCTACGAAAAGGAGCAGGCCGAGATACAAAAGCAGCTTATAGAGCGGCAGGAGGCGGTGGCGTCGGATCTAGAGAGCCATCCTAAGCCGGAGGATCTTACAAAGATCAACGGCATAAAGAGCGCTCTGGGGACCTTCTGGTGCACTCCGTTCTCCCAGCAGATACGCTTTGCAAAGGAACTGGACGCCGTAAGGCACATAGAGGCAAGGCGGGCCCCCGTCTACGCGGGGCACATGGACGTTCTGGAGACGGACCTTAAGCGTTTCGTAAAGGAAGGATACAATGTCGTCATAGCGTGTTCCACCCCGGACAGGCTCGTAAACTTAAGAGATTTCCTCGAAAGGGCAGGCCTTGACGGCAGGGTGGAGCTGAGGGACGGAAGCCTTGCAGCAGGCACCGAGTTCCCGCTCGAAAGGCAGCTCTTCCTGTCAGAGGCGGATATATTCGTAAGCTCCAAGAAGGCCAGGAAGCACCGCGCAAAAGGCGCGGAGATAAAGGTCTTTACGGACATCAAGAAGGGAGACTACGTAGTCCATGAGGCGCACGGCGTAGGAAGGTTCACGGGGGTGGAGAAGCTCACCGTGGACGGCAGCACCATGGACTACCTCAAGATACAGTATGCGGGGGCGGACGTTCTCTACGTGCCCGTGGACCAGCTGGACAACCTGCAGAAATACGTGGGCTCGGAAGGCATAGAGCCCAAGATAAACAAGTTGTCCGGCACCGAATGGCAGCAGACCAAGGCCAGGGCAAAGGCAGCTATCAGGGACATGACGGAGGAGTACCTGAAGCTCTCCGCAAAAAGGCAGATAGCCAAGGGCTACGAATTCGGTCCGGACACCACCTGGCAGAGGGAGTTCGAGGACGCCTTCCCTTACCAGGAGACGGAGGATCAGCTCCGCTGCGCCGAGGAGATAAAGAAGGACATGCAGCGCCCGGTCCCCATGGACAGGCTTCTCTGCGGAGACGTGGGCTACGGCAAGACGGAGGTGGCGGCGCGCGCCATATTCAAGTGCCTGGAGGAGGGCAAGCAGGCAGCCGTCCTGGTGCCTACCACCATACTCGCAAACCAGCACTACAATACGTTTAAGGAGAGGTTCGCGGCATACCCGTTCTGCGTGGAGATGCTCTCCCGCTTCAGGACGGATAAGCAGCAGAAAGAGATAGCCGAAAGGATAGCTACCGGAGAGGTGGATCTTGTCGTGGGCACCCACAGGATACTCTCGCAGGACGTAAAGTTCAAGGACCTGGGGCTTTTGGTGATAGACGAGGAGCAGCGCTTCGGCGTGGAGCACAAGGAAGCGATAAAAAAGCTCAAGGAGAACGTGGACGTGCTGACTCTTTCGGCCACGCCCATCCCCAGGACCCTTCACATGAGCCTTATAGGAATAAGGGATATGTCCGTGATAGAGGAGCCCCCAGAGGACCGCTATCCGGTGCAGACCTACGTAATGGAACAGGACGACATCCTCATAGCGGATGCGATAAAGAGGGAGCTCGGAAGAGGCGGACAGGTCTACGTGGTATACAACAGGGTACGCGGCATCAACCGCGTCGCCGAGCACCTGCGGGAGCTGGTCCCGGAGGCGAAGATCACCGCTGCGCACGGTCAGATGGGGGAAAAGCAGCTTGAGGACGTTATGATGGACTTTACGTCCGGAGGCTTCGACGTTCTCGTTGCCACCACCATAATAGAGTCCGGCTTGGACATCCCCAACGTCAACACCCTGATAGTGCTGGACGCGGACAGGTTCGGCCTGGCGCAGCTGTATCAGCTCCGGGGAAGGGTAGGACGCAGCAGCCGCATGGCCTACGCCTACCTGTTCTACAAGAAGGACAAGGTGCTTACGGAGGTGGCTGAGAAGAGGCTTAGGGCCATAAGGGAGTTCACGGAGTTCGGCTCCGGCTTCCGTGTGGCCATGAGAGACCTTGAGCTTAGGGGCGCGGGAAACATACTGGGCGTAGAGCAGTCCGGGCACATGCTCTCCATCGGCTACGAGCTCTACTGCAAGCTGGTGGAGGAGGCCGCGGCCGAGCTTTCCGGAGAGGTCACGGAGGCGCCCGTAAGAGCGGACACCCAGGTGGAGCTCGGAGTTTCGGCCTTCATACCGGAGAGATACATAGCGGACGAGAGGACAAGGCTCGCCATGTACAAGAGAATATCCACCATATCCTCAGACGAGGACAGGCTGGAGACGGAAGGGGAGCTCCTGGACCGCTTCGGAGATCTTCCTCAGGAGGCTCAGAACCTGCTGGACGTAGCGTACGTAAGGAACCTCGCAAGCAGCCTGGGCATAGCCAAGCTCGTAAAGCAGCAGGGAAAGATCCTGGCGTCCTTCGAACAGAAGAACGCGCTGAGCCCGGAGGTGTTCGCGGCTCTGATGGACGAGCTTGGGAACTCCATAACCATTTACGGAGGCGTAGAACCGAGGATCTCGGTATCGATATCAAAGGGTCAGAGCGCCGCAGATGCCGCGCTCAAATTCCTTAAGACGGCAAGAAAAGGAGGAATGTGAAATGGCACAGATAACACAGGACGACATCAAGAGGGTAAAGGGCCTCGGATGCATAAAGGACAAGAGGTACGAGGACATATTCAATGTAAGAGTCCCTCTGGGAAACGGCAAGATCACGGCAGAGGTCCAGAGGGCGATAGCCGACGCCGCGGAGAAGTACGGAAGCGGAGAGGTGGCTCTTACCACCAGGCTCTCCTACGAGATCCAGGGCGTAAAGTTCGAGAACATCGAGCCGCTGAGGGAGCTTCTTAAGAAGTACGGCCTGGACAGCGGCGGAACAGGCCCCAAGGTAAGGCCGGTCGTATGCTGCAAGGGCACCACCTGCACCTTCGGGCTCATAGACACCTACGGCCTTGCCAAAAAGCTCCATGAGAAGTTCTACGTGGGCATGCACGACGTTGCTCTGCCTCACAAGTTCAAGATAGGCGTAGGCGGCTGCCCCAACAACTGCATAAAGCCGGATCTTAACGACGTGGGCATAAGAGGCCACCGCATAGTTGAGGACGGAAAGGGCGTCAACTGCTACGTCATGTACATCGGCGGGCACTGGGGCAGGCAGGTGGGCCGCGGAACGCTGCTAAACACAGTCTTTAAGACCGAGGACGAAGTTATAGCAATGCTGGAGAAGATCATAGCCTACTACAGGGAGAACGGCCTTAAGGGCGAGCGTTTTGCAAAGACCATAGAGCGCATAGGCTTTGAGAACGTGGAGAAGGCGCTGCTTTCCGGCGATAAGTAGTTTTTGTGAAGTGACGATATGGTATTGAAAAACGTGTGCGTTTTACAGTATAATGTCGTTAATAAAAAATCACACAGAGTACCATTGATAAGGAGGAGATACTATGGGACTTTTTGATAAGGTAAAGGAAACACTCGGCAATGCCGCAGATAAGGCAAAGGAAGCCGCTGAGATCGCAGCCGACAAGGCAAAGGATCTCGCTGAGACCACAAAGCAGAAGGCTAAGATCGCCGAAGCCGAGAAGAACATCAAGGACGTATACACCAGCATGGGTAAGGCTCTCTTTGAGCAGTTCCCGGAACTGGCTAAGGAAAAATTCCCCGAGCAGATCGGAAAGATCGACGAGTTCAAGGGCGTCATCGCCGCTGCTAAGGCTGCCATCGCTGCTCTTGCCGACAAGGTAGGCGATAAGGTAGAGGCTGCCAAGGAAGAGGTAAAGGAAGAGGCTGCCGAAGTTAAGGAAGCAGTTGAGGAAAAGGTAGAGGAGATCAAGGAAGCCGTAAAGTAGGCTTTTAGTATCAAATTGAAGAAGGATAATATGGCTTTAAGCATTTCGAAAGACATATTATACGCAGGAGTCGAGGACCGGGATATAGACCTTTTCGAGGGCCAATACCCGGTCCCTGATGGTATTACGTATAATTCTTACATCATACGCGACGCGCGCACTGCCGTAATGGATGCAGTGGACGGGCGCTTTGCGGAAAAGTGGCTGGCCGGCGTGGAAGCGGAGCTCGGCGGAAAGGCCCCGGATTACATAGTCGTCCACCACATGGAGCCGGACCACAGCGCGGGCCTGGGACTATTCATGGACAGGTTCCCGGAAACGAAGGTCGTCACCAGCGCGCAGGGCGTCAGGATGGCGCAGAACCTCTTCAAGAAGGACATCAGCGGCCGGGCCGTTATAGTCAAGGACGGCGACACTCTGTGCCTGGGCACTCACACTCTGCGCTTTTATGCCGCGCCCATGGTCCACTGGCCCGAGGTCCTCGTAAGCTGCGAGGAGAGCGAGAAGATACTCTTCTCCGCCGACGCTTTCGGAAAGTTCGGCAGCTTCGACTGGGACGACGACTGGGCCTGCGAGGCCGCAAGATACTACTTCGGGATAGTCGGCAAGTTCGGCCCGCAGGTGCAGGCTCTGCTCAGGAAGCTTTCCGGCCTTGAACTTACAGCAGTCTGCCCGCTGCACGGGCCTGTCATAAGGCAGGAGAACATAGCAGGCTGCGTTTCGCTCTACGGGAAGTGGTCCTCCTACGAGCCCGAGAGGAACGGCGTGGTGATAGCCTACGCTTCCGTTTACGGCGCTACCAAAGAACTGGCGGAGGAGCTCGCGGAGCTGCTTGAGGGCAGGGGCCTGGACAAGACAGAGGTGTTCGACCTTGCAAGGGACGACGTGTCGGAGGCTGTGGAGGGGGCGTTCAGATCCTCAAAGCTGGTGCTCGCCTCGCCTACGATAAACGGCGATGTTTTCCCGGCGGTAAAGAGCTTCATACAGTCTCTTGCGGACCACAATTATCAGAAGCGCACGGTGGCATTCATCGAGTCCGGCATGTGGGCGCCTGCAAGCGCAAAGCGCATGGCGGAGCTTCTGGGATCCTGCAGGGACATCACCTTTGCGCAAAACAGTGTTAAGATGCTGGGAAGACCGGATGAGGCAGTCCGGGCCCAGTTGGAGAAGCTCGCGGAAGAGCTCGCATCATAAAAAACTTAAAGAAGGCGTTCGGGAACGGTCCTGAGGTGACCCCCAAAAGTTAGACTTTTGCTCCGGCGAGAAATCGCCGGAGTTTTTCTATGCAGCAAGCATCTTTTTTCGGTATTCAATTGGGCTCATGTACCCAAGAGATGCCTTGCCGCGTTTCTCGTTGTAATAACGT
>JAFRZB010000010.1 GCA_017442785.1 Bacillota bacterium
AAGCTGCATGAAAGAGATTAAAAAATGTGATGGATAGCTGGGCTGCAAAGAAAATGAAGAAGATAATCTGTAGAAACCAGAGCTGAATATGCAAAAACGCACGTCAAAAATCCCATATCCATCCCATATTTTTGCGAAATTAGCCCATGAAAAAGCGTTTAAATTTTGAGTCTGAAACACCCCTGTGTAGGTCTGAACAGGGTAAATCAAAAAGCCGGAACCCCAGTGATATCAAGGCCTCCCGGCTTCAAACCTCAGTAAAATCAAGGCCTCCCGGAGTTTTTCTCCAGGAGGCCAAAAATGGAAAATAGTGGTACCCCCACGCGGAATCGAACCACGAACAAAGGTTTAGGAAACCTCCGTTATATCCGTTTAACTATGAGGGCGGATAGCTTTAATATTATCTACTAAAAGACTTGCGAAGTCAAGTATTTTTGTGTTAATATATACGTTGCATTTTGGAGGAGTCTATGCCGGAGCTTTTCATGGAAGAAGCGCTGAGACTGGCGCGCCTGGCTGCCGAGGCCGGGGAGGTACCGGTAGGAGCGGTCATCGTAAAAGACGGTGAGATCATAGGACGGGGCTTCAACAGCACCGAGACCGACAAGGATCCCACCTGCCACGCCGAGATAAAGGCAATAAGGCAGGCCGCGGCGGCGCTGGGCGGCTGGAGGCTCTCGGGCTGCAGCATGTACGTGACTCTTGAGCCCTGCAGCATGTGCGCCGGGGCGATAGTCCTTGCAAGGCTGGACGCTCTGTACATAGGCACGCCGGATCCCAAGAGCGGAGCGTGCGTATCGCTCTCGCAGATAACCACGGACAGCAGGCTCAACCACAGGGTGGAGCTGCACGTGGGGATACTGCAGGAGGAATGCAGCGCCGTCATGAAGGACTTCTTCAGAAAGCTCAGAAGCAAAAACACTCGATCGGAGGATAACGTCAAATGAAAAAGTTAGCAGCTCTGCTTGCAGTACTCGTGATAGTTCTCGCCTGCGCGGGAAGCGTATTCGCTTCCGGGCTGAGCATCACCAACATCTCGCCCAAGGACGGCGCTACAGGCAGACAGCCCAGCAACATGGCCATTAAGGTCAGGTTTTCCGAGAACATGAACGGCGGAGACGAGCTCGATGCCGCCAACAAGGAAAAGATCAAGATAACCGATCCGGAAGGCAACGTGCTGGATTTCGTGATCGCTCACCACGACAGGTACCAGAACGAGCTCTGGCTGGTAATAACCTCCGAGCTTCAGCCTGTCACCAGCTACACGGTGACCATACAGCCCGGCATAGTGTCGCCGGCCGGAAACATGACCTCCGATTCCAAGACCGTCACATTTACCACGAGGAACGTAAAGACCGACGGTACGATAAGCATGGTGCTGATGATCGTCATGTTCGGAGCCATGTTCTTCTTCGGACAGAGGGAGACCAAGAAGCAGATGGCGGCTACGGACGTCAACTTCGCTCTGGCCGAGGCCAAGAAGCTCAACCCCTACAAGATAGCCAAGCAGAAGGGTATAAGCCTTGAGGAGGCTCAGGCGTACTGCGAGAAGGAGCGCGCCAAGGCCCAGAAGGCCGTGGACAAGGCCAACGCGGAGAAGGCCAAGGCCGAGGCCGCAAGGCAGGCAGAGCTTGAGGCCGCTCAGGCAAGGATAGAGGCCGAGCTTGCCGCAGCCCATGATGCCAGCGTCTACAAGGTAAAGGGCCCCAGATCCGTAAAGGCTGCGGGCGGTACCATCCCGCGTTCCGTAAGGAACAGGGCAAAGGCCAGGGAAGAGGCCGAGAGAGCCGCTGAAAAGCAGCGCGCCCAGAACGCCAAGGGCAAGAAGTCCAAGAAGTAATATATCATAATGAAAAGGCCGCCGGAGATGATCCGGCGGTTTTGTTATATCAGCAGCTTGTTACGGATCTCGGCCTTCTGTCGCTGCCGCCGGGCATACTGCTGCCGGTTCATGAGCCCCTCGTGCTCCCAGATGAACAGCTTGCCGTCCGCGCGCATTATCGTAAAATCCGCGGATACCGTGTAATTGTCGACAGTGTAGACCTGTTCGTATCTGAACTGAAGGCCGTGTCTGTGCAGAGCTTCCGCTATCAGAAGCTCGGATTTGGAGCGCACCCTAAGCCCGAAGCTCGTCATGTTCCTAAGATCCTCGGTCCTGTAGTCCAGCTTGTCGTAGGGCTCCGACGCCCAGCCGCTCTGCGCCACGGGAAAGCTGCACTCCTGCAGCTCCTCATCCGACAGCCACCCGAAGTTTTCTATCGCAAAGCGCATCCTGTCGAACCTTCCGTTCCGGGATATCTGTTCTATTGCACCCTTCAGCGCATTCGACTGAAGCTCCAGGACCTCAAGCTCCCTGCCGAGGATGCTTTTCCGCGCCAGCTTCTGCTGCAATACTCGGTCTTTTGTTATGCACACCCGTTTTCGGTCGTCCCCGTGTCCGATGACCTGCAAAATCAAAGGTCTTTGATGGCTGCGTGTCCTCATGATCCTGCCGTCGGGGCTGTCTTTAAGCTCGCTGATGACAGTTTTCTTTTTCAGCGCCAGTTCTGTCAGTATTTGATCGAGTCTTATCTCCAGATCCATGCTTTTCCCCACTTTTTTCGGACTGAATTGCCGGAATTAGTCATATTTGCCCGATTTGTCAGCTTTATTTCAAAAAAGACTGACAAAAGTCCCGTTTGCTATCTCATCCGGCATTTTTCGGCTCCCGGCGCGAAAAAAATAGCAGTTTCTGCAAGAGATTGCAATAAAAACTGCTGATTACTGTGCTGTTTTCGGATTATGTCAGTATCGTATCTGCTTTCCGCGGAATGCGGGGCCGGCGCTACTCCCTGCTGGCGTGCGGGGGGATGCTGTAGAGCTGCTTGTATTTGTTGAGCAGGATGGTTGTCTCTGTGCGCTTGACGCTCTTTACGGCCTTCACCTTGTTTACCAGCTCGGCAAGGGTCTTGGTGTCGCGGGTGGCGATCTTAAGGATGTAGTCGCAGTCTCCGGCCACAAAGTATGCCTCAAGGATCTCGCCGGAGCTTTCGATCAGCTTTATGAGGTCCGCTATGCTTCCGGAATTATCCACGTTTATCATCATGTAGGCGTTAAGCTCCCTGTCCATGGCGGCAGGGTCCAGGACCGCGGTGTACTGCCTTATTACGCCGGCTGCCTCCAGCTTTTTCAGGCGGTCGCTGGCCGCGGAAAGGGAAAGGTTGATCTTTCTGGAGAGCTCTGAGATGGAGACCCTGGCGTTCTCCTGGAGCACCTCAAGTATCTTTACATCTATCGCGTCAACAGTCATTTCAGCCTCCCCGGCGCATATCGCCTTAATAATATATATTAAATAGCAAACCCGGCCGAAAAAATCAAGGGTATTTATGGAAAATCCGAAATATTTTTTTGTTTGCACATATATATGAAGTGTTGTATAATACAGTATCAAGAAAATTAAGGTGGCGTATTATAGTCATCACAAAAAGGAGCTATTCGTGGAAGGAAATTTTATTCACGACATCATAGAAAAGGATATCGCAGAAGGTAAGTATTCGCATAACATAATAACCCGCTTCCCGCCGGAGCCCAACGGTTACCTGCACGTGGGACACGCTAAATCCATATGCCTCAATTTCGGCACCGCAGCCAAGTACGGCGGAAGGTGCAACCTGCGCTACGACGACACCAACCCCGTCAAGGAGGACGACGAGTTCGTAGGCTCCATAGAAGAGGACGTAAGATGGCTGGGCTTTGAGTGGGCCGAGCTGCACCACGCCTCGGACTATTTCGAAAAGATGTACGAGTGCTGCTGCACCCTCATAAAGAAGGGCCTGGCCTATGCTTCGGACATGACACAGGAAGAGCAGCGCGCCACCCGCGGTACACTTACGGAGCCCGGCACCAACGACAGGAACAGGGACCGCAGCCCCGAGGAATCCCTTAAGATCTTCGAGGACATGCGCGCCGGAAAGTACGCGGACGGCGAGATGTGCATACGCGCCAAGATAGACATGGCTTCCCCCAACATGAACATGAGGGATCCTGTCATCTACCGTGTGCTTCATGTTACTCACCAGAACACAGGGGACAAGTGGTGCATCTACCCGATGTACGATTTCGCCCACCCGCTGGAGGATGCCATAGAGGGCGTCACGCATTCCCTCTGCACACTGGAGTTCGAGGATCACAGGCCGTTCTACGACTGGACGCTGAAGAGCCTCGACTGGCCGGAGCCTCCCCAGCAGATAGAGTTCGCAAAGCTCAACCTCACCAACACCATAATGAGCAAGCGCAACATAAAGAAGCTTGTTGAAGAAGGTCTTGTGGAAGGCTGGGACGATCCCAGGCTCTGCACCATAGCCGGAATGCGCCGCAGGGGCTACACCCCGCAGGCCATCCGCACCTTCTGCGACGCCATAGGCGTTGCCAAGGCAAACAGCCTCATAGACATGAGCCAGCTGGAGTATTTCGTGCGCGACGACCTCAAGGACAAGGTGGACAGCCGCTTCGTCATCTCCAGGCCCATAAAGCTTACTATTACCAACTGGCCGGAGGGCAGGACAGAGTACTGCACCATAGAGAACAACGCCAACGATCCCGAAAAGGGCACCCGCGAAGTGCCGTTCTCAGGACATCTGTACATAGAGAAGGATGATTTCATGGAAGTGCCCGCAAAGAAGTATTTCAGGCTCTTCCCGGGCAACGAGGTGCGCCTTAAGGGGGCCTACTTCGTCACCTGCACAGGCGTAGTAAAGGACGCCGAAGGAAACGTCACGGAGGTGCTCTGCACCTACGACCCGGACACCAAGAGCGGCACTCCCGGAGCGGACAGCCGCAAGGTAAAGGGCACCATCCACTGGGTGGATGCGGCAACAGCAGTAAGCGTACCCGTGCGCGAGTACGGATACCTTGCATATCCCAACGAGGAAACAGGAAAGAATGAATTCGATCCGAATTCCAGAACGGAGCTCACCGCCTTTGCCGAGCCCTGCGTAAAGGACGCAAAGCCCGGCGAGAGGTTCCAGTTCTTCAGGAGCGGATACTACATAGCCGACACGGTGCTCAGCAGGGACGGGGCGCCCGTATTCAACCAGATAGTCGGCCTTAAATCGTCCTGGAAGCCGGAAAAGTAATATTTGAGGTAAGTGCCTTATGAAGAAAGTATTATCATTGATGCTCGCAGCCGTGCTGATGCTCTGTCTGTGCTCCTGCACCGTAAAGCTCAGCACCACTACGACGGTACCTTCGGAAGACAATCCCGAGAATACGGTCACCCCGTATGAGGAGCTGAGTCTTGAGGAAAAGATGGAGGCAAGGTCCGTGGTGGAGCTCATCCCCGCCAACGAATACAACGCGGATCTTCTTGCTCCCGCCATGGACTCGACCACCGGTCTTTGGGGCTACATAAGCATACAGGGCGAATGGAAGATAGCGCCCTCGTTTAAGACTGCCCTTCCGTTCGACGGAGACTACGCCAAGACCCTGGACGAGTACCAGGACATCATATTCATAGACCGCGAGGGCAACACCGTGGTGGATACCGTCATGAGCTCCCCGGTAAAGGCCGCCGGACGCTTCAGCAACGGCATAGCCAATATCACCATACCCGTTGAGTATACCCAGCAGTCCATGTACATCGATGCCTCCGGCAAGTCCGCCCTGGCTATCAACAAGATGCCGGTCACCAAGGGCATCAACTATAAGACGCTCAGGTTCCTTGAGATAGCCTCACCGTTCAGAGAAGGCAAGGCTGTAATAATGCGCACCACCAACGCCACCCTCATAGCCAACGAGGATACCCGCTATCCCGAGGTGGCGTACATCATAAACGACGAGGGCGTCATCCAGGCGTCCATTCCCCAGGGGCTCGATGTTGCCCCGGAGGGCTTCGATGACAACATGAGAGTCATCGTAAGGAACAACGACGGCCTGTACGGCCTCGCTTCCGACAACGGCGCCATAATCGCCTCCTGCATGTACAGGAGCATTGCCCACTGCGAGGGCAGCATGTATCTTGTGCAGGATCAGGAGAGCGGGCTCTACGGCTACATGGACAAGGAAGGCCGCAGGGTAGTGGGCTTCGTATATGAGGATGCCTGTCCGTTCTCAGAGGGTCTTGCAGCCGTAAAGACCGAAGAGGGCTGGGGCTTCATAAACGATTCCGGAGAGGTAGTGATACCCTTCGGCTTCGATTCCGTCAAGGCCGTAAAGGCTGCTGCCAGCGGACTGGATACCGACAGGGGCGTCTTCTGCAGCGGCGTAGCGGCTGTCTCCAAGGGCAGGTTCTGGGCCATCATCGACAGCACCGGAGAGATACTCCTCGCCGCCGAGTCCGATGACTGTCCGGTGCTTGCGGTCAGCGACAAATACATCTCCTTCAACTTCCTGGGCGGATGCGGTGTCATAACCACGGACGGCAGGTACGTCCTCAAGCCCACCTTCGGCGCAGTGGGAGAGTTCAGATAAGGCAGCATGCGCAATATCCTGCTTACGATAAAGTACGACGGCTCCGGATACCACGGATGGGCAAGGCAGCCGGGTCTTAAGACTGTATGCGGCAGGATGGAGGAAGTCCTCGGCGCGTACTTTAAGATACCGGTAGAGCTTTCGGGCGCCAGCAGGACGGACGCGGGAGTGCACGCTTACGGTCAGAGGGCAACGCTCATAACCGAGCTGGGCGTTCCCGTGGAGAAGATCCCAAGGGTCTTCAACACCGCTCTGGCGGACGACCGCTTAGAGGGCTTAAGCGATATCGAAGTGACTGCCGCGGCGGAGATGCCGGAAGGCTTCCACGCGCGCTTCGATTCCAAGGGCAAGAGATACATTTACAGAATACGCAACAGCAGCGCTCCGGATATCTTCCTGAAGCGCTATCGCTGGCAGATCACCACGCCGCTCGACATAGATTCTATGAGAGCGGCATGTCCGTTTGTAGTGGGAGAGCACGATTTCGCGTGTTTCCAGAGCGCCGGAAGCCCCGCTGGCAGCACCGTCCGTGAGATCTACAGCCTGGATATCAAAAGGCGCGAGGATGACCCGGACGAGATAGAGCTTACCATAGAGGGCAGCGCTTTTCTGTACAACATGGTGAGGATAATCACCGGGACTCTCGTTGAGACAGGCCTTGGAAAGAGGGCCCCGGAGGACATGGAAAGGGTAATAGCGTCCAAAGACAGGGCAAATGCCGGGATAGTAGCCCCGGCGGGCGGGCTCTGGCTGGACGAGGTGTTTTATTAGGAGCTGACTATGGAGCTTAAGAGACCCAGCTGGGATGAGTATTTCATGGAGATGGCGGAGCTTGCAAGAAAGCGCTCCACCTGCATAAGAAGAGGCGTCGGCGCAGTCATAGTAAAGAACAACCGCGTAATGGCTACGGGCTACAACGGCGTGCCCAAGGGCATAACGCACTGCTCCGAGGCCGGATGCCTCAGGGAGCAGAGAGGCATTCCCTCCGGTACCATGCACGAGCTTTGCAGGGGACTTCACGCCGAGCAGAACGCCATAATCCAGGCGGCCTGCCTGGGGCAGTCCATAGAGGGGTCCACTCTCTACTGCACCACGCAGCCCTGCATAATCTGCACCAAGATGATAATCAACGCCGGTATAAAGAGGGTAGTAATTAAAGAGCCCTATCCGGACGAGCTCGCCATGGCCATGGCTGAAGAGGCGGGGCTTCAGATAGATGTCCTTAAGTAGGGAAGAAAGACCCAATGACGTTATAAAGCTGCTTGCGGTGTTCGGGACCCGTCCCGAGGCCGTAAAGATGGCGCCGCTGATCCGGCTCCTTAAGGAGGATCCGCGCTTTGAGTGCCGCGTATGCGTAAGCGCTCAGCACAGGGAGCTCCTGGACGCCGCGCTTTTGGAGTTCGGGATAGAGCCGGACTGGGATCTTGACGTAATGAGGCCCGCACAGAGCATGGCGGAGGTGGCCGGAAGGGTGCTGATAGGGCTCGAGGGGCCCATAAGGGAGTACCGCCCGGACATGGTGCTTGTCCACGGAGACACCGCCACCGGTCTTGCGGCAGCGCTCTGTGCGTTCTACTGCGGAGTTCCCGCAGCGCACGTGGAGGCGGGCCTTAGGACCTGGAACAGGTATTCTCCGTTCCCTGAGGAGATGAACAGGCAGCTTATAGGAAAGCTTGCCGAGCTGCACTTTGCGCCTACGGAGCTCAGCAGGGAGAACCTCATAAAGGAAGGCGTTCCTGAAGGCAGTATATTCGTTACCGGAAACACCGCTATGGACGCCCTGAGGCTGTTCGGGGGAGAGCCCCCGGAGGCGCCGGAAAGGCCCTTCGTGCTGGTGACCTGCCACCGGAGGGAGAACCTCGGAAGGAATTACAGGGAGATACTCTCGGCGGCAGTAAGTGCCGCGGAGGAGTTCCCGGAGATAGATGTAGTATACATCCGGCACCCGAGCCCGGAGATAGCAGAGCTTTCGAAGGAGATAAAGGGCCCGGAGAATTTCAGGACGGAAGAGCCTGTATCCTACAGGAGGATGACGGAGCTGATACGATCCTGCCTCTTTGCGGTGACTGATTCGGGAGGGCTCCAGGAGGAGGTCCCCGCCCTCGGAAAGCCTGTCCTTGTAGTAAGGGACAGCACGGAGCGCCCGGAGGCCGTTAAGGCCGGAGGCGCGAGGCTTGCGGGCACGGACCGTGAGGAGATCCTCAGGGAGATGCGCCTGCTGCTTACGGATAAGGACGCGTACGCCGCGATGTCCGGCAAGAGGACGCCCTACGGCGACGGACACGCAAGTGAAAGAATAATCGATGCGCTTTACGACTATTTTAAAACACATAGGAAGAGCGATATTTAGCCTGATAGCCATAGCCGCCTGCAGCGTGCTGTTTTCCGCTGCGGCTCTGGTGCCTTACAGGGAGACCGAAACGGTGGATCCGCAGAAGCTCCTTACCGCTGAGGCCGTCTTCATGATGAAGGACATATACATAGACGGCCGCCACGTGTTCAACTGGGCGCTTGAGGATCCGGTGGTAAAGATAATGGATCAGTACTACGTGCCCCTGAGCATACTTAAGACGGAGGCGGAAGAGGAGGACGGCGCGGTGCGCGTAGGCCGCCTTGAGGACGGATACATAGTAGTACCCGAAGAGGAGAAGCTGATACCGGAGCAGGAGGCGGAAAGCCCGGAGCCGGACGCCGTAAGCTCCCCGGCCGCAGCCCCGGATGAAGAGGCGGAAGAGCCTGCCGCGGAAGAAGATCCGGCGGAGGAGGAATTCCCCTTCGTAAGCCTCGGCATAGACCCGGACTCCAAGTATGTGGGCCACGATTTCTACATAAAGTTTTCCGGTACCTACGGGTACAAGAGCCTGGAGGGCGTGCTCCTGCACGATTCCAGGGACATATTCATAAGCGAGAGCGGCTGCGTATACGGCTCGGAGGATTTCCTGAGGAACAGCCTTGGCATAGACGCCTTCAGCACCGAGGTGGGAGGCCTGTACCTCAGCACGGATCCGGAGATAAGCGCCGAGCGCTGGGCTCAGTCCAACACCAACGAGAGCTACATAACAGGCGTCGCCCAGTACATGAGGATAGTCAACAGGAGAGTCCCGGAGCAGACCGCCAAGTACTACGAGTACCTCATAAGGCACGTGGCGGGGCAGCACAGAGCGCTGGATCCGAATATCATCTTCGCCATGATATGGACAGAGAGCACCTTCAAGGCGGACGCGGGGACCAATGCCCTGGGTCTGATGCAGGCTCTCCCCAAGTACGCCATCACCAGAGGCTACACGGAGAGGATGCTCCTGGATCCGCACCACAACCTGGAGTACGGCACCTATTACCTGGAGAACATGCTCAAGACCTTCAACGGGGACCTGGTCTCAGCCATCGCTGCCTACAACATGGGCGCGGGCGGAGTAAGAGGCAGGGGAAACCCCATGACAGGCTACGTGCAGGTGGTCCTCAGGAGAGCCGGAGAGCTTGAAGCATGGCTTAAGTCCAAGGGATACGGAACACATTTCAATTATCAGATAACACTTAAGGAGCCCAATGGTATATAAGGTAAAGCTTCAGGCCTTCGAGGGGCCGTTCGATCTTCTGGTCTACCTGATAGAGCAGAACCGGATGAGCGTCTACGACATAAAGGTCTCGGAGATAACAAGTCAATACATGGAGTACATCCGGGAGGCGGAGAAGTACGACGTTGAGATAGCCCAGGAGTTCATGGTGATGGCTGCCGAGCTTATCGAGATAAAGTCGCGCATGCTCCTGCCGCAGGAGAGCAGCGCCGCGCCGGAAGAGGAGATGGAAGACCTCAGGAGCAGGCTGGTAGCGAGGATACTCGAATACAAGCAGTTCAGGGAGATAGCGGATTTCCTCAAGGAGCAGGAGGAGCTTACGAGCCATATCTGCACCAAGCCGGCCGAGGATCTTTCTCAGTACACCGGAGAGGGCGAGGAGCTCATAAAGGGCGATATGGACAGCTTCGCAAGGGCGTTCATAGCGTTCCTGCACAAAAAGCAGCGCCTTGACGAGATGCACCGCACCTACGAGAGGGTGGAGCGCGCCCGCATGTCCATGGAGAACCGCATAATGCAGATGACGGAGTTCTTCCGCACCAGAAAGGTGATGAAGTTCTCCGAGATGATAAAGGACGACGATTCCCCCTTCAACAGGGTAATAACCTTCATGTCCCTGCTGGAGCTCTTAAAGCAGCACTCGGTGACGGCCGAGCAGAAGAAGCGCTATGGGGACATAACCGTAAGGCGCGTGGAAACAGGAGATGCCAATGACTAAAGAAAAGATAAGATCCGTGCTGGAATCGCTGATGTTCGTGCTGGGAGAGCCTGTCCCCGCAAGGACGGCGGCCGAGCTTCTGGAGGTGCCGGCGGCGGACATAGTAAAGATATTCAGGGAGCTTGCGGAGGAGTACGAGGAGCGCGGGAGCGGCCTTAGGATACGCGAGATGGACAAGGCTTTCCAGCTCTGCACCAACGCCGAGAACGACGACTACATACGCATGCTCTGCACTCCGGTAAGGGAGAAGAGGCTGTCGCAGTCCGCGCTGGAGGTGCTAGCGATAATCGCCTACAAGCAGCCCGTTACCAAGGCCCAGATAGATGCCGTAAGAGGCATACGCTGCGACAGAGTGCTTGAAAATCTGATGAAGAGGGAGCTCGTGGAGGAGAAGGGACGCAGCAGCGGTATCGGAAGGCCTTACCTCTACGGCACCACGAGGAAGTTCCTGGAGCTGTTCGGATTTGAGTCCCTCGCGGACCTTCCGAAGATAGAAGACATAGACAGTCTGGTCTTAGACGACGAGGACTTTGAGGAGCCCATGCCGGACCAGCTGACCATACCCGGAAGCGACGCGGTATAGGGCGGAAGACCATGAAGAGCCTCAGGAAGATGAGGGTGCTGGCCAGGATAATGCTGGCGGCGTCCGTCATCGCTTGTCTTGCGGGGACTTACATTACAGTCAGGAGCGTGGCGGAGCTCATCCACATCTTTGCCCGCGGGGAGGCCGAAAGAGCCGTCCTTGCGCCTGTGATAACAGAGCTTGCGGAGGGCATAGTGCTGGGCGTCCATTATTTCTTCGTCTCAAAGTTCTTCCTGCATTCCATAAGGCACGGCGTGCCGTTTACGCACGAAGGCGCCAGAGAACTTAAGATACTGGGGCTTGAGAGCATAATACTTCCAGTGCTTGCCTGGGTGGTGAGCGCCATAGCCTATGCGGGGATACAGCCTCCGCTTATGGTGATGGAGATCTCGGCCTACGAGATAGTCCTTGGCTTTGCGCTTATCATAGCCTCCTACATGACGGAGTACGGAACCGACAAGATAGAAAGAGGCCACATGGGGCACCAGGAGATCAGATACCTGGAGGAGCACCACCCCGAGATCCTGAAGGAGGCCAGGACGGCGGTGTTCGGATCAGAGGAGGCCGCCGCGGAGTACTATTCTTCCATGGAGGAGAGATAGGGAAGCGCGGGTATTGCCCCGCTCTTTCCGACTGTTATGGATGCGGCGCGGTTTGCAAAGCGCACGATGTCCGGAATATCGTTTACCGAAAGGCGGCTGAGGCCGCCTTTTTCTGTTATCTTACAGAGCACTGCTCCCGTGAAGGAATCACCGGCTCCGTTGGTGTCTGCCACTTTGACCTTGTAGCCCGGCTCCGTGCCTTCCTGCCCGCGGAAGCGCCAGAGAGCGCCGTCCGCTCCAAGGGTTACAAGGACCAGGCTGACGCCTTGTTTTTCAAGGGCTTCGGCCGCGTCGGAAGGATCCGTGCAGCCAGCCGCGAGCTCCGTTTCCTCGGCGCTTATCTTTACTATGTCGCAGAGAGGAATGACGCCGCGTACGGCATCCTCCGCGGTCCTGATATCCGGCCAGAGAGGCTCTCTGTAGTTGGGGTCGAAGGAGATGAGAGCTCCGCTCGCCTTGGCCTTTTTCACCACATTTATTACAGTACCTGCGCACGCGGGGTCAGTAAGGCTGACGCTTCCGAAGTGCAGTATCCCGCAGCCTTCGGCGGCCTTTACAGCCGCGGCCTCATCTATGAGGGTGTCTGCGCCGGGTGCCCTGCAGAAGGAGAAGCTGCGCTCTCCGTTTTTGTCTACGGTAACTACGGCAAGCGTGGTGCTTGCTTTATCTGCTTCCTGAAGTCCGTCAGTGCGGACGTTGTTATCTTCAAGAGTCTTCCTGAGCATCTCCCCGAAGGGATCTTTGCCCACGCAGCCTATGAAGGAAGCCGAAGCGCCCAGCCTTGCCGCGGCTACCGCAACGTTAGCCGGCGCTCCTCCCGGGTATGCGGAAAACAGGGCCGTGCCGTTTTCGTCCGTGCCTGTCTGGGTCATGTCTATGAGTATCTCGCCTATGGCTGCTATGTCCATGAGTCCCTCCGGGCCGCTATCCGCGGACTATCCTATCGTATCCTTCCGGATCCGTGGCGCCCTCCGTGCTTATCAGGAGGATCACGGAATCCTTGTCTATCTTAAAGAGCTTCCGCAGCTCTTCGTTTTTCAGTATCCTTAAAAGCAGGCCGTGGGTGACGGCTCCGGACTCGCCGGAGACTACGGCGGGGTCACCGCCAAGGGGATTTGCGTAGGCCCTCATTCCTTCTTCTGTGATGATGTCATCGCAGGCGCAGTAATAAGACGCACCGTCACGCAGTACCGGCCAGATGATGCAGCAGGGAGTGCCGCAGTTGAGCCCTGCCATTATGGTCTCGGGGTCTCCCTCCACGGAGCGCGCCTTTCCGTCCCCGGCCTCTGCCGAAAGAAATACGCAGGCCACGTCCGTGGGCTCAACTGTGGTTATAAGGGGCGGCTCGTCCTTAAAGCGGTCCAGTAGGTAGCCCGTTACTCCGCCGGCCATGGCGCCTACCCCTGCCTGGAGGAATACGTGAGTCGGGGCCATGCCGTCCATCTGCGCGCAGCTCTCCGCAGCAAGCGTCAGATAGCCCTCTATTATCCACCGGGGAACGTCCTCGTAGCCCTCCCAGGCGGTGTCCTGGACAAGTATCCAGCCGTTCTTTTCCGCAAGGCGGCTTGCGTATGCCACGGTCTTGTCGTAGTTGAAGTCCGTTATAACAGCTTCCGCGGCCCCGGCGTCCTCTATGGCCTTTCTCCTTGCCTCGACGCTGCCCTTCGGCATGTAGACGTGGGCGCAGCAGCCGAACAGCCTTGCAGCCCAGGCAACGCCTTTTCCGTGGTTGCCGTCCGTTGCGGTGGCAAACTCTATACCCGCGCACCTTGCCCTCAGCTCCTCCGTCTGAAGATCGGAGAAGGAGGCGGCGTCCGGATCCAGTCCCAGCCTTTCGCAGAGGCAGCGGAACACCGCGTAGCTTCCGCCCAGCCCCTTGAAGGCCTTAAGTCCGAACCTCGCGGATTCGTCCTTTACGTATATGGCCCGCACTCCGTACTTTTCCGCGGCGGCAGAAAGAAACTTAAGCTGCGTCTCCCGGTACTGCGGCATGCTCCTGTGGAAGCGCAGCACCTTTTTTGCGGTCTGTTCCGTGAACATTCCTTCGCCAGGCAGGGCAGGGCTCTCCTTGGCCAGCACCTGTATATTTTCAAAAACATATTTCTTCATGTATGCATCTCCTCAGCACCAGTATACCACATAAACGTTGTTCTCGCCGTTTAACTGAAATTATGATAAAATTAATCAAACGTTAATTTTGCGTAAAAGAACTTTTAAACTTGTCCCGGTATCATAAAGCCATCAAAAGCAAACGGAACAGGCTTTCCGGGAAAGGATAAAAAATGGATAACTTCGAAAAGGTAGAAAAACTCGTTGAAAAGGCAGGCGTAAGCTACGCCGACGCAAAGCGCGCGCTGGAGCAGGCGAACGGCGATCTTCTGGACGCCATGATAATCCTGGAGCAGGACGGCAAGACCGCGGCTCCGGAGCAGCCCAGCTACTCCACCCAGTACGAGCAGCAGGCTCAGTACGTGTCCGTGGCCACCCAGGTGGAGAACGACCGCAGAAGCTACGAAAAGGAAGAGCAGCGCAGGGAGAGGAAGGAAAAGGTCAAGAGCGGATTTGCAAACGTGATGCACTTCCTGTCCGGCAACTTCCTCTGCATACAGAAGGACGGCGAGCTTATCGTAAAGCTCCCGCTGTGGGCTGTCATACTGATCTTCGTCGTCGCGTGGCATGTCTCCATAATAGCCGTCATCGTGTCTCTGTTCTTCGGAGTAAGGTACTCCTTTAAGGGCGAGGCGGACATGAGCGCGGCCAACAACGTAATGGGCAAGGCCAGCAATGTGGCCGAAAAAGTAAAGGAAGAGTACAACAAGCTGTAAGCCGCGGGGCTTTGCAGGAAAGTTTAGGGGGGATCAGATGGAGCCGGTCATTCTGATAGTAGAAGACGAAGAAAAGCTGGCACGGTTTATAGAACTGGAGCTTGTCCACGAGGGCTACGTGGTCAAGAAGGCCGCAGACGGAAGGTCTGCGCTGGATCTGGCGCTGTCGGAGGACTTCGACCTGATCCTCCTGGATATAATGCTTCCGGAGCTTAACGGTCTGGAGGTCTTAAGGAGGCTGCACAACGAGAAGCAGACTCCGGTGATACTCCTTACCGCAAGGGATTCGGTGATGGACAAGGTCTCCGGCCTGGACGCCGGGGCGGTGGATTACATCACCAAGCCCTTTGCCATAGAGGAGCTTCTTGCAAGGATACGTGTTGCCTTAAAGTTCAGGCACGCGCAGACGGCGGCTGAGGAAAGCGCGGCGGCGGATGCTGCTTCCCGGAGCGGAACGCTCAGCTGGGGCAGCCTCGTTCTGGATGAAAAAGGAAGAAAGGTAACGTACGGCGGGCAGGAGATAGTCCTTACGAACAGGGAGTTCCTGATGCTTAGGATTCTTCTTGAGAACAGAGACATAGTGCTCTCAAGGGACACGCTTCTGGACCGCGTGTGCGGCTACGATTACATAGGAGAGACCAACATAGTGGACGTTTACATCAGGCACCTGAGGACCAAGATAGACGAGGCCTTCGGCGTCAGGATGATACAGACCGTAAGGGGTGCGGGGTATGTCATCAGGGGAGAATAGCAGCGGCAGGATGAACTCCATAACCAGGAGGCTCAACGCTTCTTTCGCGGGGCAGAGGGCGGGAAGGATTATCATTTCCACGCTGCTGCTTTTCGTGCTGTGCTGCGCGGGCTTCCTGGCAGCCTTTGAATACAGGGCGCTGGGCTTTCTCAAATGGAACGTCACCAGGAGCTTTTTTGCGGAGAGGACTCTTTCCGGGAATGTGACGGAGCTCTACTACAGGGTAGTGAATGCGGGTGCGGATCCCGTGGACATCGCGGTGGGGCGGACCTTCACCGTAATATGCATAGTCTTTGCGGCGATACTGGTATTCAGGTTCCTGTGGCTGGCCCTGATCTCGGCCCCGAGGCACAGCCGGAAGGTGCGCCAGATCCTGGATCCCTTAAACGAGCTTGCCCTTAAGGCGGACGAGCTCTCGCGCATGGAGTTCGGGGAGGACAAGTACCACGTCCTTGAGGACGCCATAGCGAGCCTTGACGCGGACGAATCCTCAAGGCTTTCCCTGGGGGACAGCGATCTTCTCGGGATAGAGGCCGCCATCAACAACCTGCTTACAAGGATACGCGAGGCCAACCGCCAGCAGGCGCGTTTCGTAAACGACGCCTCGCACGAGCTCCGCACGCCGATAGCGGTGATCGGGGGCTACGCGGACATGCTTGCCCGCTGGGGCAAGGACGACGAAAAGGTCCTTACGGAGTCCATAAGCGCCATCCAGACCGAAACAGAGCGCATGAAGCACCTGGTGGAGCAGCTGCTGTTCCTTGCCAGGGGAGACAGCGGAAAGATGCAGCTCCAGATGGAGGAGGTGAACCTTCAGGACCTCATGAAGGAGGCCTACGAGGAGTCCGTCATGATAGACGAGGACCACGTCTACCGCTTCCGCGCGGAGGAGGGGACTCCATCCGTTCAGGCGGATCCCGGGCTTTTAAAGCAGGCCGTGCGCATACTCATTGACAACGCCGCCAAGTACACGAACAAGGGCGACGACATAATCCTGAGCTGCGGACAGGCGGACGGGCATCCGTACCTTCAGGTGCAGGACAGCGGCATAGGCATGGCCGGCTCCGACGCTCAGCACATGTTCGAGCGCTTTTACAGGGCAGACAAAGCCCGGAGCTTTGAGGGCACCGGGCTGGGACTTTCCATAGCCAAATGGATAGTTGACAAGCACCGCGGGCATTTCGAGGTGCTGTCAAGGCAGGACATAGGTACGAGGATAAGGATAGTGCTATAGGCACCTGGCCCGCCGGAAGGCGGGTCATTCTTTTGTTGACAAACCTCGATGTCCGAGGTATTATGTGGATAGAGCCTCGATGGTCGAGGTAAAGGGCCGAAAGGAGCAGAAAATGAACTTCGATAAAAGTCTGCTGTCCGGCAGCACAAGGCTGCTGGTGCTGAGCGTACTGGAAAGGAAAGATGAGTACGGCTGGGGCATTATCCAGCAGCTTAAGGAACGCTCGGACGACACCTTCGACATGCGCGAGGGTACGCTCTATCCGGTGCTCCACAGCCTGGAGTCCGACGGGATGATATCTTCCTACGAACAGGACGCTTCAGCCGGCCGCACGCGGAAGTATTACCATATCACAGACAAGGGACAGCGGGAGCTGGCAAGGCAGAAGGAGCAGTGGGAGGCCTTCTCGGGCGGCGTCAACCGTGTCATCGGACAGGGAGCCTTTGCATGAACAATATCTACGTGTGGCTTGAGGAGGTCTGCAGGCCTCTTAAGTACAAACCGGACCACGATGCCGCATACAAGGAGCTGAAGGACCACTATCAGGACCACCTGGACTATCTTAAGAAGCAGGGTGTGCGTCCCAACGCAGCCGAACTGCAGGCGCTTGAGGCCATGGGCGATGCTTCCGAGATGCGCCGCCTTATGGCCGCCTCGTATCGCCCTTTGCTTACTCTTTTATGGCGCATCAGCCGCGTGGTGCTTGTGCTTGTGACAGTTGCTGTTATCCTTTCGGGAATATGGGCAGTGATCAGACAGGGCGAAGGATGGTCTTTAAAGCGACTGTTTGATGACCCCGCGGAAAGTATCCTTAATACCATGGCGTTCTATAAGTACATGGACCCGGAGACGCAGATCGTTGAGGGCCGCTGCGATGATACGGCAGAGCTTGGGGAATTCAAGTATACGATCGTCCGTGCACTTAAATGTAGGGGTAAAAGGCATAATGAACCTGAAACATATGATCAGTTCATAGTTTTGATACTGAAGATAAACAGTCCTCTTGAATTGGATGCCGCTACGGATGAGTTTCGTTATTATCTGACAGCAAAGGACAATAAAGATCTCTGTTATGAGAATGCGTATATTTCCAGGCATCCGGGCGGTCGATATCCTGAAAGATATGTTATCACAAGCGGGGGTATGTACAGAATGAACAGTCGATATTTAGCAATCAATTTGTATAATACGGATCAGGATATCGAATGGATCGATCTTTTCTACGACCATTGGGGAAAGAGTTTTTCGCTTCGGGCAAGCTTCGGCGAGGAGGCATCTGAATGATGAAGCACCTTGCAGACAGGAAATTTAAACTGATCCGCAATGCGGTGATCATAGTTCTGGCGTTGTTGCTCGTATGGCTTCTTTTGGGTGTGCCCGCGCTGACAAAAACACAGGCGTTCCGCCGCGCCATGCGGGAGCACTTCCTTGCGCCGAAGGATCCGGAGCTCTATTTAGGAACAGACGGGAGCCTGTCTGCGCTGGCTGAAGTAGACGGAGTCTATGTTCAGACATGTCTTGGAAAATGGATAGGGTGGCAGCACAGCAATTGGTCGGAGACTGAGGCTGTAGATGGTGTCTATATCGTCCCGCTCTTTGCGCAAGGCCAGAAGATCGAATGTCCCGAAGTTGCCGTTCTGGCAGAAGGCGAGCGGGCGGAGCTGATATTTACCGATTACAACGGCCAGACACAGCTGCTTAATAGTCTGGGAAAGCAGGACGGGTGGTTCCTGTTCCGCTTTGTCAGAGATGATCAATATCGCAGCGGAATTAGTGTTATAGATACAGGATTATTTATGTACCTCGACACCCCAGTCGGTGAAAAAAACTGCAGTTTCGTCTTCGTCTCCTACGACGCGGACGGCAGGGAAGTGGCCCGGACGGAGAAAAATTATTGAATATAAAGGCCCGCCTTGCGGCGGGTCTTTTTGCTTGGCAATAATATGCGGCAGGGCATTATTGGCACCCGTACGCCACGGCGCGCATGCGCAGGTGGTGGTACTCCTCCAGGTTGGGCTGGATGTTGTGCATGTAGACGATCGATACGCCCTCGGAGGGGTCTGCCTCCGCCCAGGTGCCGGAGCCTCCTGTCCAGCCGAAGGCGCCCAGGGATCCATTGTGGTTCCCCTTTCCTTTGTCCATAAGGGTGCGCACTCCGAAACCGTAGCCGTAACCCGCAAGATAGTCGTTGGTGAAATCCTCGTCTATCATTTTTTGTGTAAGGGTGTTGCTGCGCATCAGGTCTATGGTCTTGCGCCCCATGAAGCGCTCGCCGTCCAGCATGCCGCCGTTAGCCAGCATCTGCATCAGCCTGGTGTAGTCGCGGCAGTTGGTTATAACGCGCTGGAAGCCCGGGACCTCGTCCAGTGTCCCTGTCATACCGGGGCCTTCGGTGACGTGCTTTACGTAGAGCGCGCCGGGCTCGCCGAGCTTTTTGCCGGGAGTTATGAAATAGTTCTTTACGAGGCGCTCCTCAAGATCTCCGCAGATGTAGTTGGCGCTGCTGTCCATGCCGAGGGGCTCAAAGAGCAGCTTTTTAAGGGCAAGCTCAGCCCTCATCCCGGTGACCTGTTCTATAAGCCCTGCTGTAAGCTCGCTGGCAAAGCCGTAGAGCCAGCGCGTGCCCGGCTCGAAGTCCAGCGGCACCTCCGCCATGGCCTTTATCTGCTCTCTTAGGGTGTAGTGCTTGCCTATCTTATCCAGGGCGGTCCTCATGTCCTGCGCCGTACGGCTCTGGCTGGGGAAGCCCGGATGGGCCTCGTAGGGCAGTCCGCAGGTCATATTGAAGATGTTCTTTACCGTTATGGGCTTCTCTACGGGTACTATTTCCTCCGTGCCGTCCGGAAGGGTGATGCGCTTGGTGGAATTGCGCCACTCCGGGAAGTACTCGTAGAGGGGGTCTGTCATAAGGAAGAGCCCCTGCTCGTAGAGCTTCATGGCCAGGGTGTACTCGGCCACCTTCGTAAGCGACGCCTGGCGGAAGACATTGTCCGCAGTCAGCGGACGCCTGTTTTCTATGTCGCTGTATCCGAAGTAGTTCTCGTACAGCACCTCGCCTTTTCTGGCGATCATGCATCCGCACCCGGGAAGGCCGTCATCGACGAACTTTTGAAGCAGCGCGTCCAGCGCTCTGAAATCTTCCATCGTATACTCCTTTTCTATGCGTGCGCCCCGAGGCTACTCCAGAGCGGGCTCCTCCGCAACGGTTTCTTCTGCCTCCTCCTGATCCAGTCCGGACGCGGGGATGGCGAAGAACAAGTGCTCCTTATCGTCGGCCGCGCCTTTAGGGATCTTCTTCATGCCCCACAAGAGGCTGCGGATCTCGACGGTCCCGGTCTCCTCGTCTTTGCTGAACTTATAGGGTATGGCTGACACTATGAGCGCGCCGAGGACGGCGCCTCCGATAAACTTTCCGATCTTCATGAGAATGCCTCCTTTGTTTTTCCTAATTATACCCTGCATGAAGAGAAAGTGTCAAACTTCATAAAAGCGCGGAAAAACTGAAACCGGTAGTATATTATCTACGGTATAGAGGGTGAAGATCTTCAGCAAAACAGAAGGAGTTGCGAAGTGGAAGAACACAGGATCCCGGATGACAGCGGAATAGTGGAATTGTTCCTTGAAAGGAATGAACAGGCACTTGTTTTTGCTGCCCGGAAATACGGAGCAAGCCTTAGGAAGATAGCCCTTGCGGTCCTCGGGGACGAGTCCGACGCGCAGGAATGCGAGAACGACGCGTACCTGAAGGCCTGGAATTCTATCCCTCCGAACGAGCCACGCACATGGCTTCTCCCCTATCTTTCAAAGTTGGTAAGGGAGACCGCGATAGACCGCCTCCGGAAGGAGCAGGCAAAAAAGCGCGCCGCGCAGTTTACGGAGCTTACACAGGAGATAGAGAGCAGTCTTCCGTCACTGAACGATGTGGAGACCGAGGTAGACGGGGCGCTTCTTTCCGCGGCGATAAGCGCGTTTTTAAGGCAGCAGCCTTTGCAGAAGCGCAATATCTTTCTGCGGCGCTACTGGTTCATGGATTCGGTGGCGGAGATCGCAAAGCGTTATTCTGTAAGCGAGGGCAAGGTGAAGACTGTGCTTTTCAGGCTTCGCGGCGATCTTAAGGATCATCTTAAAAGAGAGGGGTATTTATTATGAATGGTGAATCGTTTTTGCTGAAAATGAATGATATAGATGCGGATCTTCTGCTTGACGCTGCCGCGCCGGCAAGGAAGAGGCGCATCTCCGGGATAGGCCGGGCGGCGATAGCGGCTTGCCTTGTGCTTCTGCTGGGCACTGCCGCATATGCTTCGGGCCTTCTGGATGCGGTCTTCCAGCCCGGTCCGGTAGGAGAGAGCTGGACGTACACAGAGGTCAACGGTGTGCCCGTTGAAGGAGATGAGGTGCACGCGCTCATCCCGTCTGTTCCTTCTTCTGAGATAAAGGGGAATGTGACGGAGCTCTCCGATGTGATAGGAAGGCAGCTTGAGGCCATGAAGAACGGCACTTTTGCACCGGATCTTCCGGCGGTCCAGTTCCCCGACAGCTATACTAAGCTTGGGCTCTCCGCAATGGAGGCGCTGAAGTATATAGGCTGTGAGGATCTGGAAACTCCGTGGTTCCCGTATAAAGACCAGAAGGCAATGGTGACCGCTTCTGGAGCCATGTCCGAAGACGGCAAAGAATGCAGGATCTTTCATATAGAATTTGAGATCAACAACGTGGATGAGAACGGGGAGCTTATGCTCCCGAAGGGGACCGAGGGGCTGCTGGCAGTCAGATCGTTCGTATGGATAGATGTAAACGATGAGGAAGGCCATAGAACAAGCACTGGAATATCGTGGACCGAACTGGACAAACACGAGGTGATCAAGCCCAGACACGGATATGAATGCCACATTGTCTGGTATGATCATGGTTCGGAGCAGCTGGTCTTCGGAACTGCGATCAAAAAGAACCTGGTCTACGACATCAGCATCATGTTCTCCGAAAACAACCGCGCGGAGGCGGAGCGCATAGTGCGTGAATGGGCAAAACATTTCTAAAAGTATGTCAGAGCATCTGCAGCCGTCCGGAAGATCCGGGCGGCTTGTGCTCATTTGAAGGGTCTCGTTTACGGGTTTTCGGTCTTTTTGACTTTTTCAGCTTGCTGCTGACAGTATTTGTTCAGTGAAAAGGGCCGTCGGGCTCGGTTTTCAGCCTTTTTAGGCATGAATGAGCATCATTTCCGGCCGGATCAGGCTGTTCAGAGGGTGAAATACGAGGGAAAAGGCGCTTGAGACAGACTTTTTACTGTCAGCGCATATGTTTTGGCATCGATCTGACCGAAAACTTAAAAACCCGCCTGACGGCGGGCTTTCATTTGGTAGCCCCCAGGGGAGGAGTCTTTTGCTTCGCAAAATCCTCCGTCCTGCGCAGCCCCGCTGACGCTTGCGGCTGCTTGGACCAGCGGCTGCTCGGGAGTCCGCCGGACTTCCTCGCTTACGCCGCTGCCCTTTCGGGTCCGACTCCCCCTGTAGTAAAGCCCGACCAATTAAAAACACCGCTCAAGGCGGTGTTTTAATTGGTAGACAATGGCTTTCCTTCGTCGAAACAAAGCCATTTTTAACAACATCAAAAGGAAGTTCTGTAACTCCGTCCTTGTAGTTGTATGTCAGAACCAGTTTGTCATCGTATACGTAGATAGAATTCAGGAAAGTATCAATCACTTCTCTCTGATAATTCTTATCATTGATGTCTCCATACTTAAAGCGGCTGATCCACGCAACGATCTGATCTTTTGTGTAAATCGGACGCTCAAGAAGAGCCTTGTTGATAGACTGCCTGATGCTCTTCTTTTCCTCTTCCAGCGATTCAAGCCTGTCTTTTGTTGATTCGGTCACTATGCCGCTCTGTATTGCATTTACAATATTGTTGATGCCTGTTTCGCATTCAGAGAGCTGCTTTTTCAAAGAAGTAATAACAGGATCTTCTGTGCCTTGCATCTCTACAATGGTTTCAGCTATTGACTCGATGTTACTGTCTGTCAGGACCCTGTTGACGGTTATTTCAACAGCTTTCGTTTCGATCCAGTCTTTTTTCAGTGCTTTTCTGTGGCATCCTTTATGCCTCTTGGCTCCCGAGCATTTATAGTAGTGATAGGTAATACTATTTCTGCCCCTACCGCATTCGCCGTTCATCATGCAGCCGCATGTTCCGCAATAAAGCTTAGTGGAAAGAAGATAATCAACTGTGGCTGAAAACTTGCCGGGAGCCTTATGGTATGTCAGCATCTTGTGTCTTACTCTGTCAAATTGTGCTTTGTCGATTATTGCCGGAATCCCTCCGGGGATTACAATATCTCCGTATTTATATTCACCGATGTACTTACGGTTCTTCAGAAGAAAGCTGATCCTGCCTACTGTAAATTTCTTGCCCGTACTGCATCTGAAACCGGCAACATTCAAAGCATTAACTATCTCAGTGATCGTTTCACCTCTGTCATATCTGTTGAAAATGTCCTTAACTACTGGTGCCTGGTTCTCATTGATTACAAGGTATCCTTCATTATTGACATAGTATCCGTAAGGTGGCTTTGATCCGTTGTTTTTGCATTTCATGGCGTTCTCCTTCTGTCCGCGTTTGATTTTTTGTGATAATTCTGCAGAATAATACTCTGCCATGCCTTCGAGCATGGATTCCAGTATGATTCCCTCTGGTCCTTCTGATATGTTTTCTTTGGCTGATATGAGCCTGACACCGTTCTTTTTAAGGATGCGCTTATAATGAGCGCTATCGTAGCGGTCGCGGGAGAATCTATCGAGCTTCCAGACCAGGACGGTATCAAAAAGACCTTTCTCACTGTCTCGGATCATTCGCTGAAATTCAGGTCTGTCGGCTGTCCTCGCGGAAAAAGCACGGTCGATATAGTTAGCTATAATCGTGATGTCTTTTTTCTGCGCAAATTCTTTGCACTCGCGGATCTGACCCTCTATGGATTCTTCTCGCTGGTTATCAGAAGAGTATCTGGCGTATATAACTGCATTCATATAATAGTTTTCCTCCATTTCGTATTATAAAAAGTGTGTTTGGATTTGACGAATGTACGGCGGCAGAAAAATGCCGCCGTACGCTTTTCTATTTGCCCAGAATTTCTTCGGGAGGGCTTTCCCTTAGCTTCTTAAGGAAGAATGTCGCCATACGCTTAACAGCATAATCAGGCATATCGTATTCTGTGTCGATATTAGTTTCAAGCAGAACCACAGGCTCACTTGTTTGTGCTATTTCCTGTTTTTTAATCCCCATACCCGATACTCCTATCTCCCATCGCGATCCTCGCGGGATCGCTGCTGTCGTATAAATTCAAGTGTTCGCAGAATTGCCTGCTTTATCTGTTCTTCCGTATAATGCGAAGGGAAGAACCTGTTTAGTTCTTCCCTTGGGATCTTTACCATGCAGCGCTGATTAGGCTTCTCTTCCTGCATCATCAGCATAACATCTTCCCGCTCAAGAGTTCTGCTTTGAGATGCCTTTTTCAGCCGGCAGGCCTGTGACAGGGATGGTGTGCATTCTTCATATTCGATTGCTTCATGCACCCATTCCTGTTCATAAGGCTTCAGGTATGAAAGCGCGACTGCGGTGTTCAGCGCGATATCACCCTGATCGACCAGATCCAGAAGCTCAGGGATTAGGTTCGTAAGGCGTATATAACGGAACACACTATCGCGGCTTTCGCCCAGTACTGCACCAATATCAGAAGCGGCATCTTTCTTTGTTGCAACTTGCGACGAAGTGAGATCTGTTCTCTGGCCCTGGCGCTTCATAGCATCCATCTTCATCTTATAGGCGAAAGCTTTTTCAGAAGGAAGGATATGTTCTCTCTGAAGGTTTGCATCAACCATAGCGATCACTGCCTCTTCGTCAGAGAGTTCCTTAACTATAGCCGGGATCGTGTCGATTCCCAGAGCTTTGCAGGCTGTCATTCTTCTGTGCCCGGAGATCACTTCGTAGTTACCGTTTTCAGCGGGGCGGAGCAACACTGGTACCAGAACTCCGGATTTTTCTATGCTTTCCTTAAGGCGGTCCAGCTCTTCACCTTCCTGCACTTTAAAAGGATGGCTCTTGAACGGAACCATCCTTGCGATAGGGATCTTTTCGATCCGCGCTTCTTTAGTTGTTTCTGTCATGTTTCATTACCTCTCTTTTTAGTAGTACTGTTTAAACAGATCGCTGATCGTCTTTTGAAGGAATTGTACATTTTCTCTGTAATATGCATCATCGACCTGTCCCGTGGAATTAGTTTTCCATGCGATTTGGTTCAAGTTGTTATTTATCTGCCTGAGATTCTTGAGCACTTCAAAGAATTCCACAGGGGGATGTTCTTTGATCTCTTCCCCAAGAAGGACCTTACGTAGGAATGAGGATCGATTAAGAAAAGACCTGCTTACTTTATCGTCCAGTTCCTTAAGTTCTTCTTCCGTAAACCACAAAGTAACTTGTTTGTTTCGTTTTCGCATTTTCATACCTCTCTTTCCTGTGGGGTTTCAGGGAGCGCCCTGAAATTTGTCAGGACAGACGCGTTGCTTGCTGGACCAGTGCCATCTGGTCCATGTCCGGACAATGCGGATGTATATACATCCGCGATGCTTGCTCGTCCTATGCCATGCTGTTCCAGTACCGCTTTTACATCTTTCGGGATGGCGGCGTCCATACGCATTCGCTCAAGCTCAGTCCGGTAGTTTCGCATGAAATTCGACGCAACTACCGTGTTGATTCCTTCGGTAAGCTGCGCCCATGAATTGATCTGCTGTGGATCTCCGACTACTTTCTGCACCAACAGCGGAAGTTTATCGAATTCTGCGTAGCAGCCATAGATACCGTTTCTGATTGCTTTCCTGACTAGCGCCCAGGCTTCACTTTCGGATAGCTGGTCCGGCGGTGTGTGGATGATGCTTTTGATCTGTCCGATTGATGGGGCGAATCCTTTTGTATCGGACGCAATGAAAGCTTTTACTCCGGCTATAACTATTTCAGGCGGCTCATCTGCAAACAGGGCAGACCATGCGACCATCGTATTCTTGTTAGGACTCCAACTGGGATATGCTCCCTGCAGGATCTGAAATACTGCTGCTGTTTCCTGTAGCGTCACTGAATATCACCTCCATTCGTAATTTCATCTGCCCATCCGGAAAAGTCCGGTACATACCGTTCTTTGGCAGCTGATTTTTCATTGCGCACCCATGTTCGGACAGCCGCTTTCCAGTCCTTCATAGGATTTCTTCCGACCTTCCAGCCGTTAGCATCGTAGTAATCGATAAAGCGCTCGGGATCGATGGAATATCCATT
>JAFRZB010000048.1 GCA_017442785.1 Bacillota bacterium
CGAAGTTGTTGGAAAACAGCAGCATACCAACAAGACCGTATATGATAGATGGAATACCCGAAAGGGTTTCAGCGGCGTATTCGATCATAGCCACCAACTTTTTATTTTTAGCGTATTCTGTAAGGTAAATCGCCGCACCGACGCCAAGCGGCAGAACAATAACAAGTGTGGCAAGCACGATATAAACCGTGTTCAGAATATCGGGCAAAATACCGATTCGCTCAGTTAAGTAGCTCGGTTTGGTGGAGAGCAGTTCCCACGTGATGTTCGGTATACCGTTTATAAGCACATACCCCATAAGGAACAACACAAGCGCTGCTGTAAGTGCTGTACAAACAATCATTGCGCCACGCATAAAACCGATATATATTTTTCTTTTTTTATTCATCTTATTTCTCCTTATCACGCTTCAAGAAGAAATTGAGCGTAGCGTTAATCAGCATAATAAACAGAAACAGTACAAGTGCAATGGAGAACAGAGCGTTTCTCTGTAAGCTGCCCGGACTTGAATAGGCCATTTCACTTGCAACGGCTGTGGTAAGGAAACGAACACTCTCAAAGAGTGAAGGCATATTTGCTACGTTACCTGCAACCATCATAACCGCCATTGCTTCACCGATGGCACGACCGACACCGAGTACCACAGCGGCGGCAATACCGCTTTTTGCGGCAGGGACAGACACCTTGAAAAAGGTTTCGGTAGGTGTTGCACCAAGAGCAAGGGAAGCATCCTCATATTCCTTTGGAACGGCATCAAGAGCCGTGATAGACACCTTTATGATGTTCGGCAGTATCATAATGGCAAGTACGATAATTGCCGCAAGTAAACTTGCGCCGTCCGGCACATCGAAAATCTCACGGATCGCCGGCACGAGTACGAGCATACCAACAAGACCATACACAACCGAAGGAATACCTGCGAGCAGGTTGACAGCGGCTTCAATAACGGCTCTGACCTTCTTATTTGCTACCTTTGAAAGATACACGGCGGTAAAGAAGCCGATTGGCACACCAATCAATATTGCGCCTGCTGTTCCGTACACGCTTGTCAGTATAAACGGCAGTATTCCGTATTTCGGCTCGGCGGCGGTGGATGCCCATTCTTTTCCGAAAAGGAAATTGAAAAATCCGATTTCCTTAATGGCAGGAATACCCGAAATAATCAGATATACCGTGATAAGCAGAACACATCCGACGGTTATTAAACCGAGTATGAGGAATATGCCGTGTACGATATTCTCAAATAATCTGTTTTTCTTCATAATCAACCTCAATGGGAATAAGCGGCGGCACTTGTGCGCCGTCGCTTAAGCTTCCTTAGTTTGCCGGAACGACACCTGCGCTGCTGATGATCTCGTTTGCCGCTTCGGAAGTAATGTAGTCGAAGAACTTCTGAGCGCTTTCAGTGAGCTTCGCATCCTTTTGGGTTACGAGAACGAAGGGGCGCTGTATAACATAGCTGCCGTCCTTAATGGTTTCTTCGCTCGGAGCAACACCGCCAACGGTAAGAGCCTTTACGGTATCCTTTACAGAAGCGAGAGAAGCATAACCGATGGCACCGGGGTTACTTGCTACGGTTGTGATAACATCACCGGTAGAGGTCAGTTCCTGACGGTATTGACACTGATCTTCGGTATCGGTGATAGACTCAAAGCCATCTCTTGTACCGCTACCCGCTTCACGGCCGATGAGTACGATTTCTGCATCGTCACCGCCGACTTCTTTCCAATTCTTGATTTCACCGGTGTAGATCTTTGCGATGGTTTCAATATCGAGATCAGAAACAGGATTGTTAGGATTTACAATGATTGCGATGCCATCATAGGCGAGGATTGTACCTTCAAGTCCGTTTGCCTTTTCTTCATCCTTGAGGTCACGGCTGGAAAGCCCGATGTCACATCTGCCTTCCTGTACTGCCTGAATGCCTGCGCCGGAACCGGTAGCGTTGTAGGTTACGGTAATGCCGGTGTCTGCTTCAAAGGCTTCACCCAGAGCAACGATAACTTTGTTCATTGATGTGGATCCGTCTGTTGCTACAGCTTCTTTGTTACCGCCACAACCGGTAAGCGCACATACAAGCAACATTGCTACTGTGAGTAAACTAATAGTCTTTTTCATTTTCTATGTCTCCTTTGACATTTATTTTTTGCACTTTTCTCTTGAGTACGCCTATATTGTAAGTTTTGGTTGTAAAATCCGTAAGCAAACCGGTGTAAAATCGAAGTAAAATAGTATTGGGCAAAAAGAAAGATGGCAGAGAGGTGTTAATCTCCCTGCCGCCGTTCTTCGATTAGTTGTAAATTATATCGTGATTTACGATTTCTGTGGCTCTGCTGCGGATGTTATTCATCTGAGCAACCCACTCCATTTGATTATCTTGTTTAGTATTGCGGGATATAATAACCCATGCTCCCCTCTGGGAGCACACAACTGAATATCCAAGAAGCACAGATTTTGCGTGGCTCATGCCACGGGCTGCGGTACGCCTGAGCTGTCGCTAACGCTTCGGCTGTTACCAAACGTCGACGCCGTCCCCCTGTCAACAGTTATAACAAGCAACGCATCGTGGTATCACGATTCAGCTTTTCTGGGACTTCGTCCCTGAAACCCTTGGTTATCTATCTAAAGATATGGGCATTAGGAAATCTTTACAAGCAGCTCCCCAACTCCATCCGCTGCTCCGGGATGCCCGGTGCTTATAAACTGATTCCTCCAGTCGATCAGTACAATGCGGATCACATGAAGTTCATTACTGTCAAATATGATTTTGGCTTTGCGCTTGGGTTTTGTATTTTCGTAGATATCAATAAGGCGCAGAATCAGGTCGCAAAGGTAGTCGTTGGCCTTCTGGCTGTATTGCTCCCTCATTGAGTTGAGTCCATTTATCAGAATTTTAAGATCATAACTATCAAGTCTGATTTTCATAGAAAAGCTCCTTTCAAAACAGTAGATCAAGCATTGTTCGATCAATGTGGATCAGTCCATTGATCTGCAGTATCTTTCGTAGAGCTCTTCCAGACTTTTCATAGGAAAAACAAATCCGAACGCGGTCCTGAAGAAGACTGGGTTCGGATAGGTTTTAATTGGTAGTGCCTAGGGGAGTCGAACCCCTGATTCCAGCGTGAGAGGCTAGCGTCTTGACCACTTGACCAAGGCACCGTATTAAGTTGCGCTTCAAATGAAGCAATAGAGATTATACAGATAAATCCGCTGTTTGTCTACTGTTTTTTGTTCTCCGCGCAAAATTTTTTGACCTGTTCCGCAACGCGCACGCCGTCCGCGGCGGCAGACATTATGCCTCCTGCGTATCCTGCGCCCTCGCCGGCGGGGTAGAGGCCTTTTATCATATCGGCGCCGTCTGCTGCCAGAGCCTGAAGGCTGCCTGGATCCCTCTTTATGCGAACGGGGCTGCTGGAGCGGCTCTCAAGCGCGGTAAGGACCGCGTCAGGGGAGTCGAAGCCTTTGAGCTTTTTCCCGAGCAGGGGCAGGGCTTCCCTGAGGGCTTCCGAAGCAAAGCTTGGCAGGCATTTGGCAAGGTCCGCGGACGTGTTTTCCTGTATTGCCGCGCCGCTGGGTATGGCAGTGGCCTGCATTGCCGCGCTACCTGTCTTTACGGCAGTATGAGGCGCCGGGCCTTCTGTTCCGAGGAAGCTGCCGACGGTCTGTTTAGGGGGCTTTCCGCCGCCGAGCTCGAAGGCCAGGCGCTCGTACTTCTCCTGGAAGGCCATCCCGGCAAGCGGGTGGCTGCCGCATTCCTCCGGGTGGTCTGCGCTGCAGACGCCTTCCGCCGCGTAGTCCTCCGGCAGAACGTCTGCAAGAAGGGCGGAGTTGGCCGTGCCGGAGCCTCTGTCGGAGTTGCTCATGCCGTTTACCGCAAGCATGCCTGGAGCGGAAGAGGCGTTTATGACGCAGCCTCCGGGACACATACAGAAGGTGTATACGCCGCGCCCGGATGATGTCTTAACGTTAAGCTTGTAGTCCGCGGGGCCTATGCCCAGGTCCTCGTGGAGGGCGCCGTACTGCGCGAGGTCTATGAGGCTCTGCGGGTGCTCTATGCGGACGCCTATGGAGAAGGGCTTCTGCTCCATCCTTATGCCCGCGGCGTAAAGTGTCCGCACGGTGTCCCTTGCGGAATGTCCGAGGGCAAGTATCAGGGCGTCGGTCTCCAGTGCCTCCATGATCCTTCCGTCCGAGGCGGGTGCTCCGTTCGGGCCTTCTGTCCTTGCGGCAGAATATCTAACCGCACGCAGCGATCCGCCTTTGAGGACGAGCTCCTCCAGCCTGCAGCCGAAGCGTACCTCGCCGCCCAGGGACTCTATCCTTTTGCGTATCTCAACAACCACGCCGCGCAGCACGTCCGTGCCTATGTGCGGCTTCTGCTTGTAAAGGATCTCCGGCGACGCTCCTGCATCCGCAAACTGCTCCAGTATCCAGCGGGAGTAGGGGGACCTTGTGCCTGTGGTGAGCTTGCCGTCGGAGAAGGTCCCGGCTCCGCCCTCGCCGAACTGCACGTTGCACTCCGGATCCAGCGAGCCGCCTTTCCAGAAGCGCTCCACGGCTTCTATACGCTCGTCCATGCGGCCTCCGCGCTCCAGGACTACCGGGCGCAGACCGTACTGCGCCAGAGCCAGAGCCGCGAACATGCCGCAGGGCCCGAAGCCCGCTATCACGGGGCGTTTAGAGCATTCAAAACCGAGGGGGAGCGGCCTGTAGGCCTCCTCCTTTTCCTCCGACCACCGGGTGCCCGTCTTTTTGCAGGCCTCAATAAGCCATTCGTCCGGGCGGGAGCTCTCTATGTCAAGGCTGTAGACCCTGTAGAGCACGGGCTTTTCCCGTGCGTCCAGGGACTCCTTTGCTATCCTTGCGGACTCGATGGTGCCCGCCGGCACGCGCAGCTGCCGTTCAGCCTTTCTGATGAGCCTGTCTTTGCCCTGGTCCAGCCTCAGTTTTATGCCGTGTATCCTTATCAAGGGATCTTCTGCCTACAGCCAGTTGTTTACGAATTCCTCCACGGACTCTGCGGGCATGTAGCCCACGAAGCTGTCCGCTGCCTGGCCGTCCTTAAAGAGCATCACAGCGGGGATGGCGTTTATGCGGAAGGCGTTGGAGAGCTCCGGTTCCTCGTCCGTGTTCACCTTGCCCACCTTGAGCCTTCCCGCGTACTTTGCGGCTATCTCGCCTATTATGGGCGAGAGCATCCTGCAGGGGCCGCACCAGCTTGCCCAGAAGTCCACCAGTACGGGTACGTCGGACTTGAGCACTTCTTCCTCGAAATTGTTCTTTGTTATCGTTATCTCAGCCATTTTTCATTCCTCCAGTGATTTATAGAAGAGCATGCAGTGGCAGTAGCCCTCGTAATTTGGGTCTGCTATCTGATCTCTGAATTCTTTGCACATGCATTTGGTGTCTTCGGAGATCTCGCGGCGGCAGGGGCAGTGGCCGTCTCTTGCCTTAAGGCCCTCCCTTATGGTCTTTACGATCTCCGCGTCGTCGTTCAGTCTAATTTTCATAAATGCTTCCTCCTGACCGTATAATTTTAACATAACGCGCGGCATATATGGTAAAATATTTGTGTGTTTTAAATGAAGGAGGTTATTATGAAGGTACTTATGATAAACGGCAGTCCGAGAAAGGACGGCAACACCGCGCTGGCTCTTGCCGAGATGCGGAAGGTCTTTGAGAAGAACGGCATAGAGACGGAAGTCTATGAGATAGGGACCCAGACCATAACAGGCTGCAGGGCATGCGGTGCGTGCGCAAAGCTTGGGCACTGCGTGGTGGACGACGCAGTAAACGAGGTGGCAACAAAGCTTGCCGGGGCAGACGGTCTTGTAATAGGAAGCCCGGTCTATTTCGCTTCCGCAAACGGCACCCTGGTGTCCCTCCTGGACAGGCTCTTCTACAGCAACCATGCGGACCTTACCATGAAGGTAGGCGCGGCCGTCACCATAGCAAGGCGCGGAGGCTGCAGCTGCACCTTCGACGAGCTAAACAAGTACTTCACCATCTCTGGAATGCCCGTGGCGTCCTCCCAGTACTGGAACATGGCCTACGGAAGGGCCAAGGGCGAGGCGGCCGAAGACGGCGAAGGCATGCGCACCATGCGCGTCCTTGCCGAGAACATGAGCTTCCTTATGAAGTCCATAGCTTTGGGCAAAGAAAAATACGGCCTCCCCGAAAAGGAAGACCGCATCTTTACTAATTTCATAAGATCTCTTTAGCGAACTGCTCCAGCGGATTGTCCGCTATTTCTTCTATCCGGCCCGCGTCCACGGCCTTTGCCAGGGACGGGTCTATGGGCATCTCGGCGGTGTGCGGTATGCCGTACTGAAGGGCCAGCTTTTTGATGTGGCTCTCGCCGAAGGGCCTTATTATGCTGCCGCAGTCCGGGCATTTGATATAGCTGAGGTTCTCCACCAGGCCTATCACCGGTATGCGCATCAGGTTGGCCATCTTTACGGCCTTTTCCACTATGAGTCCTACGAGCTCTTGGGGGCTGGTGACCACCACTATGCCCTCAAGGGGCAGGCTCTGGAATATCGTAAGCGCCACGTCTCCGGTCCCCGGAGGCATGTCTATGAACATCACGTCCTCGTCTTCCCAGATAACCTCGGACCAGAACTGCTTTACCACGCCTCCGAGCATGGGTCCGCGCCAGACCACGGGGTCCGTCTGGTCCTCAAGCAGAAGGTTCAGGGAGACGACGTCTATCCCAAGGCCTGTCTTTGCCGGGATGAGCCCGGATCCGTCCGAGGTCAGCTGCTCCTTAAGTCCGAAAGCCGTGGGTATGGAAGGACCTGTGATGTCTGCGTCCATGACGGCGGTCTTAAGCCCCGCCTTTGCGGACGCGCAGGCAAGAAGGCCCGTCACAAGGCTCTTTCCCACGCCGCCTTTTCCGGATACCACTCCGAAGACTTTTTTGACGCTGGACTTTTCGTTAAGATAAGCCTTAAAGTCCGGCTCCTGACGCTCTCCGCAGCCTTTTACGCCGCAGGACGAGCAGTCGCGATCGCAATCTGTCATTTTATATTACCTCGATTCAGTTAAACAGTATGCAGGAGGAATAGGTGAGGGTGTTGGGCCCGTAGTTGTACTCCAGCCCGGCCTTCTTGCATTCGCCTGCCACATAGAGGCCGTAGGCCTCCATGGATGTGAACGCCTTGTCCGGGAACCTGCAGGGCTCGTCCGGATAGGTGCATTTCTTGCAGATGTTGCAGCCGCCCGCGCCCATGGGAAGGCAGTCCGGATCCTCTGTCCTAAACAGTTCCACCACCTTCCCGAACCTCTCCTTGTGGTCCTTTGCGGCCTGCATCATGGTCTCGAAATCGAAGCTGTCCTCCATTACCGCAGTGGTCTGTATCATGACGGCCTTTGTGTACTTCTTGGCCTTTTCCACCGATTCCTCTACTGTCCCGCAGGCGGGCGGGCAGGACCAGCATTTGTCGTACATATGGCACTTTCCCGCGGCGCACATCTCCCTGACCTCCTGGCGGAACTCCAGGTTGGCGGGGTCGAAGAACGCCGCGTGCTCGAATCCTATGGCAAGGACATCGTCTAAGGTGATCTTGTTTTCCATATTCTTACCTCTCTATCTCGGAAGGACTATGACTTTTTCTTCCGCAGGCCTGTAGAGGACGAACTTCCTCCCTATTGCCTGTACGAACTCCGCGCCCAGCTTTGCCGCGGCCTCGTTGGCGGTATCTTTCGGGTCCAGCTCAGCTCCTTCCTGAAGCTTTACTTTTACCAGCTCGTGCGCCTCAAGATAGTTGTCCATCTCCGTCAGCACGTTTTCCGTAAGCCCTGCCTTTCCTATGAACACCGCGGTGTCCAGCTTCATCGCAAGGCTCTTAAGGTATGATCTTTGTTTTCCTGTAAGCATTACCGTCTCCGTTGTTTTTTGATCTGATCTATGTCTTCCGCATGCGGCCGCTTATAAGAACGTCTGACTGAACGCGGCGCGTATCGCCGGTATTCACGGACACGCTCCCGCTTGACAGGGGACCCTCCCAGCGGTACTAAGCTCTGTCTGCGCCTGCGGCTTGCCAGTCGCTAAGTACCGGGTTCCCTGACAGTCCTCTGAACACCGGCAATACGCGCGGTGCCCGTGAGCCGCTTTTAACAGCCTGTGTGCAGTAAACCACTGATGTTTTACTTATCAGCTTGTCCGGCGAGGTCCTGGCGGGGCTGTTGAGGGGCTCCGCAGGAGGTAGGGCCGCTTTCGGATGTGAGCTGCTGCCGACGCGTAAGGCGGGACGGTCCGCCTTAGCGCAAGAAGGCAAGGATCGACTGTAGATCCGCAGCTGATCTTGCGCGTGCGCCAAAGGCTGCGGTGAAGATCCGCTCCAGCGGCACCTCCGAGGACTCCGGCCCGAAACAGTCCCGTCAGGACCTTGCCGTATATGTTGATACGCAGAACATGACCTCCGGTTACATTATACAGCCCGCAGCCTGCAAAAGGAATCGTTAAAGTGTTTTTTTGTTGAAGTTTACGGACAAATGGCAGATAATATACTTATCGAAATATTGCGGAGGAAGAGAATGATAAACTGTGACATTATCGTTGTGGGAGCCGGCGCTTCCGGCCTTGCCGCGGCTTTTGCGGCCGCGCAGAGAGGGCAGAGGGTGATAGTTCTTGAGAGAAACGACGCGCCCGCAAAAAAGCTGCTCGCGACAGGCAACGGGCGCTGCAATTTCAGCAACAGGAAGGCAATGTTCTCGGCGGAGCTCGTGGGATTTTTCAGCGAGTGCCTGGGCATAGAGGCCGTCGAAGAGGACGGACGCTTCTACCCGAGGAGCTTTGAGGCAAAGACCGTGGCAGACGCTCTGGTAGGGGGTCTTGAGATGGCAGGCGCGCAGATCATCTGCGGCGCCAGGGTGGTCTCTGTCAGCAACAACGAGATGGCATATACTGTAAGGACCGAGGACGGCAGGTTCTTCCTCTCCAAGGCAGTGATACTCGCCACAGGCGGCAAGGCAGGGATACAGTTCGGATGCTACGGCGACGGATATAAGCTGGCGGAAAAGCTCAGGCACAGCGTAGTAAAGCCGGTGCCGGCCCTGGACGCTCTAACCTGCGCGGAGGATCTTTCACAGCTCCACGGAGTAAGGGTAAGGGCAAAGGCCTTCCTTCAGAGATCGCAGGACGGCGGAGCCTTCGAGGAGACCGCTTCCGAAGAGGGCGAGGTGCAGTTTACGAAGACCGCGGTGTCCGGGATATGCGTGATGGACCTTTCCGGAAAGGTAAGGCTCGCGGAGGGCACCGCCTACAGGCTGGTCATCGACCTCTTCCCGGAGAAGAAGCTCTCCGAGCTTGAATACAGCCTCTCCTACAGGCAGAGGATGTTCGGCGTCATGCTTAAAGGGCTCGTCCCGGAAAAGCTTGCGCAGTACATAGAAAACCGCGCGGAGAAGGACCCCGCTGCCTGCGCCGCAATGGCAAAGGCCCTTACCTTTACAGTCACCGGTACCAAGGGCTGGAAGAACGCCCAGGTGACGTGCGGAGGAGTACCGCTCTCCGAGGTGGACGGCATGTTCAGATCCAAGGCAAGCGACGAACTCTACATAGTGGGCGAGCTTCTGGACTACGACGGTCCGTGCGGCGGCTTCAACCTGAACTGGGCATTCCATACGGGGCTCACCGCGGGGATGTTCGCCGTAACGGAAGGACTGTAAGCTTATGGACTGGTCCAAGGAACAGCTGGAGGCCATAGAGACCACAGGCAGGGACCTTCTGGTCTCCGCCGCGGCGGGGTCCGGAAAGACTGCCGTGCTGGCGGAAAGGGTAAGGCAGCTCTGCGATAAAGGTTCCTCTCTGGACAGGATGCTCATAATAACCTTTACCAACGCGGCGGCCGCAGAGATGCGCCAGCGCATCCTTAAAAAGGTAAAGGTCTCTTTATATACCAGAACACATATCAGCACCTTTGACAGCCTGGCGATAGAGATCTACAGGCAGTATTATCATGTAATAGACGCGCCTCCGGGGCTTAAGATCTGCGACCCCTACAGACAGAACATCCTCAGGAACGAGTCCATGGACGAGCTCTTTGAGGATAGCTTCGAGAAGGGAGATGAGGACTTCAAACGCTTCCTCCTCTGCACCTGTTCCCCCAAAAATAACGACAACGCCAGATTCATGATATCCGGGCTCTACGATTTCATCCAGAGCATGCCGGATCCTTTCGCGTGGCTGAAAAAGCTCGAGGACGGGGAGTTCTTCGACGAAAAGGAGATATACGGCAAGGCACGCGCCATCGTCATCGGGGAGCTTGAGGAAGCCCTTGCGGCAGAGAAGGAGGCCTTTGGGCTTCTTCTCGCGGAGGACGGGAACGGCACGGCACCGCTTAAGCGCATTGCGGAAAAGCTGGCGCCGGAGCTTCAATCGATGAAGGACATCTTAATGCTCTACGGAAAAGGCGAGGACGAAAGAGCCGCAGCGCTTCTTATTCAGACCGCGCCGCAGCGTCCCGCCCCTCCGTCTCCGAACAAGGCCGAAAAGCCCATTTTTGAGGCCGTAAAGGACGAGGTGGCGGCTCTCCGCAAGTACGCCAGGGAGGGCCTTAGGACCGCCGCGCCGCTTGCCGCGCGAGTAAGGAAGGACCTTATAGCCAGGGAAAAGAAGCTCCTTACGGAGCAGACGCAGACACTATGCAGGCTCACGAGAGATTACTCGGAGCGCTACGGCAAAAAGAAGCTGGCGGACGGCCTGATGGACTTTTCCGACGCTCAGCACTACGCCCTTAAGATACTCCGGGACCCTCAGGTGAGCGAGGAGCTTAAAGGCAGCTTCGACCACATATTCGTAGACGAGTATCAGGACAGCAACTATGTTCAGGAGGAGATGGTAAAGCGCCTGAGCCGGGGAAACAACGTGTTCATGGTGGGCGACATAAAGCAGAGCATATACAAGTTCCGCCAGGCGGAGCCCGAGATATTCATGAGCAAGTACAAGGCCTTTAAGGCCGGCGCTGCCGGAGCGTCCAGGGCCGTAGATCTCAACCGGAACTTCCGCAGCAAGGGGCCGGTGATAGATATCATAAACAAGGTCTTCAGAAGGGTGATGACCGAAGAGGCCGCGGGCATGGATTACGACAGCAGCGCGGAGCTGACAGAAGGCGCTCCCTACAAGGGTCCCAACGTCTACGATCCCAAATTGTACCTGATATCCACCAAAAAGCCGGACGGTGACGCCGGCCGGGAGATAGCGGAGCGCAAGGCGGCAGAGCTTGAGGCCATGAATGCGGCAGAAGTCCTGGCCTCGTACCACGGCAAAAGGATAAGCGCAAAGGAAGGCGACAGAGACCTTAAGTGGTCAGACATGGCCATACTCCTGCGCGGGGCCAGGAACAAGGCCGAGATCTACTACAAAGCCCTCACGGATAAGGGCATACCGGCCTACCTTGAGCGCGGCGAGGGGTATTTCGACACCCCGGAGATACAGCTGTTTCTGAACCTTCTGAGAATAATAGACAACCCCAGGCAGGACATCCCGCTTATAAGCGTGATGCACTTCCCGGGCTTCGGCTTCTCCGCGGACGAACTGGCAAGGATTAGGATAGAAACGAGAGGAATGAAGGGCAGCAGATCCTACTGCGGTGCTCTGGAATGCTACGCCTCCGGCGCATGCGGGGGGGCGGACGAGGTTCTTCTTAAGAAGACCCGGGCTTTCCTGGACAGACTGACCTCCTGGAGAAAGAAGGCCGAGGCTCTTCCTCTGGCGGACTTCATATGGGAGCTTCTTGCGGAGAGCGGGACGGCGGATTTCGCCAGGGCCCTTCCTAAAGGCGCCCAGCGCATGGCAAACCTAAGGGCCATGGCGGACCGCGCGCAGAGCTTCGAGCAGGAGTCCGCAGGCGGCATAAGCGGCTTCGTATCCTACATGGAGCTGCTCTCCGGCAAGGAGGGCGTGGGCACCGGGCAGGCGTCCGTCATAACCGAGGCGGACGACGTCGTAAAGATAATGACCATACACAAGAGCAAGGGGCTGGAGTTCCCCTTCGTTCTGGTGGCCGGGATGGGAGACTCCACCTCCGGAAGAGGCGACCGCAGCAGCATGGTCCTGCACAGGGACATGGGCTGCGCCTTCAGGCTGAGGGACCCGGAAAACGGCATCTTTGCAGACGGGCTCTGCGGAGAGCTTATAAGCAGAAAGCTCAGGGAGGAGGCCCTTGCCGAGGAGATAAGGGTGCTCTACGTCGCCATGACAAGAGCCCGCGACATGCTGGTGATGAGCGCGCTGGTAAACGATGCGGAAAAGCTGCTGCGCGAAGGCGTCGGCAGGCAGGATACATACAAGAAATACGTCAACATGGTGCTTCCGGCCTTCCCGAAAAAGGACGTGGTATGCGTCCTGAGGGAGGAGCTTGCGGAAGAGGAGACCAAAGAGGACGTGCGGGGCTTTGAGCTTCGCGAGGGCATAAGAAGAGGCTTTGCCGTGGACGATAAGGAGCTTCCCGTAAGCAGGGAAGAGCTTAAGAGAAGGCTCTCCTTCGTTCCGGCGCTTTCACCTGAGGATCTCCTCAAGAGAAAGTACAGCGTATCCGAGCTTATGGAGCTGGTAAGGGAGGAGACCCCGCAGAAGGGCTTTAAGCATTCGGCCCGCAGCGGATCTCAGCAGGATGCCATAGACAAGGGCAACGCCTATCACAAGCTGATGGAGCAGCTGCCGTTCACGCCGGAGGGCAAGGACGCGGAGAGCATAGAGAGCTTCATAGAGGACTTGAGGGAAAAGCACGTTCTGTCCGAAAAGGAAGCGTCCCTTATAGACCCGCAGAGGGTGGCGGCGTTCTTTGCATCGGAGCTTGGAAAGCGCGCCGTGGCCTCACCGGAGGTCAGAAGGGAAGCCCCGTTCATACTCAGCACCAGCCTGGACGGCCGGCCGATAGTGGTGCAGGGCGTGATAGACTGCTGCTTTAAGGAAGGGGACGGCTACGTCCTGGTGGACTACAAGAGCAGCTACGTGGACGAGAAGGACCCCGAGAGCTCCAAGGAGATACTGCTGGAGCGCTACCGCGAGCAGCTGAGGCTCTACAAGGAGGCCCTTGAGACCATAGAGGGCAGGAAGGTGACGGAGAGCGCGCTGTACCTGTTCGGTCTCAACGACTGGGTGTCAATAAAGGAATAGACCCGTCGGGCGCGGCTTTATCGGCCGCGCTTTTGCTTAAAACGGCACAGCTTTGCGCGCCCGTTATTGACAATATTTTACAGTATTGGTAATATTATCTTGCGTTCTGAAGGGTGGGGAGAAAGGAATCATCATGACGGACACAGGATACAGGAACACGGAAGTAGCTTCCGGGACTACTGCTGTAAGCAATGACGGCGGAGACCCCATAAGCTTCAGGATACTGGAGCATCTGGGCGTGCTGAGGGCCAGCGCGTCCGGCTGGACCAGGGAGCTGAACTACATAAGCTGGAACGACAGGCCTCCCAAGTACGACGTAAGGGACTGGACTCCGGACCACAAGAAGAGCACCAGAGGCATAACCTTTACGGACTACGAGATGGGCAGGATATGCGAGTGGGTCTCCAAGAGGAACGCAGCTCTGGCCCAGGAGGATCCGGATGGGATCCGTTAAGCGGGCGGAGAGCATTTTCGGGAGCAGCGCCAAGTACAAGCTGCTGGTGCTTAAGATCTCCGAATACCCTCTAAACAAGGAGCTTCTGCGCATGGAGACGGAGAACATATCGCCCTCCGTCAATCTTGTCCGCGAGGCTCCGGAGCGCTTCTATAAAGGGAGCGTAACGGAGAGCCGCGCCCTTAAGATAGCGGACCTTCGGCGCAGGATATGGGAGGTGGACAAGGCCCTGGAGGCAGTGCCGGAGGAGTACCGCAGCGGAGTGCTCTACCACACCATATTCCACGGAAACAAGGGGATAATAGGCGGCAAGGGCAGCGCCTGGGGAGGGGACATGTTCGCCTTCGCGCACCCCAACACCTGGAAGAAATGGAAGACCAGGTTCATACTGGAATACGCAAAGATAACCGGGGAGATGGACAACATAGATCTCCTCAACAGATACCGTCCGCAGTTGGATCAGCCCGCCGATATAAGTGGATATTTCCATCCCGGTGTGGTAAAATAGGACTGTAGTAAAAAGGCAGGACAAGCTGAACATGCAGGACTATCTAAAGAAACTGAATCCGCAGCAATATGAGGCCGCCACGACTATCGAGGGGCCTCTTCTTATATTGGCAGGAGCCGGCTCCGGAAAGACCGGCACCATGACCCACCGCATCGCCTACATGATAAAGGACTGCGGCATTTTCCCGTATTCAATACTCGCCGTCACCTTTACCAACAAGGCCGCCGGGGAGATGAGGGAAAGGGTGGAGGCCCTCGTGGGGCCCAAGCCCGGGATGTGGATACAGACCTTCCACTCCGCGTGCCTGAGGATACTCCGCTCGGAGGCAGACAGGCTGGGCTACGGGAAGAATTTCGTGGTCTACGACCCCACGGACCAGAAGGCCCTTATAAAGCGTATAGTAAAGGACAAGGAGCTGGACGAGAAGCGCTTTGCCCCAAATTACGTGCTGGCCGTTATCTCCGAAAAGAAGGAGAAGGAGGAGAGCCCGGAGGACTACCTTAAGGAGGTGTCCGCCATGCCGCAGTCCTACAGGAGCCTCGCAGAGGTCTACATGGAGTACGAGAAGGCCTTAAAGCAGAACAACGCCATGGACTTCGACGACCTCATCCTCAATACCGTAAGGCTGTTCGTGCGCTTCCCGGACGCGCTGGCGGAGTACAGGGCAAAGTTCCGCTACATAATGGTGGACGAGTATCAGGACACCAACATGCTCCAGTACAAGTTCATAAAGCTCCTGGGGCAGGAGCACCGCAACGTGTGCGTGGTAGGAGACGACGACCAGTGCATATACGAGTGGCGCGGCGCTGACATACGGAACATTCTGGAGTTCGAGAAGGATTTCCCGGGCGCCAAGGTGATAAAGCTGGAGCAGAACTACAGGTCCAAGGGAAACATCATAGCCGCCGCCCACAGCGTCATAAGCAGGAACAAGAGCAGGAAGGACAAGAAGCTCTGGACCGCAGATGAGGACGGGGAGAAGGTGGAGTACTACAGGGCCGAGGACGACAATGAGGAGGCTCGCTGGACCGCCGCAAAGATCAATTCGCTTAAAAAGAGCGAGGGATACAAGTATTCGGACTTCGCCGTACTGTACCGCACCAACGTGCAGTCCAGGCGCTTTGAGGAGCAGTTCGCGGCCAAGGGAGTGCCCTACCAGGTGCTCTCCGGCACCAGGTTCTACGACCGCAAGGAGATAAAGGACATGATGTGCTACATGCGCCTTGTCCAGAATCCCAGGGATGACGTGAGCCTTCGGAGGGTGATAAACGAACCGCGGCGCGGCATAGGCGACAGGACCATGGAGCTGATAGAGACCATAGCAAGGGTCAACGGCTGGAGCCTTACGGAGGCCATAGGGAGCAACGCCGTGCAGGCGGAGCTTAGCGCAAAGGCGGCCGGGGAGCTTAAGAAGCTCTCGGACCTTCTGGCGTCTCTTTCCGTGCAGCAGGAGACCACGGCGGTGGGGGACATCTATGATACCCTGCTTGTCCAGACAGGCTACCTTCCCTCGCTGGAGGCTCAGACCACCGTGGAGGCGGAGGGGCGCATAGAGAACCTCCTGGAGTTCAAGTCCGTAATAGCTGAAAAGGAGAAGGAGGCTCAGGAGCACGGAGAGACCCTCACCCTGGAGAGCTTCATGGAAGGGCTCACCCTGATATCCGACATCGACAACCACGATCCGGACCAGGACGCGGTGGTGCTGATGACCCTTCATTCCGCCAAGGGACTGGAGTTCCCGGTGGTGTTCATGCCCGGCATGGAGACGGGGCTCTTCCCCAGCTACAGGACGCTGGAGGACAAGGGGGACCCGGAGGAGGAGCGCAGGCTCTGCTACGTGGGCATGACCCGCGCCCGTGACAGGCTCTTCCTTACCAGCGCGGAGAGGCGCATGCTCTACGGAAAGACGGACTTCACATCAGAGAGCATGTTCCTTAAGGAGATAGACAGAAAGTTCATTAAGGGCACCCCGCTCTACGAGAAGAAGGGCCTGGGGCTGTCCTACGACAGGTACAGGTCTTCCGCGGAGGACACGTATTCCTGCGGAAAGTACGTATCGCCCATAAAGCAGGTCTACGAGGTGAAGCAGAACACCGCCCGCGCGTACAAGCAGGCGACTCTTGCCGGGGAGGATGTAAAGCCCGGGGAAAGGGTCAACCACCCGAAGTTCGGGGTCGGCACGGTCATAAGCGTTTACGGCACCGTGCTCACCATAGTTTTCGATCTGTACGGCACCAAGAAGCTTGCCAAGGACATGGCGCCGCTTAAGAGGATATAGACATGGATGTAAAGAAAAGGATGGATGAGCTCTACGCTCTCGTGGAGTATCACGCTAACCGCTATTACAACAACGACGACCCCGAGATATCTGACTTCGAGTACGATGCCCTTACAAGGGAGCTTCGGCAGCTTGAGGCTGAGAACCCGCTGTTTGCAAGGACCGACAGCCTCGCCACCAGAAGGGTGGGAGGCACCGCAAAGAGGGAATTCCGCAAGGTGGAGCACGACGTTCCGGTGATATCCCTTCAGGACGTCTTCTCCAGGGAAGATGTGGTGGCCTTCGTCAAGAGGGTGCTGGACCAGTTCCCGGACGCTAAGTTCTCCGTAGAGAAGAAGATAGACGGGCTTACCCTGGTGCTTCGCTACAGGAACGGAAAGCTGGAGGACGCCATAACGCGCGGGGACGGAGCAATAGGCGAGAGCGTCTACGAGAACGCCCTTATGATACCCTCCATCCCCAAAGAGATACCGGACAAGATCCCCTACCTTGAGGTGCGCGGGGAGTGCTACATGGACCAGGCGCACTTTGAGGCTGCAAACAGGAAGCAGGAGCTTACCGGAGGCAAGACCTACCAGAACAGGCGCAATTTTGCCGCGGGAACGCTTCGCCAGCTGGATCCCCAGGTGGTAAAGGAACGCGGCCTGGACATATTCATATTCAACCTTGAGGTGGCTGAGGGAAAGAGCTTCAAAACTCATCTGGAGACCTTCGACTATCTGGCTTCCCAGGGCTTCCACGTGCTGGAGGAGCCCATCCTTGCGTCAACGCCGGAGGAGGTCTGGGCCGCCATAGAGCACATAGGAAAGATCAGATGGACTCTCGATTACGGTCTGGACGGAGCCGTGGTAAAGGTGAACGACCTTGCTCAGAGAGAGGTCCTGGGCCTTACCTCCAAGGTGCCCCGCTGGGCGGTGGCCTACAAGTATCCGCCGGAGCAGAAGCAGACCGTCATCGAGGACATAGTGGTGCAGGTGGGCCGTACCGGAAGGATGACGCCGCTGGCGATCCTAAAGCCGGTGAGGCTGGCGGAGACCACGGTGTCCCGCGCCACGCTGCACAACCAGGACTACATAGACGACAAGGACATAAGGATAGGAGACACCGTAACAGTGCAGAAGGCCGGGGACATAATCCCGGAGGTGCTCTGCGTGGTAAAGGAGCTGCGCTCCGAAAGCAGCAGGCGCTTTGAGATGCCCAAGGTCTGCCCGGTGTGCGGCGCTCCCGCGGAAAGGGAGGCTGACGGCGCTCACCTCTGCTGCACAGGCACCGCCTGCCCGGCAAAGGATTCCAGGTCCCTTGCGTATTTCGCGTCCAAGGACGCCATGAACATGGAGGGCTTCGGACCCGCCGCGGTGGAGGCACTCATTTCCGAGGGCTACATAAGGACCATCCCGGACATCTACCGCCTTAAGGACCACAGGGAGCGCCTCATAGAGGAGGGCATAGTGGGCAAGGAGAAGTCCGTGGACAACATCCTGGCCGCCATCGAGAGCTCCAAGGACAACGACATAGACCGCCTGATAACAGGCCTCGGGATAAGGAACGTGGGGAGGCAGAGCGCCAAGGTGCTTGCCGCCGCGTACCCGGACATGCAGGCGATAATGGACGCCTCCGCGCAGGAGCTGACGGCTCTTCCGGACTTCGGAGAGATAGTTGCGGGAGGCATTGCGGACTACTTCTCAAAGGAGGAGAACCGCAGGATGATAGCCGAGCTCGGGGAGCTTGGGGTGAATCTCAGTTCTAAGGCGGCAGCGTCCAGAAAGGACGACCGCTTTGCCGGAAAGACCTTCGTTCTCACCGGAACACTGCCCACTCTTACCAGGGAGCAGGCTACGGAGATCATAGAGAGCTTCGGCGGAAAAGCCTCAGGAAGCGTGTCCAAAAAGACCAGCTACGTGCTTGCGGGAGAGGCCGCGGGCAGCAAGCTGACCAAGGCTCAGGAGCTCGGGATACCCGTCATCAGCGAGGAAGACTTTAGGCGCATGACGGAGTAAAAAATCCACCTGAAAGTAAGAATAAGACGCACAAAAGAATGTTCGGTAAATGCCGAACATTCTTTATTATTTCAGGCATTTAAGGCACAAAAATCGACTTTTTCTTATACATTATTCGGCTTTGGAAGTATAATTATACTGTATTTTCGGAGGAAAGATGGAAGCTCTAAAGGAAAGGATAATAAAGGACGGAAAGTGCCTCGGGGAGGACGTTCTCAAGGTGGATTCCTTCCTTAACCACCAGATCGATGTGGCTCTGGTAAGGGCCATAGGAGAGGAGTTCGCGCGTATCTTTGCCGGACAGGGCGTAAATAAGATCCTGACCATAGAGGCTTCCGGCATACCCATAGCCTACGCCACCGCGGCGGCCATGGGGAACATACCTCTGGTCTTTGCCAAGAAGACCGCCCCCAGCACCATGACGGACGGCTTCTACAGCGCGGAGGTGAGGTCCTTTACCAAGGGTACCGTAAGCCACGTTGTGGTGTCCGAAAAATACATAGGCCCCGAAGACAAGGTGCTGCTGATAGACGATTTCCTGGCTCACGGTGAGGCCGCGGGAGGCCTCCTGGAGATATGCGCAAAGGCTGGCGCCGAGTGCGCAGGCCTGGGAGCAGTCATAGAGAAGAAGTATCAGGGCGGAGCCGAAAGGCTCAGGGCAAAGGGCCTGAGAGTGGAATCTCTTGCGGTGATAACGTCTCTTAAGGACGGTCATATAGAGTTTGAACAGACCAGGTAAGGTCAGAAAAAGGAGAGAAAAATGAAGAAAGTATTCGCTGTCATTCTCGCGCTCGCAATGGTGATATCCCTTGCAGCATGCGGAGGCGGAAACACCGCACCGGCGAACCAGAACAACACCAACGGTTCCAACACCAACAACACCACGCCGGAGAAGCCGGTCTACAACGTAGGCATGGTCTGCATAGGCGACGAGAACGCCGCTTACGACAGGAACTTCTACATGGCTGCGGACGCCGCCAAGGCACAGCTTGCCAAGGAAGGCATCGACATCAACTGGATCTACACCTATCATCATCCGGAAGGCAAGGAAGTCGCGGATGACTGCGAGGAGCTCGCAGGCGAGAAGAACTGCATAGCGGTATTCCTCAACTCCTACGGTCAGGAGCCCGCGATGCTCCAGATCGCTGCCGATTATCCCAAGACAGTCTTCGCCGGACTCACCAACGAGGGTTCCTACAAGGATAAGCTCGACAACACCATCAACGCATTCCCGAGCATCTACGAGGGCCGTTACCTGGCCGGCGTAGCAGCAGGATGCAAGCTCAACGAGATGATAGCTGACGGCACCATCACCGCCGACAAGGCAGTCATCGGATACGTAGGCGCTTACACCTTCGCAGAGGTAGTCTCCGGCTACACAGCATTCTTCCTCGGCGCACGCAGCGTCTGCCCGACCGCTACCATGATAGTCAAGTTCATAGGCTCCTGGGGCGATCCCACCATGGAAGCTGCCACAGCCAAGGACCTTATCGATAACGGCGCCGTGCTGATCTCCCAGCACTCCGACTCCACCACCCCGGCTACCACAGCTCAGGAGAACAAGGTGTTCCACGTAGGCTACAACATCAGCATGTCTGACGTTGCCGCTGACGCCTCCATCATCTCCTCCAGGATAGACTGGACCAACTTCTTCGTAAAGGTCATCAGGGCTCAGGTAAAGGGCGAGAAGCAGGATCAGGATTACATCGGTCACGGTCTTAAGGACGGCGACGTAGTTCTCACCGAGCTCAACACCAAGATAGCAGCCAAGGATACCGTAGAGGCCATCAAGAAGGCCGAGGACGCCATCAAGGCCGGCACCCTGCAGGTATTCGACACCTCCAAGTTCACGGTAGACGGCAAGGTCGTAGACCACGCGTTCGCGGTAGACACTGACGGCGACTTCGCTCCGGACAAGGACGAGGCGGTATTCGACGGAGCGTTCCACGAATCCTACTTCCAGTCCGCGCCTTACTTCGCTCTGAGGATAGACGGAATAACCCTCCTCAACGAGGCTTACTGATACGGTTTCCCGTTCCTTTTCGGGAACACGCAATAATAACGAAAGGGGACAGCTTCTGCGCCGCCCCCTTTCGCCTTTTCAAAAAGGAGCTCATTTATGGAAAGTGTTCACGCTGTTGAGCTTAAGGGCATAACCAAACGCTTCGGTAGCAACACGGCAAACGACAACATAGACCTGTATGTGGACAGGGGCGTAATAATGGCGCTTCTTGGCGAGAACGGATCCGGCAAGACCACGCTCATGAACATGCTGGCGGGAATATACCTTCCCGACGAGGGCAGGATATTCGTCGGCGGCAAAGAGGTGACCATCAGCAGCCCCAAGGACGCGTTCGACAACCACATAGGCATGATACATCAGCACTTCAGGCTGGTGGACGTTTTCACCGCGGCGGAGAACGTGGTGCTGGGACTGGACGAGCCCGGCAGGCTGGACATCAAGGCAGCCTCCGCCAAGGTAAAGGAGATAAGCGAAAGATACGGTTTTGAGATAGACCCGGACAAGAAGATCTACGACATGTCCGTGTCCGAAAAACAGACCGTTGAGATAATAAAGGTGCTCTACCGCGGCGCGGACATTCTGATACTGGACGAGCCGACGGCCGTGCTTACCCCTCAGGAGATAGAGAGGCTCTTCAAGGTAATGAAGGCCATGAGGGCGGACGGCAAGGTGATAATAATCATCACCCACAAGCTCAACGAGGTAATGGAGGTCTCCGACGTGGTGGCTGTGCTGCGCAAGGGAAAGCACATAAAGACCGTGCGCACGGCCGAGACCGACCCCAAGGAGCTCACCGAGCTTATGGTCGGCCGCAAGGTAGAGCTCAACATAGACAGGAAGACCCCGGTGGATCCCAAGCCCAGGCTCACCATAGCCGGACTTACCGTAAAGGACGGAGAGGGCGTAAAGAAGCTGGATGACGTGGGATTCATCGCTTACGGCGGCGAGATCCTGGGAGTGGCCGGCATAGCCGGAAGCGGCCAGAAGGAGCTGCTTGAAGCCATAGCAGGCCTTCGCAGGATAGAGGAGGGATCCATTATCTATTCTCCGGAGGGCAAGGCTCCGCAGCAGATAGTCGGAAAGAGCGCCATGGAGATAAAGGACGCCGGCGTGGCGATGGCTTTCGTGCCTGAGGACCGCCTTGGCATGGGCCTTGTTGGCGGCATGGGCATGACAGGCAACATGCTCCTCAGGACCTGGAACAAGGGCAAGGGCATCTTCGTGGACAGGAGGGCTCCGGAAAAGCTTGCCTCCGACGTGATGGAGAGCCTGGAGGTCGTCACCCCGGGCATCTACTACCCGGTAAGAAAGCTCTCCGGCGGCAACGTTCAGAAGGTGCTGGTAGGGCGCGAGATAGCATCCGCTCCTTCGGTCCTGATGACCGCTTACGCCGTAAGAGGCCTGGACATAAACACTTCTTACACGATATACAACCTGATGTGTCAGCAGAAGGACAAGGGCGTGGCCGTGATCTTCGTGGGCGAGGATCTGGACGTGCTCCTTGAGCTCTGCGACCGCATACTGGTCCTCTGCGGCGGCAAGGTGTCCGGAATAGTGGACGCCCGCACCGCGACTAAGGAACAGGTGGGTATTCTGATGACTTCGGTGGGAGGAAAGGGAGGTAAGGCAGATGCATGAGAAAACACCGCTGATCCGCCTTTCCAAGCGCGAGGACATGCCCAAGGCACGGGTCTGGATGATAAGGCTCGGAGCCTTCATCTTTGCGCTGCTGATAGGCATGCTGGTATTCGCCGTGGCGGGCGCCGATCCCATAGAGGCATACGTTACGATATTCAAGGCGGCCCTGGGCAAGACCACGGGCATACGTCAGGTGGTGAGGAACGCCATACCGCTTCTGGGCACTGCTCTGGCTCTTGCTCCGTGCTTCAGGATGCGCTACTGGAACATAGGCGCTGAAGGTCAGATAACCATGGGCGCCATAGCGGCGTCGTTCTTTGCGGTGCACTGCAGGAACATGGCATCGCTTCCGCTGCTTCTGATAATGGGAGTGGGCAGCATGGTCCTCGGCGGCATATGGTCCCTTATCCCTGCGCTGTTCAAGTCCCGCTGGCGCACCAACGAGACTCTGTTCACCCTGATGATGAACTACATAGCGATAGGCATTGCGGCCTGGCTTATAGGCGGACCCTGGGAGGGCAAGCCCGGAAGCCAGATAATGCCTGTATTCTCCTCAAACGCGGTGCTTCCCAAGGTGCTCGGGATCCAGTGCGGATGGATAATAGTGCTGGTGCTGACAGTGGTGATCTTCGTGTACATGAGGTACACCAAGCACGGCTACGAGGTACAGGTGCTGGGCGAATCCGAGAACACCGCGCGCTACGCGGGCATGAACGTCCCGAAGATAATAATGCGCACGGCGGTGCTTTCCGGAGCCATCTGCGGCCTTGTGGGCTTCCTTATCGCAAGCGGCACCCACGGCACTCTCTACTCCAACGTCGCGGGAGGCGCCGGCTTTACGGGGATAACGGTCTGCTGGCTTGCTCAGCTGAACCCCTTTGCCATGATAGTGATAGCTCTGCTGCTGGGCGTGCTCACAAAGGGCTCCAGCACTCTGCAGACGTCCATGGCCATACCGGCCTCGATAACCGACATTATCACTGGAATAATCCTGCTGTGCATGCTCGGCTGCGAGTTCTTCATCAACTACAGGATGCATTTCAGGGAAAACCACGCGAAGGAGGCAAAATAGATGAGTACTTTGGATTTCATCGTTGCGCTCATAAGCGCGGCAGTGCTCAACGGAGCGCCTCTTATGTACGGCACCTCGGGTGAGATACTCACTCAGAAGTCCGGCAACATGAACCTGGGCGTCGAGGGCCTGATGTTCATGGGAGGAGCCTTCGGCCTTCTGGGCGCGTTCACCTACGGAAACGCTGCGGGAGACAGTGCCAGCGGCGTGGTGGCAGTCATCATAGCCCTGGTCTGCGCGTTCGCGGCAGGGATGGCAGGCTCGCTGATCTTCAGCTTCCTGACCATAACCCTGAGGGCCAATCAGAACGTTACCGGCCTTGCGCTTACGATATTCGGAACAGGCCTGGGGCAGTTCGTGGGAGAGCTGATGCGCATACGCGTGGGCGGCAACGTCTCCATAAGCAATGCCCTTAAGGTGTCGTTCGCGGGGTCTCCCTTCCCGAAGTTCCTGCAGGACATCCCGGTGGCGGGCAAGCTGATATTCGGATACAACGTATTCGTATACCTCGGCATAGTGATGATAATAGTGATGCACCACTTCCTGGCAAAGACCCGCAAGGGCCTGTACCTGCGCGCCGTGGGCGAGTCTCCGTCCACAGCGGATGCCGCGGGAATAAACGTCACCCGCTACCGGTACTTCGCCACGGTGATAGGCGGCGGGATCTCCGCCGTGGGCGGCATGGTCTACACGATGACCATAGCAGGCACGGTCTGGAACCACACCGGTCTTTCCGGCGAGGGCTGGATAGCGGTGGCGCTGGTAATCTTCTGCCTGTGGAAGCCCATCAACAGCCTCTGGGGCTCCGTGCTCTTCGGCGCGCTGCTGATACTCTACATAAGGCTTCCGATACCGTTCATCCCCACTCAGATCTACAAGGTGGTGCCGTACATTGTCACCGCCCTGGTGCTGATAATGGTATCCATACGCCAGAAGCGCGAGGATCAGCCGCCGGCAGCTCTGGGCACGGCCTTCTTCCGCGAGGACAGATAATAAACAACGATATGCCGGGCAGGCAGAACTGCCCGGTATTTTATTTCCGGAGCTCCGCCGGCGCCGTATCCTCCGCGATGTCATTTAGCTGCAGAGGGTCCAGGCGCAGCCTGTTGCAGAGCTCCGCGGCTTCCTCTATCCTGGCGCGGTCGTCCGTGATGTCAGGGACGGAGGCTATCACCTGTCCGCCGCGCACGCACTTTATCCCGTACACCGTGCAGCTGTCCTCGCCTATGGTCACTTCCTCCGCGAATACCATGTACTTCATCTCCCGCATGCCGTCCTCCTTTCCTACAGGATAGCGCCGCAGGGGCGGAAGTCAACGTACCGGCGGAAGAGCATACATACAGGCGGTTACGGTCCAGGGTTTTTCATATCTGACGTGTATCTGCCAGCCCCCGGGCAAGGGCTGCCGGGGCTGGGTCCTCGACGGTGTCGCTGCAGCCCCTGCCCGGGGGACCGGCCGGTGCGCTTCTAATATGGAACGGCTGTTTTTCCCGCACTTGGAAAATGACTGTATGCGTGATAAAATATAATTTAAAGTAAAATGCCGTCTTGTGGGGATCGTCTTGAACAGGTCAACTGAGAAAAAGGGAATAGTCATCTGCGGGGCCTACGGGCTCGGAAACTGCGGGGATGAGGCCATACTCGACGCCGTCATCACCGAGGTCCGGGAGTGCGCCGGCGCCGCCGAGATAACGGTAATATCCAGGTCTCCAAAGGAGACTTCAAAGCTGCACGGCGTAAGCTCCGTGTGGTCCTTTGACATCATAGGCATAGCGAGGGCTCTTAAGCGCTGCGCGGTGTTCATAAGCGGGGGCGGAAGCCTCCTGCAGGACATCACCAGCAGCAGGAGCCTGTATTATTATCTTGCCGTTATCAGGCTGGCGAAGAGGCTGGGCTGCAGGGTGCTGATGTACGGCTGCGGCATAGGGCCAATAAACAAGGACAGGAACAGAAAGGCCGCCGCAAAGGTCATCACGGAATGCGCGGACTGCATTACCTTAAGGGACGCCAAGGCCATGGCGGAGCTGGAGGCGCTTGGAGCCTCCGCGGAGGATATAAGGCTCAGCGCGGATCCGGCTCTTTCTCTAGATCCCATCTCCGGGCAGGAGCTCGCAAGGGCAAGAAGAGCTCTTGGGATAGAGGATGACGAGCGCTATCTGATGATATCTCCGATGGATCCTCCGGACGGGAAGCTCCCGGATGAGGCCATAGCCGCCGCTGCAGGAAAGCTGTACGGGGAGCGGCAGATAAAGACTGTGTTCCTGTGCCTTGGAGAAGGGGACTCTGCCGCCGCAGAGCGCATAGCGGAGCTGATGACAACTCCTTATCTGATAATAAAAGAGGGCCTTCCGTTCAGGACGGTCCTGGGAATAGTGTCCGGCGCGGAGGCCATGCTCTCCGCAAGGCTCCACGCGCTCATCTTCGCGGCTGCCGCAGGCGTTCCGTCCGCGGCGCTGTCCACGGATCCGAAGGTCTCCGGCTTCCTTGAAGACCTCGGAACGGGCGAGGTCTCGGACCCCGCATCGGCAACCGCTGACAGCCTTGCCGCAGCAGTTGAGGCCGCCATGGCTCAGGACAGGGCGGAGCTTAAGGAAAGGGCGGGAGAGCTCAGAAGAAGGGAGCAGACCAACGCCCGAGTGCTCTCCGAGTACATGGAGAGGGCAGGCATTTTCAGAAGGCCTCCCAAAGCCGAGGGAGAGCCTGTGCGCCTTGCGATCTTTACGTCCGACTTCCGCGTGGGAGGCATGCAGAAGTCTCTCATCAACCTCCTCAAGAACCTGGACTGCAGCAGATGCACCGCCGACGTCTACTACTACGACGGCGAGCTCTTCTACGACCTTCCGGTAAGGGAGGGGATCAGATACATAAAGCTGGAGCCGCGGCCATACTGGTACCGTTTCGTATACTTCGGGCTTCTGATGAGGTTCGCGAAGGACCCGGCCCCCGGAAAGCATTACGACGTCTCCGTGGACTTCAACAGCTACCAGAACGAGTGCGCCCTCTACGCGTGCAGCGCGTCAGCGGAAAAGCGCGTGATGTTCATACATAACGACGTTAAAAGAAAGCTGGCCGAGGAGCCCCGATACAGGGTCCTCTGGCACTTCTTCAAGGGAAAGTTCGCATATTACGATGAGTTCGCCGCGGTGTCCTCGGGCATAGTGGAGAGCTTCCGCGAGTGCTCGCACACCAAGGCGCCCATATGGATAGTGCCAAACTACATAGACACGGAGGAGATATTCCGCAAGGCGGACCAGCCTCTTGTGTTCAGGTTCGATCAGAGCAAGTACAACCTCTGCGCAGTTGGAAGGCTGTGCCACCAGAAGGGCTTCGACATACTTCTGGACATCTTTGCCCAGGCTGCGGAGATGAGGCCGGACCTCCACCTGTACATAATCGGAGACGGTCCGGACAGGGACGCCTTAAGGGTGCAGACCAGGGACCTGGGAATAGATTTCAGGACCACCTTCCTCGGAAGGCAGTCCAACCCCTACGCCTACATGGAGCGCATGGACGGACTGGCGCTTACGAGCCGTTACGAGGGCCAGGGGATGGTAGTCATGGAGGGCAAGGCGCTTGGCCTGGACCTCTACATCTCCAAGAATCTGGAGGAATACAACCAGGGCATACACTGCACGGATGACATAGTGCAGGCGCTGCTGGTGGCGGATAAGAAGATCAAGACCAGGGACAGCCTGGAGGCCTACAATAACAACATCACCAGGCAGCTGAACAGGATATTCGGCCTGGACGAGGGGGACAGACCTTGAGGGTGCTGTTCCTTACGGGAAGAGCCGCTGACGGCGGAAGCGAGCGCTTCGTGTCTTCCCTTGCGGCGGAGCTTTCCGCCCGGGGGCACGAATGCCTGCTCGTGTACGACGAGCCCGGACTGCTGTCCGAGGAACTGGCCGCCGGCGGGACTGAATGCATAAGGCTGGGCCTTGGAAGGCGCGACGCCTTAAGGGCTCCGGCGGAGCTTGCCCGGATAATAAAAGAGAAGAAGATAGACGTGGTGCACGCGCAGTTTCCGAGGGAGTTCGTGTACGCAGTTAAGGCTGCGGGGCGCTGCCCGGGTACGGGGGTGGTCTTTACGGATCACCTGTCGGTAAGGCAGGGGCTTAAATGGAGGCTTTTAAACAGGCATTACGGAAAAGGCCTTTCTGCCGCGGTCTGCGTGCATGAAGCCGGAAGGGCGGTCCTTAAGGAGAACGGCTTTCCGGAGGATAAAACGGTATTCGTGCCTAACGGCGTGGCTGTTCCGGAAGCGGTCCCCGCGCCGGATCCTGCGGTTCGCAGGGAGCTGGGCGTAAAAGAGGACGCATTCCTTTGCTGCGTTCTTGCAAGGTACGCGGAGGAGAAGGGCCCGGACTTCCTTCTGGACAGCTTGAAGATCCTTGCGGCAGGCGGGAAGGACTTCCGCTGCGTGATATGCGGAGACGGCCCGCTTTACGCGCATATAACTGAAAGGATAGAGGCCGAAGGACTTTCGGGGACCGTCATACAGGCGGGATACAGGAAGGATGCCGGCAGGGTGCTTGCGGCGTCGCAGCTCTTCCTGAGCCCTTCGAGGTCTGAGGCCATGAGCATGGCGCTGCTGGAGGCTCTGGCGGCGGGAAAGCCCTGCGTCGTGACGGAGGCGGGAGGATCTGCAGACACGGTCCTGAGCGCTCCGGTCTGCGGCATCAGCGCAGCGTACGGGGACGCCGAGGGCTTCGCGTCCGCGATAAAAAAGTACATGGAGGACCCGGAGCTTCTTGCCGCGCATTCGGAAAACGCCTTTAAGAAGGCTGCCGGCTGCAGCCTTAAGGCCATGGCGGACAGATACCTTGAGCTCTACGGCGCGGCCTGCGGAGGAAAGAAATGATAGACGAAAAAGGAAGGCTCTTCGGAAAGATAAACATCATAGATCTGCTGGTGATACTGGTGATAGCGGCGGCTCTGTGCTTTGCCGTGTTCCGCTACGTCCTCCCGGACAGGAACAGCGGAAAGACGGAACAGAAGGAACTGGTGCTCTACTGCCATGATACGCCGAGGTTCACGGCTGAGCAGATAGAGAAGGGCGCCAGGGTGTGGGACCAGGGCTATGACGTGGTCCTCGGGACTGTAAAGAGCTTTGAGATAACACCTCTTATGGAGACCGTGACCGACGCCTCCGGAAAGACTCACCTCGTTGAGAACGACTGGCTCGTCAGCGTCACACTGGTACTGGACGCGGAGGGCGTTCCGGACGAGTTCGGCATACGCATAGGAGGGTCTCTCTACGCATCCGGGCATACCATGACGGTCTTCGCCGGGGATGCCAAGCTCTACCTTAAGGTGCAGGAGATAAGGTAGCGATGCTTTCCGGCAGCATCCTCGGAAAAGCATATTCTTACTGGCTTTGCAGCAGGTGCTTTGCGCTGTGCGCTGCGGCCGCATCTTTTTTTGCGCGCGCCTGGGAGGGCAGCCTTATCAGGAGGCTCTGCGTAAGGCGCAGCAGGCTTGGCTCGTTCTATGAAGGCAGCGCTGTCTGCAGTCTTTTTTCTTCCCTGCGCTCAGCGGTAATATCCCTTGCCGGGACCGTTTCCAGGGCATTTGTCCCCGCCCGCGGCGGCAGTCTTTTCGCGAGGGCTGCGGCAGGATCCCGGATACTTTCCTTTGAGGATCTTTTCGGACTTTTTTTGCTTTTGATGTTCGCGGTGCCGCACAGCCTCTGGAACAACAGGCTGATGCTTGCGGGAGCCGTCTTCTTTTTCATCTGGACTGAGCTGCGCGCCGCATCCGGCCGCAGGACGCCTCTTGCGCGGCGCGGGGAGGGCCTTTGTTTCCTGCTGTTTTCGGCCTCGCTTATTATTTCACTGATCCCGAGCCTGGACAGGACAGACAGCCTGAGGGTGCTGTGCTTCTTTGCCGCAGCCTTCATGCTGATGCGCTGCGCGCAGGCCGAGGCGGAGGACGCGGACGGGCTTAGGAGGCTGCTCGGGTGGATCTACGCCGCAGTGCTGCTGCTCTCTGTGCTTGCGGTAATGCAGCGCCTTGCCGGGGTGCAGAACAGCGCCTCCCAGACGGACCTCCTGCTGAACGCCGGCCTTCCGGGCAGGGTGTTCTCCAGTCTGGAGAATCCAAACAACTTTGCGGAGTTTCTGGTCATCTTTACGCCTCTTTGCGCGGCCTTTGCCGCAGGGGCGAAAAAGGAGCTGTCCCGCGTGCTTCTTGCCGCAGGGCTGATTCTTCCGTGCGCCGCACTTATAATGACATATTCGCGCTCGGGCTGGCTCTCCGCCGCCCTGGCCGTCCTCGTATACACCTGCCTTACCAACCGCAGGCTGCTGCCTGTCATAATAGTTCTCGCGATAGCGGCGCTGCCCTTCCTTCCCGCGGGAGTGCTCCTGAGGCTATCCAACCTCTTCAACCCGGCGGACACCAGCGCGGACTACCGCGTGCGCATCTGGGAGACCGTAGTACGGCTGCTCTCGGACCAGAGGCGCCTGATAAGCGGCATAGGCCTCGGGCCGTCCACGCTCGCAAGGCAGATAGACCTCTTTGCGGACGAATACGTTCTGTCCGGCATCGTGCATTCCCAGACTCTCTATCTGGAGCTTCCGCTTGAGACAGGCCTTTTGGGCACGCTGTCATGCCTGCTGATGCTGGGAACTGCAGGAGTAAGGTCCGTGCGCGCGTCTGTCCGCGGCACGGATATGTATAAAAAGAGAGTGCTCGCTGCCTGCGCCGCTTCCCTTGCGGGGATGGCTCTGTTCGGGGTGTTCGAGTACATATGGTTCTATCCGCGCATTCTTGCGGCGTTCTTCATACTGTTTGGGATAACGCTCGGGGCGCTGCGCCATGCGGAGGAAAGACCATGATCGAAAGGGTCTGTATAAAGGGCGTGGCCCTGGACAATGTGGACATGGATGAAGCCCTTGAGCGCTTCCGCGGGATGCTTTGCGCGCAGGGCTGCAGCATTATCGTTACTCCCAACTGCGAGATAATAATGGCCGCCCGTAAGGACGCGGAGCTTGCAGGCGCCCTGAAAAAGGCGGAGCTGGCGCTCCCCGACGGCATTGGAGTAAAGCTTGCCGCCTCTGCCCTTAAGACGCCGCTTAAGCAGCGCATCGGGGGGATAGACTTTTGCTTTGAGGCGCTTAAGATCTGCGCCTCAGAGGGCGTCTCCGTCTTCTATCTTGGAGGCGAGGAGGGCGTTGCCCGGGAAGCGTCCGAGGCCCTTGAGAGGATCATACCCGGACTGCGCACCGCAGGCGTAAGGAACGGATATTTCGGGGCGGAAGAGGAGCAGGAGATAGTCCGGCTCATAAATTCATCAGGAGCCGGGCTTCTGGTGGCGGGGCTCGGATGCCCTCTGCAGGAAAAGTTCATGGCAAGGCATGCTGAGGAGCTCTCCGTAAGAGCCGCGGCGGGCGTCGGCGGGAGCATGGACGTGTGGTCCGGAAGGCTTAAGAGGGCGCCCGGGGCCATGACCGGCATGGGCCTTGAATGGCTGTACAGGCTGGCTCAGCAGCCCAAGAGGATAGGAAGGATAGCCCGCATACCGGGCTTTCTTCTGAGCGTATTGTTTGACAGGAAGCGCGGGTGATGGTAAAATCTTCCAGGGAGGATGCCCTGGAGGTCATCCATGTTCAGAACACCATTAGACCGCCCGGCCAAAGGACGTTCCCGGCAGTACCGTGTCGGGGTGGCAGGCGTGTGCAGCGGCTGCGGAGCCTCTTTCATAGCAGGCACCGCGGCGTTTTTTCTTTCGGAAAAGGGCGGCTGCGCCCTCGCGGAGCTCGGTCCTCCGTATTTTTATCACGCTCTTGACGTTCCGCGGAGGTTCTCCTCCGGCTTTCTGTTCTACGAGGACCTTCTCCGGGATAAAAAGAGCCTTCTTTCCGTAAGGAACATGTACGGAGGGCTGGATCTTCTGCTGAGGCGCCCGGACGCCGGGGGGCTCGTTTCCCCCATGGCGGTCTGCAGGCTTCCGGAGGACGCCGCCGTATTCGACCTTTCCGGGGCGGACGACGCCTATCTGGACGAGGTCCTTCCGGAGATGGACGAGGTGATGCTGGTGGTGGATCCGCTGCCGGGAAGGCTGCTCTCAGGCGAGGAGAGGCTGCGCCGCGTGCTCATGGAGTACCCGGACGCGAGGATAATAGTCAACAAGATGAACGCCGGTGTCCACAGGGCGGAGCTGAGGCGTTTCCTGGGAAACGCGCGGACGACGGAGATACCTTTCATAGACCCTCCGCTTATATACCGGGCGGAGTACAGCTGCGTGCTTCCGGCGGAGCTTCCCGCCGTGCGCAGGGCTTTGGAGCATTTGTTCACATAAAAATCACAAATCATAGATGTAGTATGGTCTTTGCATTTCCGAAGATATGTTGTATACTATAAGTTGATTTAGAATATCCTCGGTAAAGGAGACTTCCTTTTGATAGATTTTAAGAACGTCAGCAAAGTATACGCGGACATAGTGGCCTTAAAGAACGCCACTCTGCACATAGACCAGGGAGACTTCGTCTTCGTCGTGGGCCCTACGGGCTCCGGAAAGTCCACCTTCATAAAGCTCATCATCAAGGAGATAGAGCCTGACGAGGGCGAAATAATCGTAGACGGAAAGAACCTCAGCAAGATGTCCAACAGGGACGTGGCCATGCTCAGAAGAGACATAGGCATGGTCTTCCAGGACTTCAAGCTCCTGGAGAACAAGACAGTCTTCGAGAACGTCTCGTTTGCCATGGAGGTAGTGCACAGCACCAAGCGCGCCATAAACCGCCAGGTGCCGCAGATGCTCTCGGTAATGGGCATAGACGACAAGGCAAAGAACTATCCGAGCGAGCTCTCCGCGGGCGAGCAGCAGCGCGTGGCTATAGCGAGGGCCATCATCAACAACCCGCGCATACTCATAGCGGACGAGCCCACGGGCAACCTGGACCCCGATACGGCCTGGGAGATAATGCAGCTGATAGAGCTGGTGAACAAGCGCGGCACTACAGTCGTGATGGTAACGCACGCCAAGGACATAGTCAACCGCATGAACAAGCGCGTGGTAGCCATAGACCAGGGCGAGATAATCCGCGACAGCAGAGAAGGAGAATACGGATTCGATGATTAAGGGGGCCATATATTCCATAAAACAGGCCCTCAGGCAGGGCTTCAGGAACAAGGGAATGACGCTCGCGTCCGTCTTCTCGATAACGGCGATGATGCTTATACTTGCGCTGTTCTTCTTCCTGTCCGTAAACGTCAGCTACCTTACGGAGAACATAAAGGATCAGTTCGGGACCATAGAGGTGTTCCTCAAAGACGATACCACATCCACCCAGGCTGCCAACATGATAGACAGCTTCAAGGACATGCCCGGTGTGGAGACCGCCGGCTACATATCCAAGGAAAAGGCCATGGAGGAGTTCAAGGCCCGCTGGGGGGACAAGGCCTACATGCTCGACGGCCTGTCCGAGAACCCTCTGCCCAATTCCATAAGGATAATACTCTCCGATCTTGAGACCGGAGACTTCATAGCCACGACGGCGGCAAGCCTTCCCGGAGTAGAGGACGTGCGCTTCTACAGGGAAGAGGTGAGCAAGGTGATCAAGATCTCCAACGGCATACAGAACGGAGCTCTTGTAGTCATAATATTCCTTGTAATAATATCGGTAGTGGTCGTGTCCAACACGATAAAGCTTACGGTAATGGCAAGGCAGGACGAGATCAGGAACATGAGGTATGTGGGAGCCACCAACTGGTTCATACGCGGCCCGATGTTCTTTGAGGGGATAATCATCGGCTGCATAGCGGCCATAATCTCGATAGTCCTGTCCTCGCTCATCTACACGAGGCTGTGCGATGCTCTGGGAACTCAGGCGTTCCAGCTGTTCACCGCAAGCCTTGTGGAACCGAAGTTCCTTATAACTAACATAATCTGGATATTCCTTGCCCTGGGCATAAGCATAGGCGCCTTCGGCAGCATACTTTCCATGAGACGTTATCTGAAAGCGTGATATGTCCCTGAAGGGAGAAGGGGAAAAAATGGATAAAAAGGGGAAAGCCAAGATAGCCGCGAAGGTATTCCTTCTGGTGATGGCGGTGGTGATGATAGCGTCGCCTCTGCTCTCGCCGCTGGGATTCGGAAGCGACGTCAACGAAAAGCAGGACGAATACAACAATACCGTAAAGAACATCAAGGAGACGGAGAGGAAGATCTCCGAGGGCGAAAAGAAGGCCAACGATCTTTCCGCCGAGATAAAGGTCCTTGAGAAGCAGATCTACGACGCCCAGGTGGAGATCAACATCCTCACCGTGGATCTTAACGCCACCAAGGAGAAGATCAGCACCACTCTTGCGGAGCTTAACGACATCCAGACCCAGATGAACGAGCAGAACGCCGCTCTTCTGGAGAGGCTGCGCGCCATGTACAAGCAGGGAGACATAGGGATGATCTCCGTGCTTCTCGGATCCTCCAACATGACGGAGCTCATCACCAACGTGGAGATGATGAAGATGATCTACCAGGCCGACGCGGACCTTATGGATAAGCTCGGCGAGCAGTATGCGGTGGTGGACGCCAAGAAGAACGAGCTCGTTGCCTTAAGGACGGATCTCGAAGGCCAGCAGGCAGTGCTCAACGAGAAGAAGAGCGCGCTCGACAAGGACATGGCTGCCGTGGAGAGCAAGAAAAGGCAGATAGAGCAGGACAACGCCGCGCTCGAGGCCAAGCTGGACGCCATGAACCGCGAGGCGGATGCCCTTAAGGCCGAGATCATAAGGCTGCAGAGCAACGGCAGCTACATAGGCGGGACCATGGGCTGGCCCTCCAGAGCCAGCACCAGGATAACCGACCCGTTCGGAATGAGGCTCCATCCCTTCTACCACATCTACAAGCTGCATACAGGCATAGACATTGGTGCCTGGAGGGGCACGGACATACTGGCGGCTGCGGACGGCACCGTAATAGCGGCGTCCTACAGCAGCGGCTACGGATACTACATAATGATAGACCACGGCGGCGGGATAGTGACGCTGTATGCGCACTCCAGCAAGCTGATAGCCAAGAAGGGCGACAAGGTAAAGAGAGGCGAGACCATAGCCCTGGTGGGGAGCACCGGCATGTCTACTGGTCCGCACATCCATTTCGAGGTCAGGGTCAACGGATCCTACAAGGACCCGCTCAACTACGTGACTCCCGGGAGATATTGATATGACTAAGTGGGTCATTTCCCGCGAAAAAGATAATCAGGAACAGGGGCTTTTAGGAGTCCCTGTTTCCGTTCTCAACATACTGGAGGACAGAGGCATATCCGGGGACGCTCTGGAGGATTTCCTGTCCCCCGCGCCAAGGGTCACGCACGATCCCTTCCTGATGCCGGACCTTAAGGAGGCCGCTGAGCTTCTCATAGACGCCGCCGGCTCCGGAAAGACCATATGCGTCTACGGAGACTATGACGCGGACGGGATGACCTCCACGGCCCTCATGACTACGGTCCTCAGGCACCTTACGGATAAGGTCTTCAGCTACGTTCCGAGCAGGTTCGAGGACGGCTACGGCCTTAACATCGAAGCCGTTAAAAAGGTAAAGGACAGGGGCGCGGACGTGCTTCTGACCGTGGACTGCGGAAGCACCAGCCCGGCAGAGATAGCGTTCGCAAAGGAGCTGGGGATAGTCCCCGTGGTTACGGACCATCATATCCTAAGGGAGGGGATGGATCCGGACTGCCTGTTCGTAAACCCCAAGAGGGGAGGGTATCCCTTCCCGGAGCTCTGCGGCTGCGGAGTGGCCTTCAAGCTGGCTCAGGGGATGCAGCGCCTGCTCTCCTCAAGAGGAGACGAAAGGTTTACGAGGCAGGCCCTTAACTCGCTCCTTGATCTTGTGGCCATAGCCACCGTGGCGGACATAGTGCCCCTGATAGACGAGAACAGAAATCTGGTAAAGTACGGACTGGACCGCATAAACAGAAGGGAAAGGCCGGGCCTGGACGCTCTTATCTCCGCCCTGGATCTTTCGGAAAAAATAATAGACTCTTCCAGCATTTCGTATATAATAGCACCGAACCTTAACGCTCTGGGGAGGATGCACAGCGCGGCTCCGGGGGTGGAGCTTCTGGAGAGCCGCGGCAGCGCGGAGACCCTTGAGGCTCTTGCCAGGCTCACCATTAAGACTAACATAGAGAGGAAGGCCGAGCAGGAGCGCACCTTCAGGATATGCAGGGAAAGCATGGCCAGGGAGGACTGCGGCAGCTATGCTCCTGTGATACTTGCAAGGGGTGCCCACGAGGGCGTGGCCGGCATAGTTGCCGGAAACCTCAAGGAACAGCTCTACAGGCCGGTATGCATAGTAACTCCCACGGGGGACGGGCTTCTTAAGGGCACCGGAAGATCCGTGCCGGGGATAAACCTCCACGAGCTTTTGGAGGGCTGCGGAGACATATTCACCAGGTTCGGCGGGCATGCCGGAGCCTGCGGGTTCAGCCTTAAGGAGGAGAACCTGGATATCTTCCGCCGCCGCATGCAGGAGCAGGTGAAGGCAGCTCTGGAAAAGGATCCGGACGTTCTGACGGAGACCATATACATAGACCACGAGCTTACGGGAGACGAGAAGAACATCGGCTTTGCCGAAAAGCTCAGGCTGCTTGAGCCCTACGGAGAGGCCAATCCCGTGCCGCTATTCTGCATAAGGAACGCGCAGGTGAGTGCCGTAAGGACCATGGGCGCGGAGGAGCAGCACATACGCTTTACCGCCTGCACGCAGGACAAGCAGCCGGTGGGCTGCGTCCTGTTCGGAAGGGCGGACATGTACAAGGACATTATCTTCGGCCAGGAGATGATAGACGTGGCCGGGGAATTGGATATAAACGAATTCAGAGGCGAAAGGAAGCTCCAGATGCGCATAAGAGACATACGCAGGTCGGAGCGGGAAAAATAACATGTATGTAAGAAAGACAGTCCTGGTGCTGCTCCTGGTGGTGGCGCTTCTTGTAGGAGGAGCCGCCGCGATGTTCGCGGGCAGGATGGGTGTTAACAGCAATTACACGCTTACCAAGGAAGAATACGAGAACTGGCAGTATATGCAGTCCACCTATGGCAAGACGGACATGCTCAAGAAGATGATGGAGAGCAGCTACTACGTGCCCGTGGACGGCAGCAAGCTCATAGAGAGCTCCTACTACGGCCTTATAGAGGGCCTTGGAGATCCCTACTCCGAGTACGTCTCCAAGGAGGAATACGAGGATTACTTCTCTTCCATGATCGGAGAGTACTCCGGCGTCGGAATGTCCTTCTATAACAACCCCGACGGCGTGCTGGAGGTAGTCCAGGTGTTCAGGAACAGCCCGGCCAAGGAGGCAGGCATGCAGCCCGGAGACATAATCCTCAAGGTGGACGGCAAGGAATATTCCGGAGCCCAGTCCTCCGAGGCGGCTGCCAACATCCGCGGCAAGGAGGGCACCTCCGTTGAGATAACCTACAGGAGGAACGGCGTGGAGAACACCGTCTCTATAGTCCGCGCTCCCATAGAGGTGGAGACCGTGGACCACAGCATGCTGGAGGACAACATCGGATACATATACATAGAGAGCTTCGAGAGCGCCACCGCCAAGGATTTCAAGGCTGCGCTCGACGATCTTACCGCTCAGGGCGCAAGGGCCCTCATCGTGGACCTTCGCAACAACGGAGGCGGTCTGGTGGACATAGCCGTTGAGATAGCTGACATGCTCATGGATCAGGGCACTGTTGTGTACACGATGAACCACGACGGCCAGAAGGGCTACTACAGGAGCAAGGCAGGACGCACCGAGCTGCCGTACGTGCTGCTCGTCAACGAGTACACCGCGTCCGCTTCCGAGATACTCTCCGCGGGCATACAGGACAACAACGAAGGAAAGATAATAGGTACCCTTACCTACGGCAAGGGCATAATCCAGACCCTGCAGCCTCTCTCCGACGGGAGCGCAGTGAAATATACCATCAGCCAGTATTTCTCTCCGTCCGGAAAGACCATACACCAGGTGGGAATAACTCCGGACTACATAGTGGAGCTCGTTGAGGGCGACGATACCGATTACCAGCTCCGGAAAGCCATAGAGGTGCTCGGACAATGATATTCGTAGGCGGTTACTCATTAATACTGATGGCTCTGGCGGTCATCCCGGCGCTGTTCCTGCTGTTCTACATCTATAAGCAGGACGGCCTGGAGAAGGAGCCGCCCAGGCTCATATTAAGGCTGGTGGTCCTTGGAGTCATCTCGACGTTCTTTGCCGGCTTTACCGAGAGCATAGGCATCAAGATACTCGGCTCCGTCTTCAGCTACAACAGCCTCAGCTACAGGGTGCTTCTGTACTTCGTGGTGGTGGGGCTCTCCGAGGAGGGCTTCAAGTACCTGGTGCTCAGGTTCTCTACATGGAACAGCAGGGAGTTCAACTGCAAGTTCGACGGAGTGGTTTACGCGGTGGCGGTGTCCCTGGGCTTTGCGCTCTGGGAGAACATCCAGTACGTCACATCCTACGGTCTCAGCACGGCGCTGATAAGGGCGGTCACAGCCGTTCCCGGACACGCGTGCTTCGGAGTCCTTATGGGAGCCTGGTACGGACTGGCCAAGAGAAAGCAGATCCAGCAGTGGGGCAACGCGTCCTTCCTGGCAAGGCTGCTGGCGGTCATCATTCCCACTATAATACACGGGGCCTACGATTTCGTGGCCACATCAAACATGAACACCATACATTTCGTGATGTTCGTGGTAGTGATGTTCGTGGTGTGCTTCTACACCGTAAAGAAGCTCTCCGCGGACGACAAATATCATAACGACGAAGGCAATTACGGCATTTAATGAACACTACAACAGCGGTCGCACTGGCGATCTTTATCGTAACTTACATTTTATTATTCGCCATCGAGAAGGCAAGGCCTTACATAGCCCTTGCCTCGGCGTTTATTTTTGTCATTATAGGCACGGCGCATCTGCTGGACTACAGCTACAGTCCGCTTGAGGCTCTGGCCGAGGTGGACTGGAACGTCCTGATGATGATAGCAGGCACCATGGGAACGGTGGAGTTCTTCGTAGAGTCCGGCATGCCCCGCCGCATGAGCGACATCATAATCTCCAAGGCAGGCTCCGTAAAGTGGATGATAGTGATAATGAGCCTCTTTGCGGGGATCATATCCGCCTTTGTAGACAACGTGGCGACGGTGCTGATGATAGCTCCGGTGGCCCTGGCCATATGCAAGAATTTAGACATATCGCCTGTGCCCACCATAATCTGCATATCGATCTCGTCCAATCTGCAGGGCGCTGCGACGCTGGTGGGAGATACCACCTCCATACTGCTTTCAAAGTCCGCAGGTCTGGATTTCATGGATTTCTTCTTCTTTAAGGGCAGGCCCGGCATGTTCTGGGTGACGGAGGCAGGCGCCATAGCCAGCGCCCTGATAATAATCTTCATGTTCCGCAAGGAGAGCAGGAAGATAGCTCCCTCCGACAAGTTCCCCGTTGAGGACAAGGTCCCCACGGTGCTGCTGATACTCACCATACTAAGCCTTATCGCGGTGTCCTTCATACCGTATAAGGACGCTGCCGCCCCGGGGCAGTTCTATAAGCCGGACTGGACCAACGGCGCGCTCTGCATGCTTTTCCTGATAATAGGGATAGTGAGGGGCTGCATAAAGAGGCGCTCCGCAGCGCCGCTTATCAAGGCCAGAAACGGTCTGGATCTATATACCCTGCTGCTGCTCGCAGGTCTGTTCATAGTGATAGGTGGAGTTAAGCGGGCAGGTATAATTGACCTAATAGGGCAGGGCATATTCGACCTCTGCGGAGGCACCACAAGATCCGCCCTGTTCGTGACGTTTACGGTGATAGTCTGGATGTCGGTGCTGATATCCGCGTTCATAGACAATATACCCTATGTGGCCACGATGCTCCCGGTAGTTAGGTCCCTTGCCGCGGGCTTTGCCCTGTCGGCAGACCCGGCGGTTTCGGGAAACAGCGCCACGCTGCTCTATTTCGGGCTTTTGGTAGGGGCCACTCTGGGTGGCAATCTCACACCTATGGGAGCCTCGGCAAACATCACGGGCATAGGCATACTGAGAAGAGAGGGCTATACGGTAAAGCCCCTGCAGTTCATGAAGTACAGCGTACCGTTCACGCTCACTGCGGTGGTGGTGGGCTACGCGCTGCTCTGGATCATCTGGGTCTGAAAATGAAGCATTATGTTTTTATGAAATATAAAGAAGGCGCGCTTACGGACGAACTGTTTGCGGAGCTTTCAAAGAGGTTCTTCGAAGCGGTGGAGTCCGTCCCCGGGCTTTACGGCTGCGTGGTAAAGAGGAACTGCCTGGAAAGGGACGTGAACATGGACCTCATGGTCTCCTTCTACGCGGAGGACGCCGCTGCTCTTAAGGCATACATAGAGCATCCGAGGCACCTTGCCATAGCCGCGGTCAGCGGTCCTTTGGAGACCGCGCGCTTTTCCTTCGACTGCGAAGAGTAGAGCTATGCTTACCATACAGCTCGTAAAAAAGTCCAGGGGGAGGATATATAAGTCCGAAGACATAGTCCGCGCTCTTACGGGGCGGGGGCTTTCACACGACGAGCTCGGAGCTCCGTTCTTTACGGATGCGGAGGCCGGCGGATTCATCTCCATAACCGACACCAAGAACTACTGGGCCTGCTGCGTAAGCGGCAGCCCCGTGGGCATAGACATGGAGGAGAAGGGGAGAAAGGCCCGAAGGGAGATAGCAAAGCGCTTCCACAAGGACGAGCAGGAGTACCTCTCAGTCCTTACAGGCACCGAGAGCGAGTGGACGGAGGAGTTCTTCTCCATTTGGACCCGCAAGGAGGCCTGGTCCAAGCTCAGGGGCAAGGGCTACGCCGTAGGCTTTGCAAAGTTCTCGGTTCTGGACGGCTGCCCGGAAGGGATACCGGTGGCAAGCTTTACGCAGGGAGACCTGATCTTCGGGATAGCCGGAGATACCAAGGCCCGGGTAGTTCCGGCCGAGTACGACGCCCCCATGGAAAAGACCGCCCTGGACTATGCCGGAGATCTTCTGGACGTGCGGGGCTACACGGAGCAGGAGCTTGCGAAAAAGCTCCTGGAAAAGGGCTACTGCGCGCAGGAGGCTCAGGACGCCGTGGAAAAGCTCAGGGAATACGGCTACGTGAATGACGAGGCCTACGCCCGGGGCATGGCCGAAAAAGGCATGCGGGAAGGCAAGGGCTCCGCACGTATAATGACAGAGCTTAAGAAGCGGGGCATAGACCCGGAGCTCGCGAAGGAAGCCGCAGCCTCAGGCAGCGGTTCCGAACGGCAAAGAGCGCTTGCGGAGGCTGAGAAGATCCTCCTGAAGGCGGGCGGACTTCCGCCTCTTTCCGAGGAGGACGATGAAAGCACCGAGGCGTCCCGCGCGGCCCGGAGGGAAGCCTTCGGCGCCAGACAGAAGATCCTCGCAAAGGTCTCGCGGAGGCTCTCTGCCCTCGGATACGGCGCGTCAGTAATATATTCGGTAATAGAGGAGATAAACAGATGATTTTCCCGATAGGCGCGGTCACCTGCGCCATGTGCATAGTGGTGGGAGGCCTCATAGGCTCAGCCGCCGGAGAACGCATAAGCGACAACGTAAAGAACACTCTCAACCTGATATTCGCCCTGGTGGCTCTTTCCATGGGCATCATCCCGATGCCCGGGCTTAAGAACCTGCCGGCGGTAGTGCTGTCGGTAATACTCGGAACGCTTTTAGGCGTAAAGATAAAGCTGGGGAACAAGGTCCGCGCGGGTCTGGGCAAGCTCGCCGGAGGGCGCTGCTCGGAGGAGTTCCTTACGATAGCCGTGCTGTTCTGCGTAAGCGGCACAGGCTACTACGGGGCGCTCGTGGAGGGCGTCACGGGAGACCACAGCATACTGCTGGCTAAGGCCATACTGGACATCTTCACCTCCGCCATACTGGCCTGCAAGCTCGGAAAGACAGTATCCCTTCTGGGCATACCGCAGGCGGTGATCCATCTGCTGATATTCTTCATCGCAAGGTGGATATACCCGCTCTGCACTCCGGCCATGATAGCGGATTTCAAGGCGGCGGGCGGCTACGTCATGCTTGCCACCGGTCTTAGGATGCTCAAGCTCAGGGAGGACCTTCCGACGGCTGACATGATACCCACGCTGATAATAGTGCTGCCTATCTCCTGGCTCTGGAGCACATATGTGGCTCCGCTGCTCGGATAAGGCAGGGGGGTAAGGCGATGAACTCATTAAAACAGCAATATCCGGCGCTCTTCTACATAGTGTTTGCAGTCGTAGTGCTCTTTCTGATGTGGGGCGCCGAAAGGCTCAATCACCTGATCTTCAGGAAGATACAGCAGAAAAAGGAGGTCCTGCACCTCAGGTTCTTCGAGGGCGTAAATTCCGCAATAATACTGATCATAGGCATCATCCTTGCCTTCTCCGTGATAGACGGCGTGGACTCCATATGGAAGACGCTGCTGGGAGGAACGGCCATATTCAGTGCCGTGATAGCCTTCGCGGCGCAGGACGTGATAAAGGACATACTTGCGGGCCTTATGATAAGCGTCCACAAGCCTTTCGAGGTGGGAGACCGCATAGAACTTGAGGACGGCACTGCCGGCATAGTTAAGGACATCAGCCTCAGGCACGTGGTGCTGCAGGGCATTGACACCAATACGCTCGTCATACCCAACAGCAGGCTCAACGCCATGAAGCTCGTTAACTACAGCTTCCACACAGGCGTAAGATCCGTTTATCTGAAGTACTACATCGCATACGACAGCGACGTTGAAAAGGCCATGGAGGTAATACGCAAGGCCGTGATGGATTCTCCTCTTACCATGCCCGGAAACCTCGGCGGAAGGAAGAAGGACTACGGCAGCGTGTACTTCATAGCCTACGAGGTCAGCAGTCTCCAGATGGCTACGACGGTGTTCTTCAGCGCGTCAAGCCGCACCGAGGACGTGATCTCCGACGTCAACTTAAGGGTAAACCACGCGCTGGCCGAAAACGGCATAGAGGTGCCGTATCCCTACGTCAACGTCATCAGCCGGAAATGATCCCGTATCCGCGCCCCCGCGGAGCCGGCCGGTGCCTGCCGGTATTTTCGGGGCTGAGTCCTCGGAGGTGACGCTGCAGACGGATCTTCGCCGCAGATACAGCGCCGCTCGCGAACTCACCCGGTGCCTACAGTCGGCACCGGGCTCAACATCGCTCGCTAAGGCGGACCGACCCGCCTTGGGCTGCATCAGCAGCTCAGATCCGGCAGCGTGATACCACCTGCGGAGCCCCTCAAACAC
>JAFRZB010000049.1 GCA_017442785.1 Bacillota bacterium
GTGTTTGAGGGGCTCCGCAGGTGGTATCACGCTGCCGGATCTGAGCTGCTGATGCAGCCCAAGGCGGGTCGGTCCGCCTTAGCGAGCGATGTTGAGCCCGGTGCCGACTGTAGGCACCGGGTGAGTTCGCGAGCGGCGCTGGATCTGCGGCGAAGATCCGCTTGCAGCGTCACCGCCGAGGACTCAGGCCCGAACAATACCGGCAAACGCCGGCATGTGCTGCGGGATCAGTAGTCCTTGCTCTCTTCTTCTCTTCCTATGGAATCCTTCACAGAGACGGTGACCCTGCGGCTGTAGCAGGAGAAGATATCGGCAATGCGCACCGGGTCCGGCTTGGGCGAGAGCAGGCTCACCACGGGAACTATCACCATGCCCGCCAGCATGCAGAACGCGCCTGCGTTTATCGGAGACTGGATGATGGTCGGGAAGCTGCTCCTTACGAAGATGTTCAGGAGCATCACAACTGTGGAGAATATGAAGCTCGCCAGGCACGCAGCCTTGGTGGTGCGCTTCCAGTAGAGCCCGTAGAGGAACGGAGCCAGGAAGGCGCCGGCAAGAGCGCCCCAGGACACGCCCATAAGCTGGGCTATGAAGGAAACGCTGGAGCGGTACTGCAGTATCGCTATCGCGGCGGATATCAGAATGAACACCGCTATGAGAACCCTCATAAGGAAGAGCTGCTTCTTCTCATCCATCTTGACGCCCGCGGTGTCGCGCAGGAAGTCAAGGGTAAGCGTGGAACTGGATGTCAGCACCAGAGACGAGAGCGTGGACATGGATGCGGAGAGCACCAGCACCACGACGACAGCTATAAGCAGGGACGGAAGTCCGGACATCATGGACGGGATTATGGAATCGAAGCCGTCTCTGGCAACGTTCACCTGATCCGAGAAGAGCCTTCCGAAGCCGCCCAGGAAGTAGCAGCCGCCTGCCACCACGAATGCAAAGAACGTGGAGATGACGGTGCCTTTTTTTATGGAACCCTCGCTCTTGATGGCGTAGAACTTCTGCACCATCTGCGGCAGGCCCCAGGTCCCCAGGGACGTGAGTATCATTACACCCAGAAGGTTAGCTGGGTCCGGTCCGAAGAAGGACGCGAATATTCCGGGCGTTGAGGACACGGAGGCGTCCTGCACCTTGGCAAGGCCGTCAAGCGCGGCCATGAAGCCTCCGCGGCTGTTGAGCACTGCTATCACCACGGCGACTATTCCAACCAGCATTATTAATCCCTGGATGAAGTCGTTTATGGCTGTGGCCATATAGCCTCCGGCTATTACGTATACAGCTGTCAGGACAGCCATGGCTATTACGCAGACGGAGTAGTCGATGTTGAACGCCATCCCGAACAGCCTGGAAAGGCCGTTGTACAGGGACGCCGTGTAGGGTATCAGGAAGATGAATATGAGCGCCGAGGAAGCGGTCTTAAGGCCCCTGCTCCCGAAGCGGGTCTCAAAGAACTGCGGCATGGTGGCGGAGTCCAGGTGCTGTGTCATTACCCTGGTGCGCCTGCCCAGGACCACCCACGCAAGCAGGGATCCCAGAAGGGCGTTGGCTATGCCTATCCAGCTGGCGGCTATGCCGTATTTCCAGCCGAACTGTCCGGCGTATCCGACGAATATTACAGCCGAGAAGTAGGACGTCCCGTAAGCGAAGGCGGTGAGCCAGGGACCTACGGTCCTGCCGCCGAGCACGAAACCGTTGACGTCGGTAGAATGCCTGCGGCAATAGATGCCCACACCTACCATTACTGCAAAGAAGACTATAAGCATTGCTAATTTAATGAAAAGATCCATGAGCATCCTCCTTTCCGCGTGCCGGGATCAAAAAAGTAATATTGTTTGGTATTTTAGCGCAGTCAAACAACAAATGCAAGCGTTTTTAGGGTAGTTCAACAATTTTGTTAAAAAAATAAAAAAGTCCCGGGTTTTAACGTAAAAAAAGAAAGGCCCGTCCGGAAGACCGGGCGGGCCGAATGATGCAGGGAACTGTCCCCTGTATTACAGAATGTCCTTGAATGTCTCTATTGCCGTCCTTACCTGCTCGTAGTTGACCATCTGCTGGTCTATCTCTATCTGCAGCATCGGTATGCCGGCGGCGTCGAGCATTTCCTTGGCGGGAACGTAATCGAACTCTTCGGGGTCGCAGAACTTTGTCAGCACCCAGAGCACTCCGTCGGCTCCGCAGGCCTTGGCGATCTGCGCAAGCTCGGTGTTCCTGCCCTTAGCGGGATCATAGAGTACAGAGCTGCCCTTGATGTCGTTGAGCCTTCTTGCAAGAGCCTTTACCGGATCGATGGTCTCGTCGGCAAGAGCCCTGAAGTCCACGGACTCGTGGGTTATCTGGTCTGCCGCGATAACGAAGCCGCTCTCCTGAAGTATGGAGAGGAGCTCCGGAGAATCCGCTATGATACCGGTAGTAACGATCTTCTTGCCCTTTACCTGCTCGGCAGGCATAGCGGCGAGCTCGTCGTTGACCTTGCGCAGAAGCTCGGTGTGGGCATCTCTTTCCATGAAATACCTTGCCTTAAGAGCCAAAGCCCTGTCTGTAAGACTTACAATCCTGGCGTGGGATGCGGCAAGCTCTGTGAACCTCAGGCATTCCTTCCTGTTCGCGTTGTAGACCCTGTTGGCCTCGGAAAGAGCCTTGTCGGAGATCTTGCAGCCGGCTATCTCCTCCACCTGGCCGCGTATCTTCTTGAACTGGCTCTCGGTGAATTCCTCGCCTGCAGGGATGGTCCTGTTCTGGGCGTATGCAACATCTATGACGGGAATGTCCTTGACACCGAACCTCCAGTTGGTGCCCATGCCCTTGAGGCTGTCGCAGGTGAGAGGGATCATCACAGCGGAGAGTCCCCTGAACTCGCCCTTGATGCCCAGATCCAGCGCGGTGTGCAGTATGGAGCAGTAGAACGCGGGGTAATATCTCTTGGACTCTGTGACCTGGGTCTCAGCGCCCCACATGCCGAACGGCACCATGCCTGCTGCGTATACAAGTTCTTCAGGCGCAAAGTAAGGGATCACGCCTATGGCCTTCTTACCTTCGGAGAGCACGCGGTCCAGCTGGGCCCTGGGGCTCTCAGCTATTCTTTTAAGCTCGTCTAAATTCTTTCTGATCTCGCTCATTTTGCCGCCTCCCTCTTCTGCTGCTTGTTTGCTTCCATTATCTCCACGAGCGCCTCTACTCTGGTCTCATACTGAGCCTCGGAGAATACTCTCGGATCCGACTGGTCTCCGTCGAAGGTCATGGTCGGGATGCCGGCCTGAGCCCTGAGCTGTCTCTCAAGCTCGTAGGAGTTGCCGCTCCAGCGCTTGCAGGAACGGTTGATGTGGATGACGGCGCCGTCGACCTTCTTGGCCTTCGCGTCGTTGACGCGCAGCTCTACTTCCTTGTCGAAGCAGTAGGAGTTTGGTACGTAGGAGTAAGCAGCCATCAGTTCGTCCAGGTTGCTGTAGAGGAAGCTGAACGCAGGTCCGTAGATGGTGGAGGTCAGGTTGATCCCCCTGCTCTGCAGAGTCTTGTAGGTGGTCCTGAGGTTTGCCCAGCAGGCTATTCCCTCAAAGAGTATCCTGTACTTTTCCTCGCCCTTGAAGGTGGATCTTCCTTCCTTTATGGCGGTCTCGTACTCGTCGGCCAGGTATTCGAAAGCCTCAGCGGCCTCCACGGTGCCTCTTCCGACAGTAGCTACTGCCATGGTATTGAAAACGTCGAAGCCGGAGAACGGAGAAGGCTCTGCTCCCATGCAGCTGATGGCCCTGAGCCATGCCTTGGAGGATCTCTGGGATACTTCCATTACCTCCTGGAGCTTGTTGTAGTCCATCTTCTTGCCTGTGATCTCCTCGAGCTTTGCGATGCAGTCATCGAACTGCGCCCTTATGTACCTGATGCGGTCGGGATCGCAGGTCTTTTCGGTAAGGTGCGGGATGTCTATCATAAGGAGCGGGATGTTGAGCTCCACGGACAGATTCTCGTACCACTTCATCATGCAGCTGCAGATGTTGTTGCAGCAGAGCAGGAAGTCCGGCCTGGGGATCTGTACCTCGGGGCAGTCATCCGTCGCGGCGTAAGCCAGGTTGATCCTAGCGTAGGAGCAGATGTCGTTGGAATAGCCCATGGCCTCCGCCTCCTCGCACATCCTCAGTCCGCCGCCCTTGGCGCCTACTGCTGCTCCCATGTTCTCGGGATATGCCACCTTGATGTCCATCGCGGTGCATATCTCCTGCGGGAAGTTTGACGCGCACCAGCCTATCTTTTCTCCTCTGGCCTTGGCGTCGAAAACGTCCTGCGCTATCTTGTCCTGAAGCTCCCTCAGGACCTGTTTGCCCGGTTTCTTTTCTCCTTCGGGCGTTAAAAACTTATTAACTGCCATTATCTGACCTTTCCGTAACCGTATACCGCAGCGCCGTAAGCTCCGTTGATCTGCTGTATCTCGGATACTGTAATCTCTGTTCCTAGCTCTTTTTCAAGAGCCCTTACTACTCCTGTGTTTCTGGCCACGCCGCCTGTCATGTATACAGGCTCCTTAACGCCCAGCCTCTTTACAAGGCTTGCCGCCTTGGCCGCCACCGACGCGTTTATCCCGCGCACAAGGCTGGGGATGTCCGCCTCCTTGGCAAGCTGCGAGATGACCTCCGACTCCGCGAACACCGTGCAGGTGGAGCTGATGCTTATGGTGCCTTCCGCCTTTGCGTCAAGGTCCTTAAGGTCCGCAACTCCTACCTCCAGTATCCTGGCCATTACCTCCAGGAAGCGTCCGGTGCCGGCGGCGCACTTGTCGTTCATCAGGAAGTTCTCAAGCCTTCCGCTTTCGCCTATGCTCATCACCTTAGCGTCCTGTCCGCCTATGTCCAGGAGCGTCCTTGCCTGGGGGTACATGGTATGCACACCGAGGGTATGCGCAGAGAGCTCGCTTATTACGAAGTCCGCGGCCTCGAAGCTGTTGCGCCCGTAGCCGGTGGCCGTGATGTTGCTGAGCTGTCCCTGCTCTATCCCCGCATCCTTAAGGCAGGCCTCGAAGGCCCTCTGGGGACCGGTGGTGCCCGCTCCGGAATCTATTATGGAGCTTCCGACTACCTCCCTGCCGTTCTTTAGTATGACGCACTTGGAGGCGGTGGAGCCCATGTCTATTCCAAGTGTGAATATATCAGCCATTGAGTTTTTCCTTCAGGTCTTCCCAGGTGTTGTAGACACCGGCCGCGTGCATCTCTGCAAGCTCGGCATCGCTGTAGCCTATGCCCCTGAGTACTTCCTCGGTGTGCTCGCCAAGGAGCGGGCCCCTTTCGAAGTCGGCAAGCTTTCCGCCTATGGTAACGGGCTGGCGCGCCACCTTGATCTCGGGGTTCGTGGGGTAGTTCATCTTCTGGAACACGCCTATGGCATCTACCTGAGGATCAGTGAGCAGTTCCTTGTAGGTAAGGCAGATGGAATGAGGGATGTCGGCCTCGGTGAAGATCTTGTCCCACTCAGCGGCGGTCTTCTTTGCGAAAGCCTCCTCGAGTATGCCCATGAACTCCTCGTAGAGGTCGTTCTCGGAGATGCTCTCGATGAGGTACTTAGGCTCGTGAGCCAGGTCCTCCCTTCCTATGGTCTCCATGACCTTGGGGAAGAAGAGGTTGAAAGCCGGTACGCAGGTCTGGAAGTACCTGTCATCGGCGGTCCTGTATGCGCTGTTGAACGGGTTGTTGAGCTTCTTGTAGGAGATCGGGAAGCTCTCGCCGTACTGCGGATACTGCTCGGACTGGATCATTACAGCCTGAGAGAATATGGATGTGTGCAGCAGCGATGTGGTGACTCTCTCTCCGATGCCGGTCTTCTGCGCCTTGATATAAGCTGCAAGCACGCCGCCTACGAGCGCAAAGCCCGCGACATGGTCTCCGAAGCCCGGTACCAGGTTCATCGGCCTGCTGTTCTTGTCCCTGAGGGATCCTTCCGCGCCGGACTTGGCCCAGAAGCAGGTGAAGTCGTAACCGGGAAGATCCTTCTCCGGACCTACGTCTCCGTAACCGGAGCAGTCCGCGAATATCATCTTCGGGAACTTCTCGTGGAGGTCTTCGTAGGTGAGGTTCTGCTTTGCAAGAGCCTTCTGCCTCCAGTTGGTGAGGAATATGTCCGCGCCCTCCAGGAGCTTGAACAGAGCTTCCTTGCCCTTGGGATCCTTGAGGTTGAGGATTATGCCCTTCTTGCCGCCGTTGTCGAGGTCGAAGCTGGTGTTCTCATAGGGGCTGGGGCTGCGCCATTCGGCTGCAGCGGCGAAACGGTACGGATCTCCGTTCTTTGCCTCTATCTTTATTACTTCCGCGCCCTGGTCCGCCAGGAACTTGCCTACTGTGGGCACCGCGACGAATGTCGCGAGCTCGATGACTTTTATACCTTCGAGTGGTTTCATCTTGGTCTCCTTTTTCTGCCTGCAGATGATCGAAAAACTAGAATTGATTCTACTTTTATTCTATATTCTTTTCCGCGGATGTCAATGTTTTTTTGCTGAAAAACCTTTACAAAATGTGAAATGTATTTTAGAATCGATTCTAGAAAGCGCGGAAACGTCCGCGCCCCATTCCGGTCTAAGGACGAAGCAATGACGAGAGTAGAAGAAAAACAGGCGGCAAGGCGCCGCGAGATAATAGAAAAGATAGTCCCCCTCCTGGAGGAGAAGACCTTCGAGGAGCTCTCCGTGGAGGACATATGCCGCACCGCGGACATATCCGTGGGATCCTTCTACCACTACTTCGAGAAGAAGTCCGACATACTTGTGGGGCTCTTCAGCCGCATAGACAGCTTCATGGAAAAGGAAGCCCTGCCGCTGATGAAGAAGCGCAGCGAGCCGGAAAACCTTCGCATCTTCGCCGAAAAATGGCTCAGCTACATAGAGACCAACGGTCTGGAGCACTCCAGGCTGATATCTTCCATACACGCCACGGACCTGGACCTGGACGGGAGCAGGCGCTCCACCGCGTCCGCTCTTGAGGAGCACTTCCGCAGGGGCCAGGAGAACGGCTCCTTAAATACCTCCGTCTCCCCCGCAGAGGCTGCCTCGCTCTTCATGATAGCCCTGCGAGGCATAGCCCTGGACTGGACGAGAAGAAACGCCGCCTATTCCCTTACGGAAAAAGGCAGCGTGTACATAGACTTTCTTATAAAGGCGGTAAGCGCCTAAGGCTTTAGTTTTATCCACAGACGCGGTCTGCTCTTTACTTCAGAAAATCCGCAGCCATCAGGCCCTTTTCCAGCCCCTCGCGGTAGAGGGCCTGTATTTTTTTTCTGTTCTTTTCAAGGGAAACTATGTGATTTCCTTCGGGGAACAGCAGCAAAGCCCTGCCCTCTTTCTCCAGCTGAAGAGCCTTGCGGAGCTTGCTGTTGTAGAGCTGCGCGTAGCCGGCCTGGAGCTTTGCCGCCTGCGGATACTTCGACATCTTCTGCGCCGCCGCAGCGTCTGCCTTTCCGCTCCTTAAATGATCCTTCGGAAGCGTCAGCAGCACCACTATCCTGTCCGCGCCCAGCTCCAGCGCCTTTTCAATGGGAAGAGGATCGCTCAGGTAACCGTCGAAATAGCGCCTTCCCCTGTAGGAATACGGCCTGCAGGCTCCCGGCATGGCGGAAGAAGCGCAGATGGCGCCGTAGCTGTCCTGAGTCAGCTCGTCCTTTGAAAAATACACCGCCTCGCCTGTATCCGCGTCTGTCGCCACAAAAACAGCATCGACCGGAGAAGCCCGGTAACTGTCTATATCCAGCGGACATTTGCCGTCCCTGTTGCTGAGCGTTCCGTAAATATAATCCAGATCCACGAGCGATCCGCCCGTCCTGATCCATGCTATGGGGCCTATGGCCCGGGGCGAAAAGTTATAGCCAGTGTAAAACTTGATATTCCTGCCAACCTGTCCCGAAACATATGAGCAGCAGTTGGCCGCCCCTGCGGATACACCTATGCATAGGTCTGCCCGGACACCTTTTTCCAGAAGGCAGTCGAAGACCCCGCTGGCAAAAGCCACGCGTTTCCCCCGCCCACATCTATTATCGCAGTCATCAGCGCTTACTCCGCCATCAGGTGCATGTCCCTGAGCTGCGGGTCTTCTATGCGGCGCTGGACCTCCTCGCCGTGCTGCAGCAGGAAGTCGGACCTGGAGGACGAGAGGCCTTCGGCCCTGAGCTCCTTTATTATCTTATCGCTGATATCCTCTATGATGTCTATCTTCTCGTGGTATTCGGCCGGGCCTGTCAGGGCCTCTGTCTTTTTGGCGAGCTCCGCCCCCAGCACCGGAAGGTCCTTCATGGCGCGGTGGGTCCACTTGTAGTATGGCCTGTAGCGCTTGTTGAGAAGGAACACTATCGCCTGCATGTGCCCTATGAACTCCGCGCAGGCAAGGAAGGCCGCCACGGGCTCTCCTCTGTGGGCGCACCTGGCGTAGTTGTACTGCCCGGACTGCGCTGCGAATGCGCAGTGCATTGCCAGCTTCTTCTTCCTGAGGTCCTCCGGGTAGAAGTCCATAAGGCCGCTCCTTATCTCGGTGAAAATGCCGCTGTTTTCAACGAAGAGCTCCCCGTTGGTGACGACGGCTAGGCCGTTCTCGGGTATGCAGCGCCACTCGAATATGGTCCTGGGGAGCCTGTCCAGCCCGGTGTATCTTGCGTAGAAAGCCGTCGCGGGCATCACGCCCACGCGGCCACCTGTCTGGTCGTTGAGGATGAGTCTCTTGTATCCCAAAAACTCCTCCGGAAGAGACGCGTAGATATTCCTGGCGGTGTCCCCGTACTTTTCCATGTCCTCCGATGTGAGCCACACGCAAAAGCCAGGGCCCCAGTCGTGGTCCTGTGAGATCTCGTCGTCGAAGCCGAAGCACTCCGAACCTTCTCCCACGAGCCCCACGCAGGCTCTCTCAAGCACCCTGGGGCAGTCCTTCTCAAATGCCGGCCTTCCCAGCTCCTCCCAATATCTTCTTGCAAGTTCAAGACCTTTCATAATACCCTCCTTTAACACAGGGGACTGTCCCCTGTGTCATTCTTCATGAGGCTGCGGACGACAGCCAGGTTGTGCTCCGTGGACTTGTATTCGCGGTGCTCAGTATTGAAATAGCGCGCGCAGGCGGCCAGCGCCTTCTCGAACCACTCCTCCGCCTCCCTGTACCTGTGGGTGGCCATGCAGACCAGGCCCAGGCTGTTGAGGATGGCGTGGTAGTGCGATGTATACGTGTCGTTCAGCTCCGTATCGTAGACCGCCTTGGCCTTGAGCAAGTTCTCCTCCGCCTCATCGTAGCGGCCCAGCAGCCTGTAGAGCTCCGCGGTGTTGGCAAGCGAGGAACCGTACTCGAACAGGTGTCCGGGCAGCTCCTTTAAAATGTCCGCCGCCTCGGTAAGATACTGCATGGCGGCCTCAGTGTCCTCCTGATTAAGGGCCAGCATACCCAGGTTGTTAAGAGCCGCGGAGTAGAGTATGTGCTTTTTCCCCACGGACTTTTCGTAGATCTCAAGGCACTTTTCAAGCTCCTCCTGAGCCTCGTCGAAGCGCCCCATCAGCCTGTAGGTGCTGGCGCGGTTGTTGATGCAGGTGGCGTAGTCCGCGGAGTCCGCGCCCTTGGCCTTTTTCATGACCTCCGCCGCCTTTGTGAAGCACTCCAGGCACTCGTCAAAGCGCGTGAGCCCGCGGTACAGGCCCCCGAGCTCGGAGAGCATGGCGGAATAGACTGCGCTGTCCTCCCCTTCGTTCTCCGCTGCGAGCTTCACCGCCCGCTTTATCTCGGACTCTATGAACTCGTTGTTCTCCGTCTTATATGCGTCGTCTACTATCTTAAAGTAATCCTTTGTCTCCACAGCGTCCTCCTGCATCCTGCACCAGACTGCACAGTTTTTTACTGCCTTTTTGTACATTCTAACATTTTACTAAATCCTTCTCAACTGATATAATTAGTACAGAAAACAGACTGATCTTCAAAGGGAGGTTAGAGAATGAACATAAACTACGATGCTAAGGCAACAGTCTTCAACATCCAGACCTACAGCATACACGACGGCCCCGGGATACGCACCACCGTATTCATGAAGGGCTGCCCGCTGCGCTGCCTCTGGTGCGCCAACCCGGAATCCAACCAGACGTTTCCCCAGCTGATGACCTACTCCAGCAAGTGCACGGGCTGCGGAACATGCCTTCCCAAGTGCCCCAAGGGCGCCATCACCATAGGACCGTACAAGTCCGGCTCAGTTGAGAAATACATAGCATACACGGACCGCGAAAAATGCGTAAACTGCGGTGCATGCGTGGCAGTCTGCCCGGCTGAGGCCAGGGAGATAGCAGGCAAGACCATGACCGTCCGCGAGGTAATAGACAAGGTCAAGAAGGACAAGCTCTTCTACGACGGTTCCGGCGGCGGCATGACGGTCTCCGGCGGAGAGCCCCTTATGCACCCGGAGTTTACGGCCAACCTGATGGCCGCGGCACATGCCGAGGGCATAAATACCGCCATCGAAACCAGCTCGTTTGCCTCCAAGGCGGCGGTGGACATGGTATACCCGCACGTGGACCTGGGGCTCCTGGACATTAAGCACATGGACAACCTCACCCACGAGAAGCTCACCGGCGTGCCAAACACCTACATCCTGGAGAACATACGCCACATAGCGGTGGACCTTAAGGTGCCCGTCATAATCCGCGTGGCCACCATCCCCGGCTACAACGACAGCCCGGAGAACCTGATAGCTACGGCAAAGTTCGCGCAGACCCTGGGAGACAACGTGCTCGTAAACCTCCTTCCGGCGCACAAGCTGGGAGAAAGCAAGAACGAAAGCCTCGGCCAGGCAAACCGCTGCGAGATAAAGGTCCCGGCGGACGAATACATGGAGAGCCTCAAGAAGCTGATCGAGGACGCGGGGTCCCCCTGCAAGATCGGCGGATAAGAACGTCAGCACCCAAAGAAAGTTACAGGAGAACAGATCATGGATAAAAAGGAACTCATAAAGAGCATAGTCGCCAAGGAATGGCCCATGTTCCACAACGTCAACGGCGAGGATCGCGTTGACTGCCAGGAGGACCCGACCACCTTCGAGAACATGCGCACCGCGCAGTTTTCGGTCTGGGACGAGGCCTCACTTGAGAGCTACAGCGCGGACCTGGACAAGGCAATAGCCTCCGGCCGCAGCCTCGTAAAGGAAAAGTACATCTGGATGATGGAGCACACGGACAAGGAAGCCTTCCAGGCATTTAAGGGCGAGCTTCCGGAAGTGTCGGTGGAAAAGGACGCTCTCGTGGCAGAGATCTGGGAGATAATGCTCGCCCAGACCGAAGAGCTCCGCAAGCAGTACCCCCTGCTGGCTCTCGGCGGAAGGCCGCTGCACGCCGCAGAGGAGGACAAGTGGGCTTCCATAGAGACCTACCAGACCAGCGAGCTTAAGACCTATTCCGAGGAGACCCTGAAAAAGCTCCTTGCGCACATCAAGGACATGCAGGCCAAAGGAGAGGACTTCGTCTACAAGATCCAGGAGAACTCCGTCACCTGCCTCGGCTACAAGGACATGAAAGAGGCCGAGATAGCCATGATGGGCCAGGTGATGAACGACTTCGGCATCACCGTGGAGCCGGACTGCCCCACCTGCATGGTGCCGGACGACGTCCAGTAACAGCGAAGACTGCTGCACGATAATTCAAAAGCCCGCTTTCAAGGCGGGCTTTTATTGTATAGTAAAACCCCGCGTTAGACGCGGGGTTCGGTGAAGCTATGCATTTGACCAAAAGTTCTCCAAGTCTTAGACTAACAGTGCGGTCTGCCAACTGCACAAGCTAAGAAAGGAGAACAAATGGGTCTAAATGACATA
>JAFRZB010000050.1 GCA_017442785.1 Bacillota bacterium
GAAAAATACATCGATTATTACAACTACAAACGCATCAAGGGCAAACTAAAAGGACTGAGCCCTGTGCAATACAGAGTTCAGTCCTCCCGAGTCGCTTAATTGCGATGCCCTGTTTTGTCTAACCTTTTGGGGTCAGTTCAAAATATCGCTCGGGGCTTGAAATTTCAACGGTCTTCAGTCTGTCACTGAATATCGGTTGCTATGATAACGACGCCTCCGGTAAGGTCAACGTGGGCTATCCTTCCCGTAACGTCCATCTTCATGCCCATCACGTCGGTGAGGGTTATGGTATCGCCGTCTACATCTATGGCCGCTACGAACTTCGCCGCTACGCGGTCGTCGCTTTTGCTGTCAAGATAAGCTGTGGAAAGGCACATGTTGTCCTCCTTTATATATACTGCTTAGAAATCGAAGGGATCGAGGCCGAATACGGGGTGACCCTTCTCGGTGAGGAACTCGATCATGGCTTCAAGATCGTCAGCGGTAGCTGCAACGTTCTCATCGGCTATCATGTCGGAGAAGTTGTCTATGCCGTAGAGCTCGTGAGCGGTCTTGTCCAGCTTGCTGCGGACCTCTTCCTTAAGGTGAGAGGGCATCCAGACTATCCTGGCTATTCCGCCTTCGGCTCTCATGAACTTCTTGGAACCGATGAAGTGCTTGCCGTGTCCCATGAAGCCCGGGGTCTGCTGTCCGCCGCCTGTCATGGATGCCAGCTCCGCAAAGCTCATGCCCAGCGGGGAGGATCCGGCGTACTCTCTGTTTACGATTACCACGCCGTTGGTGGCAGGCTCCATGCCGCAGATGCACTCGAAGCAGCCGCAGCTCGTCATCGGATCCTGGAAGAGGGAGTACAGAGTTACGGACTCCAGAGCGCCGTGAGAGTACTCGTGGACCGCTCTGTTGACATCAGGCCAGATACCTACGTTCTCATCCACGCAGTCTTCCTTGGAAACGATCTGGCAGGGGCCGTTCGGGTTGAGCTGGTTGGTAGCCTTGGCGTCCAGCCAGGAAACGGCGCCGCAAAGACCGAGTCTTTCCGGGGTGACTATGCAGACATGGCTCGGCGAGAAGGACTGGCACAGAGTGCAGGTGTAGAAGCACTCGGCAGCCTCGTCGGTAAGCAGAGCAAGCCTTTCGTCTCTTGCGTTGTAGATGGGCTCGGCCAGCTCGTGGCGAAGCCTCGTGCACTCGGTGGGATCCGTGTAGATGGTCACCTGGCACTTGTCCACTACGGAGTCGTACTCGCTCATGATCTTGGCGTAGATGACCTCTCCTATGTGCTTTGCCCTGAAGCCCTGCTCAAAGGCGTTCTTGGAGATACGGATACGGATCTGGTCTCTCTGTCCTGTGTGCATTACGCCTTCCAGGCAGTTCATCCAGGAGTGCAGCTTTCTCTCAAATACAGGCTCGAAGTCCGGCTGCATGTTCTTGCCGCCCACTTCTGCTATGTAGGCAAGCTGTATGCTTCCGCCCGGCTCGTAGATCTTTTCGCCGGAGCCGGAGATGACGTCGAATACCTTGTCGAAGTCCGGTCCTACAACTGTTATCTTGTGGTCCTCTATCTCGCGGACGTCCTTGCTGGTGACGAGCTCGAAGCAGTCCGTGCGGCTTCCGTAGGCTTCCACGTACATGTCGCTCCTGCGTATGATCTCGCCCTCGAAGGCCGTGTTGAAAGCGATAGGAATGTCCATCGCGGTGACCTTCAGCTTGATGTCCCTGGCCTCAAGGGAGGTCTCTATCCAGCCCTTGGTATCCTTCTGGATGATGAGGCTCTTAGGTACCTTCCAGAGCTCCTCGTCCTCGTTGGTTATTACCGGGAAGCCCAGAGCTATCGCTCCGCCTCCGCAGGCTACGGTAAGGTCGTCCACCGGGGAGTAAGCGTTTACGAACGCCATGATCCTCTCCAGCGTGTAGGTGTTCATGCCCCAGTAATCCATCGGCTGAACGTTTCCGAATATCATGGCGGCTCTCATTACGAGGTCCACTACGTGGGAAACGCTCCAGATGTCCGGGCCCACCTCTACGATACGTACCTTGAAGCCCATGGATATGCCCATGCGCTTTGCCTGGTCTATTATTCCTCCGATGAGGAATACGAATATGCCCCTGGCCTGGTAAGCCTTGATGGTGTCGCGCGCCTCCTCGTCGGAGGGAGCCGGTCCTATCATTACCACGAAGCCCGGGATGTCCTTTGTTACGAGCGGAAGACCAAGCTCTCTTACCTCGGCGTCTGTCATGTGGCCGTGGTATTCGCCCTTGTAGGGCTGAGTGTCGTCCGCGTACTTAACGGCCTCTATCACCTGCGCGGCCATCGCCGTGGCGATACCGGTGTGGAAGATCTCGGTGGTACGTTCCTTCTTCGTCATCCACTCCTTGATGGGGCCTTCCATCGCAGCCTTAAGGTCTGCGAGTGTCTTTACTTCTATACCTGTATATTCCAGTATGATAGCGCAGTTGAATGCGGTGTCCGGAAGGATGCAGGGATGGTCCTCACCGAGCCTCTTTATGGCATCGGCAAGATCCTTCTGCGCTTTTTCGTACATCTGATCGCTTCCGTTGAATACACAGTCAAATAAGCGTCTCACGCCATTTACCTCCTGTCGTCGTCCGCTTTAGCGGCTCTGTCTATCTTTTCCTTGATGCGTCGTATCTCTTCCACCGTTTCCGGCGCGGTGTCGTAGGGAGAGGCGCAGGCCCTGTCGGCGTCGGAGACCGCGCCGTTTAAGTGCACCATGCCCAGAAGATCCTCCTCCGGGACGTTCTCCCTTATGAAGGCTTCGTCCTTTTCGTCCCTTACCTTGTTGGCAACTACGGATACTTTGGCAACGCCGAGGTCCTTTGCGAGCCTCTGGACGCTGTGGTAGGTCTGAATGCTCCTGGCTCCGGGCTCCACCACCACGATGAACTGGTCCACCAGGTCCGTGGTGCCCCTTGAAAGATGCTCAAGGCCGGCCTCCATGTCCATTATCACTACCTCGTCCCTCTGGATTATCAGATGGGAGAGGAGCCTTTTGAGTATCACGTGCTCCGGGCATACGCAGCCCTGGCCGCCTACCTTTACTGTCCCCATAAGCAGGAGCTTCACCCCGTTGATCTCGTAGGAGAGCCTGTCGGGAAGATCGTCCACCTTGGGATTGATCTTGAAGAAGCGCTCGAACTCGTCCGCGTGGGTGCGCTGCTTAATAAGGTCCTTCATCTCGGTTATGGGGGTGATCTTCTCCAGATCCTCCTCCTTAAAGCCGAGAGCCAGTCCCAGGTTGGCGTCGGGATCCACGTCGGCGCAGAGGACCTTGCGTCCTTCGTCCGCGTAGAGCCTGGCCAGGCATGCCGCGAAAGTGGTCTTGCCTACTCCGCCTTTTCCGGTAACGGCTATCTTCATATCAGATACCCAGCGCCGCGCGCTTGGCCTCTATGCCGTCTATGATGCTCTGGACCAGCGCGTCCGGATCGGTATTGATGACGTATCCGGCGCCTACCATCTTCTTGGTGCCCTCGGTTATCAGCTGCATCATCTGCGGTGAACCGCCTACCAGAGGATCTATTCCAAGGTAGGTGTCTATGCCCGTGGCGACTACGTAGTTGGCTATGGATACAGCCTTCTCGCTCATCCACTCGGGAGCGCAGCCTACGACAGGCAGCTGAGTGGTGTCGATGCCCCAGTCCTTGGCAATGCCTGTAACAAGGAGCATCATGCGGCTGATGTCTACGCAGGAGCCCATGTGCAGTACCGGGGGAATGTCAGCCAGCGTGCAAACGCGGCGCAGGCCTTCTCCGCAGAACTGCTTGGCCCTCTTGTCCAGAAGCCCTGCCTTGGACGCTGCCTGGGCGGCGCAGCCTGTGGCTACTATGACGATGTCGTTTTCCAGGAGCTTCTTCATGATCTCTATGTGGGAGTAGTCCGGGCGGACCTTCGGGTTGTTGCAGCCTACCATGGCTACGGCTCCGCGGATGACGCCGGACTTTACGCACTCGATGAGAGGCTTGTAGGTGTCGATCTCGTCGATGTGGCTGTTGGTGACTGTATCAAGACGGCTCTTGATGCCCTCGCAGGAGTAACCTACGTTAGCGATGTGCTTGTGCTCCGGGATGAAGATCTTTCCGGGCTCTCTGTTCGGGAAGTTCTCGACGGCTTCCTTTACTATCTTCTTTGCCACTTCGCCGGCATTCTCGCTGGTGATGGGCAGGTACTCGGAGAGAGGGATCCTCGCTATCGGAGAAGTAGTGTAGAACTTGGTGTGGAAGCACTCGGCAACAGGTCCGATGTTGGGGAAGATGCACTGTACGTCTACGACGATAGCGTCGCATACGCCTGTAAGGATGACTGCTTCCTGCTGGAGGAAGTTTCCTGCCATCTTGATCTTGTGGCGCATCATCATCTCGTTTCCTGTGCAGCAGAGGCCTACTACATTGATGCCCTTGGCTCCGACCTTCTTGGCCAGTTTGAGCATCTCGGGGTCCTCGGCATAGCGGATGATCATCTCGGATACCGCGGGATCGTGTCCGTGGCATACGATGTTGACCTGGTCCAGTTCCATGACGCCCAGGTTGCCCTCGGTGTCGTGCGGCATCGGTGTTCCGTACATGATGTCGGACATCTCGGTACCGGTCATGGAGCCGCCCCATCCGTCTGCCATTCCGCAGCGCAGGGACTGGCGGACCAGAGCCTCAGCGTCGGCGGTGTTGCCCATGTGGGTCATGTGCATCGCGGTGACTACCTCGCGGTCGACTGCGCGGGGCAGTATGTCTTCTCTTTCCCAGACCTTGCGGCGCTCTTCTGTGGCGCGGTCGGTCCAGCGCTGGTAGCCGGTCGGCTTACCATACTCGTTTATCGCCAGGTCGGCGACATCGTGTGCGATATCATAGATATCGCGTCCTTCTGTGGGCACCTTCCACTCCTTGGCAAGCTTAAGGAGCTTGCTGGCATCGGTGACGTGGTAGTAGCCGTCCTCGCTGGCGTCGTGGAGCTTCCATGCGCACTCGCGTCCGTGGTCGGAGTGCGTGGCAGCTCCGCCCGCTGCCATGCGCAGGTAGTTTCTGCCCGCTATGGCGTCAGCGGTAGCTCCGCAGATGCCCTTGGGTGCCTTAGGCGTAATGCGGCAAGGTCCCATGGCGCAGATACGGCAGCAGATACCTTTCTCACCGAATCCGCAGTGAGGCATCTGATTCTTGACCCTGTCCTGCCAGGTGTCGACGCCAACACTAACGGCTGTCTCGTGCAGACGAGCCTGATCGGCTTCCATCTGCTCTACAGTTGTCAGTTTGAATTCTTGACTCATTCCAGGTATTGTTCCTTCCAAAAATAACTAAAAGCTATAGGCATATCCTGCCTAATTTTTAACATGCATAAGCCCATATATAATATATTATAACAAGAAATATATCAAGATGTTTTTATTTTTTATAGCCCGCGAGGCATCTGTGTGTTATTATATTTAAAACTGCTTTCCGGCAGAGAGTAAAAATACAGCAAAGGGGAAATAAATCATGACCAAGAAGATACTTTCCGTTCTGCTGGTGCTGGCCATGCTCTTTACGGCCTGCGCCTGCGGCGGAAATACCAACAACGCAAACAATGCCGCAAAGGAGCAGGAGGAGCTTGAGGCATACCGCAGAGAGTTCGCAGCCTTCGTGGACGAGCAGTACAAGCACTCCATAGAGGAGAGCTATTCCACGCTCCACATCTACTACCTGGATCCGGAGGCCGCCGGGCTCGACATGAGCAAGGTGGACATCAGCGTGGGCACCGCGCCTACCGATGCCGAGATGCAGGAGGACAGGGACTATTACAACGGTCTTAAAGAGAAGCTCAACGGCTTTGACAGGGAGAAGCTCACCAGGGATCAGCAGGACGAATACGACTGCCTGCAGTGGGAGATCGATTCCGTTCTGACGCTCTGCGACAAGAAGTTCGACTACTACGATCAGCTCTTTGCGCCTCCCAACAGCCTCGATGCCAACCTCGTGTCCTTAATGTCCACATGGGAGATGAGGAACGAGAGAGAGGTAGGGGAGTTCATAACCTACGTAAAGAGCATCCCCGCCTACGTTGATTCCGCCCTGGAGTACGCAAAAAAGCAGCAGGAGAAGCAGCTCCTGATGACAGACTTCGACCAGGTGATCGATGGCTGCAACGACGTCATAGAGATAGGCATGGACAGCTTCATAGTAGGAAGGCTCACAGGCCAGATAGACGCTCTTGAGGGAATATCCGCAGACAAGAAGGAGGCCTACAAGAAGGAGCTTACCGAAGCTCTTGAGACCTGCTACCTGCCTGTATTCACAAAGATCAGGGACGCCTTCGAGGGCATGCGCGGCGGCTACAACAACACCATAGGCTACGCGGGGCTTCCCAACGGCAAGGAGTATTTCGAGGCCATGCTCAACTACAAGATAGGCACCCTCGGCGTCTCCGCCATGGATATAAAGGCCGAGATAGTCAACAGCCTCAACGCTCACATAGACGAGATCAGGGCCATCCAGAAGGCTCACCCGTCCGCTCTTGACGCGTTCTACTCTGTACAACGCAAGACAGGCTACGAGGACTACGATTCCATACTCGCGGACGTAAGGGTAAAGATGCTCAAAGACTTCCCGGAGATAAAGGACCTTCAGTACGAGATAAAGAAGGCCGACGAGGAAGAAAAGCTTGAGGAGAAGAGCATAGCCGCCTACTTCGTGGTGCCCCCGCTCGACGGAGACCACAAGCAGCAGATGAGGGTCAACCCCAACAACGACGACATGGCCTCCGTGGACACCTTCATGACGGTAAGCCACGAGGGCTTCCCCGGACACATGTACCAGTACGCGTATCTCGCCGAGAGCGGCAAGTCCGACTACATAAAGACGCTCGAGGTCCAGGCCATGGTGGAGGGCTACGCGGTGTACGCCCAGTACTGTGCGCTTGCCTACGCGGACAAGCTTACGGATACCTACCGCGACCTCACAAGGATAAACGAGGCTTACAGCTATCTGGAATATGCCATCGTTGACATAGGCATCAACTACGAGGGCTGGGACGAGGAGAAGACCTACAGGTACTTCGTGAACAACGGCTACAGCATAGACGAGGAGACAGGCCACGAGATATACACCCTCTTAAGGCTCACGCCTGCCTACTACGAGCCCTACGGCATAGGCTATGAGTTCATAGCCTCCGAGAGGGACAGGGCGCAGAAGGCGGTGGGAAAGAGCTACTTCAGCCTCCTGGAGTTCAACAGGGCGCTGCTCAATGCCTGCTCAACTCCGCGCAGCGTGGTCAGCCGCTACGTTGACGAGTACATAGAGAGCGTCAACGCGGTAAAGAACAGCAATACCAACACCAATACGAATACCTCGAAATAAAAAGAGAGCCGGCCTTAGCGCCGGCTCTTAAAGTATTCATGTCAGAAGATCTGTTTCGGCGTCCTGGGGGTAATCTCCGAGACGCTGAACGTCTTTTAAGGTCCTTTGTATGGCTCTGGTGCGCGTTCCCACAAGCTTGTCCAGGTTCTTGTTGGCCTGGTCCAGCTGCTTTTGGGTGGAGTCCAGGACCTCCGCGAATTTGTCGAACTCGCTCTTTACGCTTCCGAGCACCCTCCAGACCTCGCCGGCGTTCTGCTGTATGGCGAGGGTCTTAAAGCCCATCTGCAGGCTGTTTAAGAGCGCGGACATGGTGGACGGACCCGCTATCATAACGTGGCAGCTGCGCTGCAGCTCCTCCATTACACCCATGTTCACGGCCTCCGCGTAGAGCCCCTCAAAGGGCAGGAACATCACCGCGAACTCGGTGGTGTAGGGGGACTGCACGTATTTCGACTGTATGTCCTTTGCCTCTTTCTTAAGCTGCGACACGAGTATCCTGCGCCTTGCGGCTATCCTCTCGGGATCCGCAGACTCGTAGGCCTCCAGCAGGTGGGAATAGGAATCCCCCGGGAACTTGGCGTCTATCGGAAGCAACACGCAGGATTCCCCGTCCCCGGGCATCTTTACCGCAAATTCTACCCTTTCGGAGGAGCCGGGCACGGTGGCGACGTTCTTTTCGTACTGGGACGGAGCCAGTATCTGCTCAAGTATGGAGCCCAGCTGTATCTCCCCGAGTATGCCCCTGGATTTTACGTTGGAGAGGACCTTCTTAAGGTCTCCCACTCCGGCGGCAAGGTTCTGCATCTCGCCTATGCCCTTGTAGACCTCCTGCAGGCTCTGCCTTACGGAGTCGAAGGAACGGGTGAGCTTCTCGTCCAGGGAGGTCTGGAGCTTTTCGTCCACCACCTGGCGCATCCTCTCAAGCTGCCGGTTGTTGTCCCCCTGGATGGCTATGAGCCTGTTCTCCATCGTATTTCTCAGGTATTCCAGCCTCTGCTCAGTGGCAAGCTCGTCGTCCGCCAGGGCCTGGTTTATGGAGGCGTAGCTTTGCGCAAGGGTCTGCGCAGTTTCGCGGCGGCTCTCCCTTATCTCCCTTTCCATCCCGACTATCTTGGTGATGGCTATTATCAGGACCACCGCCATTATGAATACCAGCCCGGCCAGTATGTATCCCAGGTATTCCTGCATCACCGCGCTCCCTTTCAGTGGCACTGTCCGCAGTTGTTGCAGGGGTAGCCCCAGTAGCAGGGAGTCATTGCAGGCGGAGTCGCGGGCCTGTAGGCCTTCTCCTTGTCTCCTGCAGGGTGCTCCTTCTGATATCTTTTATTGAAGTCCGCGAGGAAGTCCATAAGCTCCTCGCCCGAGGTCTTTTTCTGCTCCATAACAAGTTCCTTTCGACATTGTTTTCTTAACTCGAATTATATGGTAAAATATACTGAAACACAAGAAGCAGTTAATTCATGAGGAAACAGTAATGAACAACGAACAGGTAATGCATCACTTTGAGGGAGTCCTTCTCCCTGCATGGTTTTACGAGTCTCCCAAGGAGTTCCTGGGCGTGCTTGCCGAGAACAGCGGAGCACTCCACGAGATATCCTCGGAGCTCTTCAGAAGGGCGCAGCTTGAGAGTCCTTTTTCCGCCTCGGAATTCAGCGCGGAGCCCGGAGATGTCAACGACGAGGTAAGGATACTCTCCATAAAGTTCCCGGCTCCGTCCGAGCAGGGGCTCTGTCACAGAGCCATATGCTTTTTCGACAAGACCTTTACGAAGCTCGCGTATTATACCCTGGAGAAGGGCATGGATCTTGAGGGCTCCTTCCCGGTGCTCGGCTTCTTCGACGAAAAGGGAGAGCACTCCAGCTACGGCATAGTATCCCCGGACAAGGACGAGCAGTTCGTCCAGTGCGTGGAGATATACATGGGCAAATTCTTTGAAAAATAGGCTAATTCGGCCCCATGATCTACGAGATAGATAAAAACATATACCGCATAGTAGTTCCGCTGGAGGGAAGCCCTCTGGGCACTCTTAACGCGTACTTTTTCAGGGGCGCGGAGGGGGATTTCCTCATGGACACGGGCTTTAATACGGCTGCCTGCGAACAGTCCCTGAGGGAGTCCCTTGAGAGCCTGGGATATTCCAGGGACAGGCTCAACATGATCAACACCCACCTCCACGTGGACCACACGGGCCTTAATCACTGGTTCGTTGGGGACAGAAAAAAGATATACATCAGCGCCGGAGACTGCGAGGCCATGCTGCGCCACTACAAGCGCTCGGGCTACAAGAGAGGGGACAGGGACAAGAAGGAGGGCGCTGACGATGCGTTCTTCGAGGAGATGCTGAAGAGCGGCCCGGAGAGCGACAGCGCCAGAAGGCTCGTCTTCGACGACGAAAAGTATGTGGGCCTTGAGGACGGAGCGGTCATAGACACCGGTTTTTGCAAGCTCAGGATGATACTCGTTCCCGGCCATACTCCGGGCAATTCCATGTACTACATAGAGGATAAGAAGATCGTCTTTACCGGAGACCACGTGCTGTTCGACATCACTCCCAACATCACCTTCTGGCCCGGCGTGGACAACGCTCTTCAGAACTACCTTCAGAGCCTTGAGGCATCCAAAGCGCTGGATGTTGAGCTTGCTCTTCCGGGGCACAGGAATCCCGGGAATTACTATGAGCGCATAGACAGGATACTCCTTCACCATCAGCACAGGATGGAGGAGATAATGGGCATACTGGCGGATGAGCCCGGGCTTAACGCCTACCAGATAGCGCGCCGCATGCGCTGGCGCATACACCTCGATAAAAACGGAAACTTCCCTCCCGCCCAGATGTGGTTCGCCGCGGGCGAGTGCATGTCGCACCTGGATAAGCTGGTCTGCGACGGCAAGGTCGTAAGGACGGAAGGGGAGCCGTACATCACATACAGACTCGCAGAGTAGAAAGGGAAAGTCATGGCAGAAGACAGCATCAGAAAACTTACGATACTCCACTCCAACGACCTTCACGGAGACTTTCTTCCCAAGGAGAAGGACGGTAAGCAGACCGGCGGTCTGGCAAGGCTCTCGGGCTACGTTCGCAAGGTCCGCAGCGAGAAACAAAACGTCATCTACGCCCTGGCCGGCGACATGTTCCGCGGATCCGTAATAGACTCCGAATACCAGGGACTCTCCACCATAGACCTGATGAACACCCTGCGCCCGGACGTTGCCACCATAGGCAACCACGAGGTGGACTACGGCTTTGCGCACCTTCTCTTCCTTGAAAAATGCGCCAAGTTCCCCATAGTAAACGCAAACCTGTTCATAACCATGAACAACTCCAGGGTCTTTACGCCTTACATCAACCTGGAAGTGGGCAGCATGAAGATAATGTTCATAGGGATACTTACCGAGGAGGTCCTGGCGTCCACCAGGAGCGAGAAGATAATAGGGACCTTCATAGACCTTGAGGCGGCGGCCAAGGAGGTAGGAATAATCTGCGACAACTACCGCACCGTGCGCACGGACATGACAGTGCTGCTTACGCACATAGGCCTTGAAAACGACATCAAGCTTGCAGGGATGCTGGATCCGGACTGGGGCGTAAACATGATAATCGGCGGTCATTCCCACACCTTCATGGAAAAGCCGGAGATAGTAAACGGCGTTCCCATAGTCCAGGCCGGAACAGGCACCGGGATAATAGGGCAGATAGACATACAGTACGACCAGGAAAACAAGACCATAGAGGATTTCCGCTGGAAGTGCGTTCCCATAAACGAGGACACCGCGCCCGTGGACGAGGTGATGGAGGATCTCATAGACAGCTACCGCACCCAGACCGACAGCAAGTACAAGAGAGTAGTCACCCGCTGGGCAAGAAAGCTCACTCATCCCTGCCGAGAGCAGGAGACAGAGATGGGCAACCTCTATGCGGACTGCATCGCCTGGGAGGCAAGTTTCGATGTAATGATGTTCGCCTCCGGAAGCATACGCAAGAAGGAGCTCGGCCCGGTGATAGAGTACCAGGACATGGTGGAGAACACTCCCTTCGACGATACCCTGCACATGGTGGAGCTTACCGGCGCGCAGTTCCGTCAGATGGTGCAGCACCTTATGCGGGACGAGGCCTGGGTGGGAGAGACGGAGTTCTACCAGTTCTCCAAGGGCGTAAAGATAGTCTACCGCAAGTCCACGCACACCATTGAGGAGCTTAAGTTCCGCGGCGAGGACATAACGGACGACATGAGGATAAAGATAGGACTTCAGAAGTATCATTTCAACAACTTCGACGAGTTCCTCGGCGTTCCGCTGGAGGAGGTAAAGAAGAACATGAAGCCGCGCGTGGTGGCCACCTCCGTCAACAACATCATAGAGGAGTATTTTGCCACCAACGACGGTCTGGACGCCCATGTGGAAGGCCGCATAGTGATCCTGGAATGATATAGGGGCGGTTCTCTGTGTTATTTTGCACAGGGGACCGTCTTTTTCATTTGTGCTTGACACACAAGGCCAAGAGGTCTAAAATTGTTCTATTATACAAAGGTTACACTATCTTTGAAATATAGAGGAGAAAAGCCATGCTGAAAAACGATTACACAAAGAGAGTTTACGCGCAGGTAGAGAAGCGCAACCCCGGCGAGCCCGAATTCCTTCAGGCCGTCTACGAGGTCCTGGAATCCCTGGAGCCCGTTATTGCCGCCAACCCCAAGTACGAGAAGGCCGGCATCCTTGAGCGTCTGGTAGAGCCGGACCGTCAGATCATGTTCCGGGTTCCCTGGGTGGACGACAAGGGCGTCGTTCAGGTAAACCGCGGCTACCGCATCCAGTTCAATTCGGCTATCGGACCCTACAAGGGAGGCCTCAGGCTCCACCCGTCCGTTAACCTTTCCATCATCAAGTTCCTCGGTTTCGAGCAGATCTTCAAGAACAGCCTTACGAGCCTTCCCATAGGCGGCGGCAAGGGCGGTTCCGATTTCGACCCCAAGGGCAAGTCCGACGGAGAAGTTATGCGCTTCTGCCAGAGCTTCATGGATGAGCTCTACAGGCACATCGGCGCCGACACAGACGTTCCCGCCGGCGACATAGGCGTGGGCGCCCGCGAGATCGGCTACCTGTTCGGCCAGTACAAGAGACTTGCAAACGAGTACACCGGCGTTCTTACCGGCAAGGGCCTTGCCTACGGCGGATCCCTGGCCAGGACTCAGGCCACCGGTTACGGGCTCTGCTACTTCACCGACGAGATGCTCAAGTGCATGAAGAACGACAGCTTCAAGGACAAGATCGTAGTCATCTCCGGCTCCGGAAACGTAGCCATCTACGCCTGCGAAAAGGCTCAGACCCTGGGCGCCAAGGTAGTTGCAATGTCCGACTCCAACGGCTACGTATACGACGCGGACGGCATCAAGCTGGACGTCGTAAAGCAGATAAAGGAAGTTGAGAGAGGCCGCATCAAGGAGTATGCGGCACGCGTTCCCGGCGCTGTCTACACCGAAGGCTGCAAGGGCATCTGGGGCATCAAGTGCGACGTCGCGCTTCCGTGCGCTACCCAGAACGACATCGACGAAGAATCCGCCAAGAAGCTTATCGCTAACGGCGTAATGGCAGTTGCAGAGGGCGCCAACATGCCCAGCACTCCGGAAGCCATTGCTGTCTACCAGAAGGCAGGCATACTCTTTGCTCCGGCAAAGGCTTCCAACGCGGGCGGCGTAGCTACTTCCGCTCTTGAGATGAGCCAGAACTCCATGCGCTACAGCTGGACCTTCGAGGAAGTGGACAACAAGCTGCACGACATTATGGTCAACATCTTCCACAATGCTTACGACGCTGCCGAAAAGTACGGCATGAAGGGCAACCTGGCCGCAGGCGCCAACATCGCGGGCTTCGAGAAGGTAGCCACCGCAATGCTCGCCCAGGGCGTGGTATAGACGCTGCCCGGAGCAGATGCTCTGCAAAACGATAAACGCTCGGGAGGTTCCGCGCAGGGACCTCCCGTTTTTTATCGGGCATACAAAAAACTGCTCTTTGCGGGGATGTTTTTGCATATTTCTGCTTGACACGCCCCGCTTAAAATGCTAATATCTTTCTTGCATTTCAACCAACTACGGATCATTAGCTCAGTTGGTAGAGCACCTGACTCTTAATCAGGGTGCCCAGGGTTCGAGTCCCTGATGATCCACCAGCTATCGGGAGCCCCGACCAAAAGGTCGGGGTTTTCGTTTCTCCTTGATTTTTCAACGGTTCTCGGAAACAAACATTATTCGGATTTTGAGATGATCTCCGGTCAGAATTCCCGGAAAATCTGATTGCGTTTTGATTGTGTTTGATTACGTCTGATCATGGGTATTCCGGCCCTGTTACAGAGACAGCGCCCTATCCATGACTTGCTGCCTTTCGGCGTCAGAACTGCGGTCAAAACAGTAATTATGATATGTTGTACGCTCGTCAGCGTGTCCGACCATCTCCCTTATCGTGTTGATATTCATATTCGCATCGATAAGTTTTGATATATAGGTCTTCCTGATCTTGTGGAAAGAGCGGTAGTCTATGCCGATCCTCTTGCAGTATCTTCGCAGAAGCAGGTTCACCTCATCGTGCACGAGCGGCTCCTTTGTCATGGAGAAAATGTACTCCATGGCCCCGCCGTGCTCCTTCTGATAACGTCTGCATTCTTCGATGATCTGTATTGCCGCAGAAGGCAGGATCACCTCACGGTCCGTATGAGTTTTGGTGTGATCAACGATCTCATTGCTGTCTCTTCGAAGCATGCGCTGGATAGTAATGTGACTGCCCTTAACATCTTCGAAGCGTACCGCGCAGAGCTCTCCGACACGAAGACCGGTCAGGAACTGGAAGATTATCGCAAGTGGAGCAAGCCTGTAAACAAGCTTTGTACTTGTTTTATACGATTCCCATACCGTCTTGAGCAGCAGAGCCTCCTCATCCCCCAGATAGACCTGAGTTTCGTCCTTCTGTTTCTTGGGATGCCTGAACATCCTCCGTCCATCGATCTCCACTTTACTGAGCGGATTTTCGCTGATGATGCCACGATCCACCGCGTAATCAAGGCATTGCCTCATGATTATGCTCATGTTGTAATACATGGTCTTGGTCATGTCGTAACTCTTGATCATGTTGTGGGCCCACATATCCAGGTCCAGCTTAGTCAGATCCGCTATCTTCCGCCTGACTATCTCTGTACCCTTGTAATAGCGCTTCCACTCCGACTCTACGCGAAGGATATAAGTGACTGCCTTTGTATGAAGTTTCTTGTACTCAAGCCACTTCGGATACAACTTCTCAAGCGTTATCCCCGAATATAGCTTGTTCGGATCTTCTCCAGCGTAGAACTCATAAATAGCGTCCTCTAAAAGATCTCTGGTATTGCGGCGGAGAAGCCGCCTTCCGCTTGCGCATCGGATATCAGGGATCCAGGATATCCATTTCCCGCTCTTTTCCTGACTTATCGCGTACTTGTGACTGTTTAAAATTTCCTCTCTTTCTTTGTTCCTCATTTCTTCAGCCACACCGCTGATGTCAATCCTACCATTCTGAGCGAGAAAAGACAATATTTCAGAGCTGGAATACATGTCTGCTCCGGACAAAGGGATGTCCGGAGCAGGACATTTATTAAGTTTTCTTTTATCCTTTCCGGACATCTTTATAACCTCTAATTCATTTAAAATTCAATATATTTCTACAGCGACTAAATAATAGTGCGGGGGATCTAGTAGTAGATCTTTCCTATCGTTCCCAACCCTTGTGTTTTTCAAGTTTTCTGCGTTCCCGCTCTCTGCGCTCCATCTCTTCCAGAAGGTCCGGCGGGATGCGTTTTATCATTGCAACAAGCGCCTCCTGCTGTTTTTTAAGCGTGTCGACCTGCTCTTCAAGCTTATCGATCTCGGCCTCCTGCTTATCGCTTTTGGCTCTGTATTTGCTGATCGCGGAGTCCCTGTTCTCCAGAGCGTTTTTAAGGCCCTTAATATGCTGCTCCGTAGTTTTGAGCTGCTGTTCCATACGGGCCATCTCCGGAGCATATCTTCCAAGCAGGGCGATAGCTTCATCCTTCTTCTTTGCATTTCCGACCAGTCCGATGTCCTTTATGGCGTTTTGGATCTCATCGTAATGCTTGTAAAGCTCCGCCGCGTTCTTATAAAGGTAACTGGGCAGGTGCGTCCTGTGCGTTACCCTGGCTGGGATCCCTCTGAAGAGTTCCGGATACTTTCTGGCCATGAACTCATAGAAATCGTCCTGCAGTTTTGTCATGCCTTTCGGTCCGCCCATTACATCTTTTGAACTGAGCCTTCCGTCCTCTGTTATGGGGACGAATACGAAATGCATATGCGGCGTCGCTTCATCCAGATGGACAACAACAGATTTAAAGTTGGCCTCGCCGTAACGATCCTTAAGGAACTCGAATGCATAGTTGAAATACTCAGCCTGTTCCTCCGGAGATTTCTCCCTGATCCACTCCGGGCTGGCGGTCAGCAGTCCGTCCTGCAGTACAACGCTGTCCTTTCTTCGTTTGGCTCCGACTTCCTCTATCCGTTCAAGCGCCATCATCCGGTAGCTCTTTGTAGGCTGTACCAGATGGTAGTTGAGCGGGGTAAGAGCGGGATCTATGTTCGGGTTGCTCTTATACTGTTCTTTCTTGCGTTCGTGGTGCTTTTCTATGGCAGCGCACGAGCCGATCTTTCTTTTTTCGATGCGAATTATCGCGTAATAACTCATTCGTTTTTATCCTCCAAAATTATGTATTCAACAAGTCAATAAGTATCATGTGCCCAGGGAGTGACTTCTTCTTACACATCCACGCCGCAAGAAGCGGCGCCGCGTCCTGCTCACCGCCCGGCAGGTTCGCAGAGCGCAGCACACGCGGTCGTATGCCCACCGGCATACGAAGCGGCTATTGCTGTGTAACCCACTACACCTTGCACGCAAGGTCGTGGGCCAGGCTTTCCCCCCTGGACTCCCTTAGGCCTCAAGAAGACAAAAGCGCGGGATGATGCACATACCCACGCTTATTGACTTATTGCCTTCTTGAGTCTATTCCGGCA